>CAMWPZ010000001.1 GCA_947176305.1 uncultured Clostridia bacterium
ATAAGCATATGCTCAGCCATCCAGCCCTCGTTCTTGCCGAGGTAGGAAGCTATACGAAGCGCAAAGCACTTTTTGCCGAGAAGAACGTTTCCGCCGTAAGCAGAGTTTACGGAAACAATCGAGTTTTCCTCGGGGAAGTGCATAATGTATCTCTTGTCCGCGTCCACGTTGCACTTTGCGTGGAAGCCTTTTATAAAGTCGCCGTTCTTGCCGATAGCGTCAAGCACCTTTTTGCCTACGCGCGTCATTATGTTCATATTCAGAACTACGTAGATAGAGTCGGTAACCTCGATACCGTATTTGGCAAAGGGTGAGCCGACGACGCCCATCGAATAGGGGATTACGTACATCGTCCTGCCCTTCATCGAGCCGCGTGCAATCTCGTTCGTAAGCTCGCGCGCTTCCCTCGGGTCCATCCAGTAGTTTATGGGACCTGCGTCCTCTTTCTTGGAAGTAGAAATGAAAGTTCTGTCCTCAACACGCGCAACGTCGTTTACCTTGGTGCGGTGGAGGTAACAGTCGGGTAAAAGATTTTCGTTGAGCTTGATAAGCTCGCCGCTTTTAACCGCTTCTTCCTTCAGGGCTTTAATCTGCGCCGCGCTACCGTCAATCCAGACGATACTGTCGGGCTGACCTAACTCCGCGCTGCTTTCAACAAAGTCCAGAACTTTTTTGTTTTTCGTCAATGCCATGTTAAAATCTCCTTGAACAAAACTTTTTTCATTTTACATTATACAAAAAGTAAAAAATAATTGCAAACGAAACGCATAAAAATAATAATCATTTTCGGGCTTGAAAAAACGGCGCAAAATTAATTTACATTTTACAATTTTGCACCGCTCCGATATTTAAAAAAAGTGTACGGATATAACCCTGTACTTTTCCGCACGCGGATTAAAATAACCCGAAGTTTTCGCGTACGACGGTCTGTTAAAAATAAATATAATGCACATTGTTACCGTAAACGGTATTTAACAAAGGATAATAGATATGCTTTAACTTTTTTCAATAAACCGCAGCTTTAACAGCAAAAAACCTTGGAATTTCTCCAAACCTCAAAGTGCCGAACGCACACAGGGAAAGCTTTTTTAAACTTCTATAAAATTGGTCAGGTTCGCCCTGTCTATTGCAATCTGTAACTTGCAGATTTTGGAATAGGTTTCCTTCTGGTCCTTTTCCGCCGTTTCGGGGTCGTAAAGACATTCGGTGTATTCTAAAACTCCGTTCGCGGTAATTCTTCTTGCAAGCTTATCGTAGCTGCTCAGCGTTTCCAGCCTCGAATATTCCGCGTTCAACTGCGCAAGATAGACGAGTGCTTCGCCTATTGTAATATTAAAGTCATCCACTTTAACCGCGCAGTTCGCCTTTGCCAGAGCGTGTTTTATCTTCCTTATCCGCTCGTCTATTTCGGCAATTTCCTTGCGCGTTGCAGCGTAGTCGTACTTAGTCGGCTTCATTTCTTCGCCTTCCTTGTAGGATACTCTGCTTCGGTTATCCTCGGTATATATTACCTGCTTTTTCCTTTCTTCAAGCTCCTTTATAAGCTTCATAGCCTCGCTGTTGCATACCTTCATAATAATTCCTCCTCGATATATTTCGATTTATGATTTTATAGTTTCAATCGCTTTTTTAAGTTTTTCGAGAGCGGTTTTCAAGGTCGATTTAGGACACGCGAAATTTATCCGTTCGAAGCCGCTTCCGCCTTTGCCGAATATATATCCGTCGTCCAGCCAAAGCCCCGCCTTTTCCACGATAAGCTTTTCAAGTCCGCTATCGCTCAGGTTAAGCTTCCTGCAATCTATCCACGCAAGGTAGGTACCCTGTGGCGGCAAAAAAGACAAGCACGGTATATTATCTTCAATGTAATCTTTTATAAACTTTATATTTCCGTCAAGGTAATTTTTCAAGCTGTCGAGCCACTGCGCGCCGTGGGTATACGCCGCCTGACAGGCAATAAGTCCCATAATATTCGGCTGACTGTAACCCTGTCTGTCAAGCTCGGCAATAAACCTTTTGCGAACTTCCCCGTCGTATATATAGGTGTTTGCAATGTGTAGGGCGGCAATATTAAAGGTCTTGGTGGGCGCAGTGCATATCGCGCTTATCTTTTCAAACTCCTTCTTCACGGTTGAAAATACGGTGTGTTTATTTTCGCCGTAAACGAAATCACTGTGAATTTCGTCGGATATAACGAATACTCCGTGTTTAAGGCATATGTCGCCCATACGCGCAAGCTCGTCCCTCGTCCACACTCTGCCGACGGGGTTGTGCGGATTGCAGAGGATAAAGACCTTGACGCCGTTTTCGATAATCTTTTTTTCGAAGTTCTCGAAGTCAACCGTGTAATATCCGTTATCGTTTTTGAGTTCGCTCACGACAAGCTTTCTGCCGTTATCTGTAACCGACTGCGCGAACGGGTAATATACGGGCTGGCATATTATGACTGCGTCGCCCTCTTTGGTGAGCGTTCTCAATAATGCGCAAATGGAAAACACTACGCCGCAGGTAAGAACGAAATTATGCGGTTGAGTGTTCCAACCGTGACGGTTTAAAAACCAACTATGCAGTGCATTAAAGTAATTTTCGTCCGGCTCGGAATATCCGAAAATTCCGTGCTCGGCTTTTTGCTTTATCTCCGCAATAACTTCCTCGGGTGCTTGAAAGTCCATATCCGCCACCCAAAGGGGCAGAATATCCTTTGGTTTTCCGCGCTCGGCGGCAAAATCGTACTTTAAACTGTTGGTGCTTTTTCTGTCGTATATCTTGTCGAAATCGTATTTCATTGTTCGAAAGCCTGCCTTAAATCTTCAATTAAATCTTTGATATTTTCAATGCCGACTGAAATGCGCAGAAACCTGTCGTTTATTCCGCGCCGCTCCCTCTCGTCCTTGGGAACGTCCGCGTGCGTCTGCAACATGGGGTAGGTAATAAGGCTTTCCACTCCGCCCAGACTTTCGGCGTACTGGAATACCTTAATCTTCCTTAAAACGTTTTCGGCAAGAGATTTGCTTTCCACCTCGAATGAAATCATACCGCCGAAGCCTGTCGACTGCTTTATGGAAACGGCATATCCCGCGTGGTCTTTAAAGCCCGCATAGTAAACCTTTTTAACTTCCCTTCTGTTTTTCAACCACTCGGCAATATGCTTTGCGTTGTCGTTAATTGCGTCCATACGAAGCGGCAAGGTTTTAATGCCGCGCTCGATTAAAAAACAGTCGAAGGGTGCAAGGCACGCGCCTATCGTCTTGGCATAATATATTATCTTTTCCGCAAGCTCTTGGGTTTTCGCAACCGCAAAGCCCGCAAGCGTATCGTTGTGCCCGCCCAAATATTTCGTACCGCTGTGAATAACTATATCCGCGCCAAGCTCAATGGGCCGCTGATAGTAAGGGGTTAAAAAGGTGTTATCCACTATAAGCATTAAATTATGTTTATGCGCAAGGTCGGCAAGCGCGGCAATGTCCGAAACCTGCATCAAAGGGTTGCTCGGCGTTTCCGCATATATGGCTTTGGTGTTTTTATTAATAAGCTTTTCCACGCCCGCAATATCGCCGGTATCGACGAAATCGAAGCTCATACCCTCGCCCGAATTGACGTTGCGGAAAAGGCGCAGACTTCCGCCGTATAAATCTTCCGAGGCAATAATATGTCCGCCGATAAATAATTTCATAACCGTCGTGACCGCCGCCATACCCGAAGAAAAGGCAACTGCCGCCGCGCCGCCTTCGAGCCTTGCCACGGTGTTTTCAAGGTGCGCCCTCGTCGGGTTGGAAAGCCGCGAATAGCTGAACTCGGACGGTACTCCCACGCCCTTATGCACGAAGGTCGCCGACTGGCATACGGGCATAGTCAGCGTTCCCCATTCGTCTTTTTTGTTTTCGTCTGCATGCAGGCAAAGCGTTTCAAACTCCATATATATCCTCCGACGTAAAACTTTTACTTTAATTTTTCAAGTACCTTTACAAATCCGAGCGCGTCCTTGGTATAATAGTCCGCGCTTATTTTTTTTGCGATATCTTCATTGAGTACCGCACCCCCTGCGAATACGGGGCAGTCACAGCCGTTTTCGCGCAGAATGCGGATAGTTTCTTCCATACTCTTGACGGTTGTCGTCATCAGCGCAGAAAGCCCTATAACGTCGGGCTTATGCTTTATATATCCTTCCGCAACGCTTTCGGGCGGCACGTCTTTCCCGAGGTCTGCAACCTCGTACCCGTACGACTGCAAAACCACCTTGACGATATTTTTGCCTATGTCGTGAACGTCGCCTTTAACAGTCGCAAGCATAACCTTTTGCTTTTTTGCCGCGCCCTTGGGCAGCTTTTCCGTCACCACTTCAAAAGCGCACTTTGCCGCCTCCGCGGAAGCGACCAACTGCGGCAGGTAAAGCGTGCCTTCGTCGTATAGCCTGCCCACTTCCTGCAAAGCTGCAATGAGTATATCGTTTACGACCGTCATTGCGTCCTTTTCTTCAAGTTCGGTTTTGCAAAGGTGTGCGGCTTGGCTTTTTATGCCTTTCTTAATACAGTCGTAAAGATTTGCCGCGGCAATATGTTCGGTTTCGGCAGGCTTTAACGCGCTTGCCGCGCCCGCATAGTCCTTGAAAATACCGATATACTTTTCCGCGTTAATATCCTCGCCCGAAAGCACCGCAAACGCCTTTACCGCCCCGACCATTTCACCGTCAAGGGGATTCATTATCGGCATATTCAGTCCGCACGTCATAGCCATCGTTAAAAAAGTCTTGTTTAAAAGTCCCCTGTTGGGAAGTCCGAACGAAACGTTGGAAACTCCCAGCGCGGTTTTAACGCCGAGCTTTTTCACAAGCCGCAACGCTTCGACCGTTTCCTTAACTAACTTCTGCTCTGCGGACGCGGTCACCACAAGAGTGTCAATCATTATTTTGTTGCGGGATATGCCGTACTCTTCCGCGCGTTTTACAATGCGCTCGGCAATTAAAAACCGCTCTTTCGCGGTCTTGGGTACGCCGTTTTTATCCATAGTAAGCCCTAAAACCACCGCGCCGTATTTCTTGGCTATCGGGAATATCGCGTCCATTACTTCCCCGTCGCCGTTCACGCTGTTGATAAGCGGAATACCGTTATAGTACCGCACCCCCGCTTCAACCGCTTCTCTATCGGACGAATCTATCTGCAACGGCAAGTCTACGTATTCCTGTATCTTTTTGCAGGCTTCCGCCATAACCTTCTTTTCGTCGAGTTGAGGCAACCCCACGTTTAAATCGAGTATATCAGCGCCCGCTTCGGCTTGGGATACCGCCTCGTCAATAAGGTAATCGTAATCGCCGTTCAGCAATGCCTCTTTAAGCTTTTTCTTGCCCGTCGGGTTCAGCCGTTCGCCGCATATCTTCACTCCATCAATGTTTACAAGCTTCGTTGCGGAGTTGATAACCGTCGCGCGTTCGACCTTGCGGCGCTTGATTTTCCTGCCGCTGTACTTGCTTATCCGCTCGATAAATTCGGGAGTAGTTCCGCAGCAACCGCCGACTATTGCAACGCCGTTTGCGATAAACTTTTTTATATAGCAGTCGAATTCCTCTATATCCAGAGTGTACTGCGTTTTACCGTCCTTCAATACGGGCAGTCCGCGGTTTGGTTTGACCATAACCGGCACGCTGCTGCATTTCAGAAGCCGCATAACCACGCCTTCAAGTTCCTTGGGCCCTGCCGAACAATTCACGCCCAGCGCGTCAACCCCAAGCCCTTCCAAGGTGTTGGCAACGAGTTCGGGGGTAGAGCCCGTCAGCGTTCTGCCCGAGGAATCGAAGGTCATCGTTGCAAACACGGGCTTGTCGCTGTGTTCCTTAATGGCAAGTATGCAAGCCTTAATCTCGTACAAGTCGGAAAATGTTTCCGCAACGTAACCGTCTACTATATCCTTGGTAATTTCCACAACCTCGGCAAAAGCGGAGTACGCCTCGTCAAATGATAGCGTTCCCAACGGTTGCAGCATTGCGCCCGTCGGACCTATATCGAAGAAAACCTTTTTGCCTGCGGCGCGCGCGTTTTCCACGGCTTTTAAAGCAAGCTCTTTAATGGTATACTTGCCCTTATACTTAATCGCGTTCAGTCCGAACGTGTTCGTCATTATGCAGTCCGCGCACGAATACGAGCGGTGTATCGCCTGAATAACCTCGGGGCGGTCGATATTCAAATCCTCGGGCGAACCCGTAAAGCCCAGCTTTTCAAGCTCGCTTCCCATACCGCCGTCAAAGACGATTACTCCGTTTAACGGTAACATTTTTCACCTCTCTTTAAGTATTCGCAGTGCGTAGCTATCACGCAGTTTTTGCAGGATTTTTCCGCACCGTTTCCAACCGCGACAATTCCCGCCATCGACTTCGAAGGCAACATATAGTTTGCCGAAGTAAGGGTTACCCCTATCTTTTCGGGCTTAACGATATCGAAAATATACCTCAAATCTGCAATATCGCTGCCGCCGTAACCCACGCAGAAACGGTACGACAAATTATCGCCCAAGCCATTTTCGTATTCGTCGGAAAGGTATTCGAGGTACGCGCTTGCGCACGCGTCGAAAACTATCGCCTTAGCCGCGTCCGTGCGGCTGTATAATTTTATCTTCGCGTCGGCTTCGGCGCCGAGCGTCATTACCGCAATAAAAAGTCCGCTACTCCCTTTAAGGTATTCCGCATACGGCGCGCTCTTTAAAAATTCGGGCGCGGTTTCGGAATACTTATAGGTATAACGGAAATGCGCAATACCTTTCAGCTCGTCAAGGCACTGCGCTATAAGTGCGTCGGTCTGTTCGCTTTTTTGCATAGCGCGGAAACCGAGGTACGCATATATTTGATTAATCAGCTTTGAAGAATTCATCTATAATATTTCTAAGCCTTCCGACGATTTCCGCCGCGGTGTCGGCGCGGTTCATAGTGTAAACGTGAATACCCGGCGCGCCCTTTGCAATAAGGTCGGATATTTGGTACGCCGCATAATTCAAGCCCGCCTCGCGCATGGCGGCGGGAGAAGCGGAGTAAACCTCAATCATATTTCTGAACTCGATAGGGATAGTGCTTCCGCACATCGACTTTATTTTCGCAAAGTTCTTGACGCCCGTTAACGGCATAATGCCGGGGATTATGGGGATATTTATTCCAACCCTCTTCGCTTCGTTCACAAGCCTGTAATAGTAAGCGTTGTCGAAAAACATCTGGGTTATGAAAAACGACGCGCCGCACTCAACCTTTTTCTTTAAATTTTCAAGGTCGTCGTAAAGCGTGGCGCTTTCCGCGTGTCCCTCGGGGTAGCAAGCCGCGCCCATGCAGAAGCCGTATTTTTTAAGGTAGCTTTCCAAGTCGGAAGCGTGCTTAAAGTGCTTGCAGTACTCCTTGTCGTACTCTGCAGGCTTGTCGCCGCGAAGCGCCAACACGTTATCCACGTTAAACGTTTTCAGCTTTTCCGCAAGGCTGTCTATATCGCTCGGCGCGGAAGGCCCGCCCGTTACGTGCGCCAACGGCTCGACGCCCGCGCTTTTCACGTAGCCCGCAATTTCCGCCGCACTCCGCGCGTTCGTTCCGCTCGCGCCGTAAGTCACGCTTATAAAGTCGGGGTTAAGCGCTTTCAGCCCGTCGACGGTTGCAAACAGCTTGTCCGTATCGTTGCCGTTTTCCTTCTTGGGCGGGAACACCTCGAACGACAGCGTTTTCTTCTTTTTCAGTATTTCGTCAATTCTCATATTAATTTCTTCTTAACGGTTGTTAAAAAATATTATACATTATTCATTCGGATAACACAATGTTTTGAATAAAATTATTTTTTCCGCAAGATTTTGGAAATTTTTACCTGCCGCCGACGAATAGCCCCGTTTTTGTGAACAAGTCGCAAAAAAAGAGCGGTATTCCCACAAATACCGCCCCAAGCCCCTGCATTATAAGTAGCTGTTTTTACTATCATTAGTTTTATTAATATATATAAGCTGTGCTTTTAGCCCGATTTATTTGACATTATTCAATATTTATGCTATATTTATGCAAATTAGTTGCAAATATTCAAGGCGCTATACATAAAATTTGGAAATTATGCATAAATTTTGAATATTTTTTAACAACGTTTTTGATTTTTTATCATATAAAGGAGATAGATATGAAAAACAAGAAACTGCTCGTTTTCCTTCTTGCGGCTGTATCGGCGACTGCTGTCGGCACTGCGGCTTGTAAAAAGGACAACGACGAACACCAGCACTCCTACACTTGGCATTCGAGTGAAGAAGGCCACTGGGAAGAATGCGTTGACGGCGACGACAAAAAGGATATTCAGGACCACGTAGACGCAAAGAACAACGAAACGAACGCGGACGGAAAGGACGGCAAGTGCGACGTCTGCGATTACGCTTTAAAGCAGAGCGTAACCTATAACATGGGCGGACACGGCACCGCGCCCGACTCGCTGTCGGTTGACTTCGGCGCAACGATTTCCAAGCCCGCAGACCCCGAAGAGGACGCTTGGGATTTCCTCGGCTGGTATAAGGACGCAGCCTTCACTACGGCTTTCGACTTCACTGCACCCATTAACGACGATACCGTCATTTACGCTAAGTGGGAAGAAAACAAAAACCCCGGCGAAAGCAAGAAATACGCAATCAAGCTTGAAGTTGACAACGACGGTTACGCTACCGACACGGCAAAGTTCGGCAAGAAGGGCGTTATATACTTCTCGTATACGGCAGTTGTCGACGGTAGGTATACCGTTTCACTCGGCTTGGGCGTAAACAGTGCAAAATGCTACTTCACGTCCGACAAAGACGAGGACGGTGCTAAATACGGTTACGGTCAGACCGCGGACAGCCACGTTTACGATATACACGAGGGCGAAAAAGTTATAATTTCCCTCAAGTGCGACGAAGAGCTTGCCGCAGACGCGCAGGTAGGTATTGCTATTCAGGCTACCTATAACGAGCCTCTGCCCGCCGACTCTTGGTTCTCGGGAATTTTCGCTGACTCCACTTACACCCTTACGTTTGACAGGGAAAACAGCGGCATAGAATTTTTGGATACCGCTTGTTCTTATAACTACCTCGGCGGCAGCTTCGATACGCTGTACATAACTTATCAGAGCAAGGTATATAAATTGCAGCATAAGAACGGCGTAGAATATAAGTTCGTTCTTCCTGATAATACAAGCAGTACGCTTATCTACTTTGCAGAGCTTGAAACGCCTATCGCAGTTTCCGCGCTCGAGGGTACTTATAAACCCGCAGCGGGCAGCGACAATAAGCTTACTCAGGTCAGCATCGGTGAAGACGGCGAATGCTATTATATATTCAACGGAAGCAAGAACGACAGCAACACCCCGAGCTTCGATGGAAAATACGGCATAATTTATTGCGGACAGTATGTGTTCTCCGTAAGACTCGACGGTGAAGGCAACGTTGCGGGTATTAACGTTTCCGGCGGCAATATCAGCGGCATAGTTGCCTATGAGAGGACGGGCGACTTCGTTCCCGGTAAGCTCGCTATCGACAGTTACCTTGAATTCGTCGGCGCAGAATATATGATTTACGATTCAGGCGCGGCTCAGTACTGGGGCGAAGGCTACGGCGACCCCACGGTCGAAATTACCAATTATGATAAAGCTACTAATACGTACACCGTAGACGCGGTTAAAGGCGGCGAAGTTCTGGAAACTTACAAGCTTAAAATCGAAGGCACGGGCAACGACACAGTAATTAAAGTTTACGACAAAACGGGCGCAACTCTTTTAGATACGCTTATCAAATATTTCGTAAACTACGTTGATTTGCCTACCGACGGCTCGGCGGCAACTATGCCTACGGCGGACTTCAAAAAGAACTTCTATCACTTTGCGGCAACCCAAGCAGGTTGGTACACCATCAACTGCACGGATGCGAATTTGGAGGTTTATACCGGACTTACCGCAGACCTTCCCACCACTACGGAAAATGCTAAACTGCTCGACTTTAAAAACGGCGCCGTTACGGTATATCTTGCAGAGGGCGGAATTGTCGGCGTCAAGAGTTTACACGCAACCAAGCCCGAAAGCGTTTCGATTACGGTCGGCTTGGGCACCGCGCCTAAGGGCTTTGTTGAAACCGACCCTTACACGCTTAACGGTCTGGGCGAATTAGAAGTTGACATCGTACCGGCAGGCAACAACCTCTACGTTACTTATACCCCTGCCGAAGCGGGCGAATATATGATTAACGTTTCGTATATTGGTATGAGCGGAAATATTTCTTATCAGCTTCTCTACACAGTAGACGGAGTTACGGCAGGATTCAACGACGATATTATGGGCGACTTTGGTTGGAAAGGCGGTTTAAACGCAGACTCTCCTTATTACGAACTTACCGTTGCCGACACCACTCCCGTCAATATAGTTGTAAACGGCGGTGATGCCAACGGCCGTGATAATGTTAAAGTTACCGTTATTAAGAGCTACAAAGCGGGCGCAACCGAACTTGAATTTGTTGAAGGCACTCCCGTAGATAAAGTAATTACGGCAACGGCTACTGTAAGCGGCGCGGGCACGTACCTCGTAGCAGATACTTCCGGAAGCAACCTCACTATTACGGCAAGCGCGGCGTTTACCGTAAAGCTTAACGGAAAAGACATGGAAGTAACTAACGAAAACGGCACTTACACGGTAACGCTGACTGCAGGCACCAACCTATACGTTGAAGTAAGTGCGGCGGTAACGTTCACGATAACTTATGCCGAAGAAGAAAAACCCACCTACGGCAACTTCAAAGGCGAGTTGGATATGGGTGAATTACTTATTTACTTCGATGAAAATAAGGATAACGTAACGCTCAGCCTTGGCGGCGAAGCAAAAGAGGTCACAAGCGTAACCAAAAACGAAAAGGGCTTCGTCGTATTGTATGATGATTACGGTGAAGAAGGTTGTGCAACCGTTGAGATGGGAGCAAAAGGCTACTATACGTTTGACGATACGTATTACGGCTCTTGCACCTTGAAGGCTTATACTCCTGTGCCTGCAGGTTCCGACTATGAGTATTCGGGCAGGTCAAATTATGGCAACATGATTGTGTTTGGTACAAACGTTGACCTTACGGAAGTTACGTTAACTATTAACGGCAATGCTATGGAAAACGTAACTATTTCCGGTGGTAGCGGCATATATACGTTAAGCTACGTTGATGAGGGCTTGGAGTGTACCGCAACCCTCACGGAAGAGTGGGACGGCTCGTTTAGCTTCTCGGATTCATTCTATGGTGATGCTACATTGGAAGAAGTTGTCGACTAATTTTCGCGACTGTCTTAGTAACAAACAAATCATTTAAAATTGCAGGCTATTCCGAAGAAATTTCGGAATAGCCATAGCAGTTTTATAAAGGGTTAACTTTTTAGCAAATTATGGATGCAAATTTCTTAAAATTCAAAAAAAAGGTATGGTTACACATACTGATAAAGTGCATAGCAGTCGGGCTTGCCGCAGGACTAATTGCGGTCAACGCCGTGCTTCTGCCCTGCCGTTTGTACGCGGTTAAACTGTTCTGGTTATACTACGTATTTGTTGCGCTCGGCGGCTTTATTATCGGAGGCGGCGTTGCCTTTCTGCTTCTCCGCACCGACGATAAAAAAATAGCACGTCGGCTTGACAGCGAGCTTAACCTCAACGAAAGAGTTCAGACCTCGCTTGCCTACGGCGGACACAGCGGCGAAATATTCGAAATTCAGCGCGCCGATACAATCGCGGTCCTCGGCGCAAGCTCGCTCAAAGCCTTGCACTTTAAAAACTTAATCGCAACCGTGCTGTGCGCGGCGGTTGCTCTCGTCGGAATTATATGTATTCCCGTCGTTGCAACCACGGTGCCGCCCGTGTTCGCGGAAACCGAAGACCCCCCTCCCGCTGACCCCCCTCGGGATATTACGGACTGGGAATGGGCGGCGCTTGACGAGCTTATAGATTACGTGAACGCTTCCAAAAAAGCCGACGCATATTTCAAGTCGGGCGTAGTCGGACATTTGCAGGGTTTAAAGACGGTGCTTATAAACGGCGTTTCCCAGACAAGTCTTGCAAGCTTCGTGCAGAACACGGTCAACGAAATCCGCAACACGGTAAAGGATGCGAACGAGCGCGGAATTTCCGAAGAACAGCAGGCGCTCAACTCAGAAGAAGAAGCTTACGTTATCGCAAAGCTTTATGAAATATTCTCGCTTCAGCCGACGGGCGGTGGCGAGAAAGATCCGAACGAAAAACCCGGCGACGGCAAAGAAGATCCCGAGAACCCTTCAACGGGTATAGGCCCCGGTAATCTTAACGTAAACGACACGCCTTTCTTCGACCCCGTACTCGGGTTTGTAAAGTGCGGCGAAGTGCGTGCGGAATATTACGACCGTATGCAGGAAGCCTTGAACGAGGGTGCAATCTCGCGCGATGAATGGGAATATATAATGGTCACTTATTTCAGCGGTTTAAGCGGAAACGAGGATTAAAATAAGAGGTTAAAAATGGATAATAAAGCAAAGGTAGAAAATTTCAGCCGTTCGGTTTCCAAAATCAAGCAGGAAATCGCAAAGGACTTGGTAGGTCAGGAAGATATCGTTAACAACGTCATAATCGCCATTATCGCGGGCGGTAACGTCCTTTTGGAAGGCGTTCCCGGCGTCGGCAAAACGAGGCTTGTAAGAACGCTCGGCAAGGCGTTAAAGCTTCCCTTTTCGAGAATTCAGTTCACGCCCGACTTAATGCCTTCGGACGTTACGGGTACGAACGTAATCGAAAAGAACGCTTCCGGCAAAATGAACACCGTTTTCCAGAAAGGCCCCATTTTCGCGAACTTGGTGCTTGCCGACGAAATCAACCGTGCAACCCCCAAAACGCAGTCGGCGATGCTCGAGGTAATGCAGGAGCATAAGGTCACGGTCGCAAACCAGACCTATAACATAAGCGAGCCGTTCTTCGTCCTCGCAACCCAGAACCCTATCGAGCAGGACGGAACTTACCCCCTTCCCGAAGCGCAGATGGACAGGTTTATGTTCAAGCTTTTAGTGGGCTTCCCCTCGGTTAAGGAGCTTGCGGACATAGTCAATATGACGCAGATAACCATGGACGAAACGGCAAACGCGGTAGTCGACGGTGAAACCATACTGTCGATGCGCGAGCTTGCAAAGTCCGTGCCCGTACTTCCCGACGTTTTGTACTACGCAATGCGTTTGGTTGCGCGTACTCACCCCGAACTCGAAGACAGCGGCGACGTGGCTAAAAAGTATATCAAGTACGGCTGTTCGCCCCGTGCGGGTCAGGCGCTTATAACGGCGGCAAAGGTCCGCGCGCTTATCGAGGGCAGATATAACGTTTCTTACGAGGATATCAGTGCGCTTGCGTACCCCGTACTCCGCCACAGAATGAAGATAAACTACGCCGCGATAAACGAAAAGCTTACCGTCGACGACGTTATAACCAAGCTGTTAATCGAGAACGAAAAGGACAAAGGCACGGGCAAGCTTGACGATACTACTCCCGCCCCCGAAGCCCCCGCGGCAACGGACGCGGCACCCGAAGCACCGGTAGAAGAGCCCAAAAAGAAAGGCAAGCTTTTCAAGTCCAAAAAGAAGAAAACCGACGGTGCGGAAGAATAATTCCGCCACCGCTACTACTCATATTATTTGCCGCACGGACGCGGCGCAAGCCATATAGCGTACAATGAAAAATATCGCAATAGACGAAACGTTTTTACAGCGCATCGAAATGCTGCAAAGCGTTCTTAAAAACAACATAGCCGGCTTATTCGGCGGTAATCACAAAAGCAGAACGTACGGTTCGTCCTGCGAATTTGTCGATTACAGAAATTACGTGCCCGGCGACGATATTACGAAAATCGACTGGAACGCATACGCGCGTTTCGAAACGCTGTATTTAAAGCTGTACCTCGACGAAAGGCAGCTTCACACTAAGATATATATCGACGTAAGCCAGTCGATGGACTTCGGCGACGGTAAAAAAGCCGAGATGGCTTTGCAGATTGCCGCAACGCTTGCGTACCTTTCCGTAACCGAGCTTGACAGGGTTTCTATCTATACCATAAAAAACGGCGAGGTCACGGAAATCATTTCCTCGCTGTCGGGCAGGGAACGCTACTTTGCGGAAATAACCAAGCTCAACGATATAGAGTTTTCGGGCGACTGCCTTATAAGCGAGGGCATAATGCCCACGCAGGTCGGCTACGGCGACGGGCTTTCCGTAATAATTTCCGACTTCTTAACGGATGCGAATTACGAAAATGCAATCGACTATCTTGCCGACAAAAAGCGCGACCTTCTGTGCGTGCAGGTTTTATCCTCGGAAGAGCTTAATCCAAAGGTGCGCGGCAAGAACATTTTTTACGACAGTGAAAATCCACAGAAAAGCTATCAGAAGAATATCAACAGGGATATCATTAAAGCTTACAGGGAAGCCGTGCAGTACGTGCAGGACAGAATACGCAACTACTGCAACGCACGCGGCGCGGAATACGTCCTCGTCAAGGACGATAAACCCGTGGACGAGATATTCTTCGAACAGCTCACGGCTATGGGGGTGATGAAATGAGTTTCTATTATCCCTTAGGACTTCTGGGGCTTTTAGGTATCCCCATTGTAATCTTAATCTATATAATCAAATCCAAGTACACCGAGCAGACGATTGCCTCCACCTATCTTTGGGAGCTTAGCGAAAAGTTTTTGAAAAAGCGCAAGCCCGTTTCAAAGCTTACGGGTATCCTCGCGCTTATCCTCGAAATACTTGCTATATTCGCGGCTTCTTTGTTAATTGCGCACCCCGTGTTCACCGTTAAAAATTCGGCAAACGATATTTACTTTATCCTTGACGGTTCGGCAAGTATGAATATGCAGAGCGGCGGCAAAACCCGTTTCGAAAGGGCGCAGGACGAAATTATCGACATAATCGACGATTCCCTCGGCGGAAGCACCTACACACTTTTCTTCGTGAGCGGCGGCGTAAGCGTTGCCTTCGAGGGCGTTTCCGACAAGGAACAGGCAAAGACCAACGTCAAGGCTTTAAACGCAAGCTGGACTGCGGACGACTGCGCGTCCGCGATAACCTACGCGCAGACTTATTTCGAATACAATCGTTCGGGGGTGTTCTACCTTCTGACGGATAAACAATATGAAACCGAAAACATCACGCCCGTAAACGTTTCCAAGGGCGAAAACAATTACGCAATTTACGAGTACGGTTATAAGTATACGGACGCGGGCCTCTGCGGTACGGGCAAGGTAATTGCCTATAATCAGGACACAACCCTCACCGTGGAAATGCTCGCGCAGAACGGCGGCGAGGAAGTAAAGGTTGCCCAGACCTCTGTCGAGGTTAAAAAGGGCGAGCCTGCCGACTTCGAAGTTCAGGCGGGCGACGTCGAGTACACCTCTTTAAGACTTCGCATATCCAACGGCGACGCGCTCGGCGAGGATAATACCGTCGTACTGTACGACGAGGAAAAGTCGCAGGACAGAAAGGTTTTAATAGTCAACAATTTGCAGGACGTTTCCTATTTAAGAAACGCTATGCTCATTTCAGGTAAAGCTGAAGTCGAAGTCGTAAGCTTTAAAGCTTATACCGAAGGCGCGTATACGGGCTACGATTTATACGCGTTCAACGGCTGTACTCCCGCTACCCTTCCGACCAACGCGGCTATATGGCTTATCAACGCGGTTGACGGTACGGGCAAAGGCTCGGGCATAACGTTCAGAGATATGCAGATACCGAGGGACGAAAGCGGCCCCAACAGTTACTATACACCCCGTTATACCAAAGGCTCGTCTACGCAGGAAAAGCGGCTTATGAAAGGCATAATCGGCGTTGACGTCGCGGTCAGGGAATACGCAAGATACGGCGTTCCCCGCAGCTTCGTTTCGGTAATGAAGGTCGGCGGCGATTCGCTCATATCCGCAGGTCTTAACGAGAACAACGACAGAGAGGTAGTTTTTGCCTTCGAAATCGGCAAGTCCAACCTCGGCATGCTCGTTGACTTCAATATTTTAATAAGCAATTTAATGAACTACTCTATCCCCTCCGTCATCGACCAGACTATATATTCGTGCGGCGACGTGATGGAAGTAAACGTAGTTCCCGGCTGTCAGAGCATAGTTGTTACTACCCCCTCTGGCAGAAGTACAACACTCGACACTCTCGGCAATGCGGTGTGCGAAGTCAACCTCACCGAAACGGGCACTTACACCCTTTCGGTCAAGGATAACCGCGGCGAAACGAAGTACTACGCGTACGCGTGCGTTCCCGAAGAAGAAAGCCGTTCGGAAGGCGGCGGCATATTCAAATTGACAGGCGAAAAGGAAAACGTCTACTCGGACGGCTTCTACGACAGCCTGCTCGCCTTCTTCATAATAATTTCATTACTGCTGCTTGCAGACTGGGGGGTATATTGCTATGAACAATATCAGCTTCGTTAACCCTTGGCTTCTGTTCCTTGCCTTGCCCCTGATAGCCGCGGTAGTAGTGCCGTTTGCAATAACGGTTAAAAAGGACACGCTCAATTTCCACAACGCAGCTTCGCTTGCACTCCATATAGTAATATGCGTGTGCATAACGCTTGCTATTGCGGGTATGTCGTTTGAAACGGTAGTCACCGAAACCAACGTATACGTGCTTGCGGATATTTCCTACTCGTCCGAACACAACCTCGACGAGGTGCAGGAAAACATAGAAAAGATTTCAAAGAAATTGCCCAAGAACTCGAAGATGGGCGTCATATGCTTCGGCAGAAACTATCAGATGATAGCCGACCTCGGCGAGAGCGTGCCCGACGTGCGCACTGCCGAAAACGTAGACAGAAGCGCAACGGACATAGCCGCCGCACTCCGCTATGCGGGCAACCTTTTCGACGACGGAGTTATAAAGCGCATAATCGTAATAACCGACGGTGCGGAAACCGTTGCCTCGAACAACATAATAAGAGTTGTCGGCGCGTTGCAGGATAGCGGCGTTTACGTTGACGCGGTGTTCATTGACGACAACATTGACGAAAGCGTGAGCGAGGTGCAGATTGACGGAGTAGAGGCTACGGCTTCGACCTACCTCGATAAGAGCGAGGAAGCAAGCGTTCTCGTCAGGGTAAACTGCGGCTCGGTCAACGGCGAAAAGCGCGAGCGTATCAACGGCTACGTCAGCTTATATAAGGACGGAGTGTTCGAGCTGAAACGCTCGGCAAGCTTCTACGACGGACTTAACGTCGTAACCCTTCCCCTGTCCACGGACAAGAAAGGAAGCTATAATTACGAGGTAAGGGTTGAAACGGCTGAAACCGACGATGATACCTCTCTTTATAACAACACCTGCCTGTTCTCGCAGAAGGTCACCGACGAGTGCAACGTGCTGTTTATCGGCGGCAGTGAAGCGGACGTTATGGCGGGCAGAAATTACTACGGCTACGACGGAGTTAAATATATCAGCAACCCTGCGGAGATACCCACGTCCGTCGAGGAGCTTTGCGTTTACGACGAGATAGTTATGAGCAACTTCGACGTGCGCACGATAAAGTCCTGCGGTATGTTCACTTCAAGCTTAACTTCCCTCGTTGACGATTACGGCAAAACGCTTACTACCTTCGGCAACACCTTCGTGCAGGAGGACAGCGGCGAGGACAGCGCACAAAACGACGCGCTTCGCGCTTTGGCTGATTTACTGCCCGTAAAGATAGGCAACAGCGATCAGGATACGAGGCTCGTCGCCATAGTAATGGATATATCGTTAAGTATGAATTTCGAGGGGCGCTTCAACGTTGCAAAGCGCGCCGCGAACGAGCTTTTGACCGTTCTCAATCCCACGGATATGGTAATGGTTGTCGGCTTCTCGGGCGGAGTAACCGAACTGTTACCCCCCACCTATCTCACCTCGCCGGGCGTTATTAAGGACGTAATTGACAAGTGCGAGGCGGAAAACGGAACGAATTTAAGCGCGGCGCTTAAACACACGTACGACCTTATGCCCACGCGCTACCATGACAAGCAGGTCATAATAATTTCCGACGGTTTGAATCCCGAGGGCGACAACGCCGACGCAAAGGAATGGGCTGAGCGCATGTCGAAAGAAAACATAGCTGTTTCGGCAATAGGCATTTACCCCAAAGATGCAGGCAACACCCTTTTAACCCAGATGGTACACAACGCCTTTGAAACCCCGCGCGCGTTCTATCAGTATATCGAAAACGAGAGCGACGTCGACGTAGTTATTCAGGGCATAAGCGACGATATAAGCCAGACCATGATAACGGGCGAAAAGTACGACGTAACCGTGCGCCGCACGGGCGAGCAGGTCGCCGAAGGCGTTACGAATATAAGTGCGGTCGGGGGCTTTTGGTACAACTCCGCAAAGAGTACCGCGCAGACCGTGCTTACCGTAAAATATTACAGGGATAAGGGCGTGACCGCGTTTGACGTTCCCCTCTACGCTTACTGGAGCGGAGGCGGCAAAGGCAAGGTAGTTTCATTCCTTTCGGATATTTCTTCCGACTGGACTGCAAGCTGGGTATACGGCACGGGCGGCGACACGTTCCTTGCGAATATCCCCAAGGCAACTCTGCCGGCGGAACGCATAACCTCGCCGTTTATAGTCGAAGTCGAGGGCAGCGGCAACTCCACTACCGTCTATGTAAAAACTTCGGGTTCGCTTCGGAACAGCTCGGCGTTCTCGGTCACGGTTACCGACCCCGACGGTATGGTAACGACCAAACCGCTCACGTTCGATTCAAGCACGTACTTTGCAGTCTTTTCGACGGACGCACCCGGCAGATACAGCGTTCACGTGGACTACTCATATAACGGCGAAAGCTACGAAACGGATACCGACTTCTCGGTTTCCTACTATGCGGAATACGACAGCTTCACGAACTACAACAGGGCGTATCTATACAGGCTGTTGACCGAAAACGGAAAGATATTAGAGCTTGACGATATTAAGACGATTGAGAACACGGATTCTGCGTATACTTCTTATACGTTCAAGTTTACGCTTCCCTTAATGATAGTTGCCGCCGTTGCGTTCGTGGCGGATATTATAATAAGACAGTTAAAGTGGAAGGACGTAACTTCTTTCTTCTCTAATCTCGGCAGGAGGCGCAGATGAAAAAGAAATTTTTAACCTTGATAATTGCTTTTCTGTGCGCCCTTTTATGCCTGTCGGGTTGCGGCCTCGGAAGCTATATCGAGAACAACGGTAAAGACGGTCCTAACGTAACCGACCCGAACAAGAAACCCGACGATCCCCCCGATATAGGAACTCCGCCCGTGGATGATAAGCACTACGTGGTGACCGTATATCTCGGCACGCAGGTCTACAACCCCGGCGAACAGGAAATCACGGTAGTCTGGCGAAACGATTTCAGCGTGGAAAGAGTTTTACTCGGCGCGGACGGCAAGGCGGACGCGGGCGAGCTTGACGGAGATTACTATATCTATCTCGAAGGGCTTTCCGACAGATACACCTACGACCCGAGCGCGTATATCGCCACCACGGACGAGCGCAAGGTTTCGCTTCTTCTCACAACTATCCGTTCCCCCGAAAACGGCGACGGACGCGGACTGTATTCAAACAACGGCTGTTATCAGGTCAAGTACGACGGCACTTACCGCACTAACGTTACGGGCAGCGACAAAGTACTGTATTACGAATACAAGCCCGAAGCCGCAGGCTACTACTCGGTAACCTCTTGGGTAAACGCCTTCGAAAACGAAATAAATCCGTATATACAGATTTACGGCGGCACGATAGGCAGCAAGTGGTTTGAACGTCAGCTTGACGGAGGCGGCTTTTCCGTCGACGGAGGCTACACCAAAAACTTCCGTTACGAGTACCGCGTCGACCGTACCGAGGTCGGACACTCGTTCACCTTCGCAGTGGGCGCGGAAAGTAAATCTGGCTACCCCGTCCACGTCGACTTTGCAATCGCCTACGAGGGCGAATACGTCAGCTCGAACAGCGACGTAAGGGTTATCCGTGCAAAGGAAGCAAGGATAAAGGCAGCCGAAAAGAAAGCGGACGAAACGTTCACTTACGCCGACCTCGGCACCATGAACTTCGACGCGTCGAACTTTAAGTATAACGAAAACACGGGCTTCTACCATTATTACAGTGAAACGCTTTACGGCAACGACCCCTTAAAATACGGCAAGAACTTCGGACCTATACTGTGCTGTGCGCTCACTTCGCGTCTGCCTTCGTACACGATAACGACGCTGTACAACGCAAATGCGGCGGGACTCGGCGGCGGAAGCAACTATTTAAAGCTTTACAACGTCTGGATAGAGGAAGAACAGAAGTTCGCCGTGTTCGACTATACCGCGTTCATACGCGACGACTATTACAGGGTGTGCAACAGTCAGGGTATGTGTTACGTAACTAAGGAGCTTAAAGAGTTCTTACAGGTCTTTGCGGAAAGGCAGTCGCTTTGGACCGACGGAGTAGGCTTTAATAAAGATGAAGATAATAAGTATCTCGGCACTCCGGAAGTTCTCGGCTATACCGCAAATCAGGACGCGCTGTGGCTGTTCGCGTGCGGCGTATACCTTAAAAATACCTAATAAAAAAACGAGGTGAATAAATGAAAAAGAGCATAAGGAATTTTCTCGTAATTATCCTTGCCGCGGCGGCGGTCATATGCGCCGCGGCCGGACTTACGGCGTGCAAGAACGGCGACGAGCTTAAACGCCTTTCTATCGAAGGCGCAAAAATCGACTTCATGATAGGCGACGAGTTCACGCTCGGCGACGGCTGCAAAATATACGCAGTCTACGGCGACGGAAGCAAAAAGGACGTCACCGCCGAAGCCGAAATCAGAAAGGAAAACGGCTTCGATATGAACACGCCCAACGATTACCAGATAACGGTAAGCTACGGCGGCAAGAGGGAAATTTATACTATCTACGTAAACGATTTCACAAGCGTTTTGCGCAAGATAGAGCTTAATACCGAAACCGTTAAAAAGCAGTACGCGCTTGGCGAGGAAATTTCCTACGACGGTTTAAGTCTTACCCTCACCTACGAAAACGCGCAGGGCAGGACTGTAATTTCCAAAACGGCCAGCCTTAAAAACTTCGACGTCGAAGTCAAGGCAGAAAACGGCACGGTTATTGACGAGGTGTTCACCACTCTCGGCGACTACACCGTAACGGTTTCTCAGGGCAACGTAAAAGCAAGCTATACCGTAAACGTCAACGGCATAAATATTTCAACCGTTCAGAGCGCAATATACGTCGGCAAGATTTTTAAGACTGAAGTCGCTTCGGGTACTCAGCACGTCGAAGCCGCACTGCACGGCGGCGAGGAGTACTTTGACGAGTACAACTACGATTACAAGTTCGGCAACAACTACACCTACCTGAAGAACACCGCGCATGACACCTATTACGAGCCTTCCGAAGAAGACCCCGACACTCTTGTGCCCGTCGAAACGACGATAATTACCGAATCGCATTACAGCATGGACGGAGAGGAAATTTTCTGCGCAAGGTTTGAAAACGGAACTTTCACCAAAAACCCCTCTCTGCAAAACGCAATGATGAACGGCGCGCCTAACGAGCTGTGGTATTTAGCCGTAACCGAATACGGCGTCGAGGAAACGTTGGCGGCGCTGTATAAGGCAGGTAAGGAGGCAACCAACAAGGACCTCGAAGAAACCGCTAACGAGGCGGCGAGGACCTATTCCTTTAAGTTCTCGGGACTTGTAAACCACGGCTCCGTTGCCGACTATTACGAAACGACAGTGACCTTCACCTTAGGGGACAAGTACGAAGTTAAAACAGTTAACTACACCCAGAACTATTGGGAAAACAATACGCTCGCTCCCGACGGTGCAACTAACCCCAGCTTCGTTACCGATGCAAGCGGCCACACCGAAGCTAAAAAAGCCTTCTCGAAAAGCACGCGCGTTACGGTCGCGCAAGTTACGGGCGCAAGGACGGAAACCAGTCCTTACTCAAAGGATATGTACGCCTTCCAGTCCTTCAAGCTGACTTATAACGGCGAAGATTTGGGCGACAACGGCACGATAAACTGCTCGATGGCAAACCCCAAATTAACCATTAATATTACGGACATAGCGCCTGCAACGGCGGACTTCAATTACGACGCAATGATGTTCAGCTTCGAGGGCAACCGCTTCGGCTACCAGAACAGTAACGGCGCGCCCATGGGTCCCAACAACGGCTTTATGGCTTACCGCACGGGCAACACCATAAGCGTAACGCTTTTAAACGGCGGCAAGTGGGTACTTTTGATAAAGACTGCGAATATTGAAAAATCGATTACTTTTGACGTAACGGGCAATGCGCCCTTAACTATGGACGCTTACGTCCGCAACGACGCGTCGGGCAACTTCTACGCAGGCAGCACTAAGATTATATCCCTCGTCGGCTCGGTATACTTCTACGGCGACGTAAGCTTCGGCGCGGACAGCAGTCAGACTGCAACGGTAACCTCTGCAAACGCAGCTTCGGCAACTATCGAGCAAATTGCTTTGGACGATATAACCTGCTTTAAATTCACCGCAACAGCGGCGGGCGAATACACCGTAAAAGTAACCTCTACCTCTAACCCTTCGGTATCTTGCGAGTTTACCTTCACCGTAAGCGAAGCACCCGATTTCGGGCAATTACTTAACGGCGAATATACCGTAACGGACGTCGTCGGCAACGTTTACGACGTAACGTTCACCCCGACAAGCTCGGTTGAGCCTTTCGCAGGAACGGTAACCGTAACCCAGACGCCGGTAAGCGGCGAAGCCAAGAGCCAGACCTTCGAATACAGCGTAGTTACCGCAAGTATGGAAATCGCGCTCGTAGAAGTTTCGGGCACCAAGCTCGGCGTTGATTTAAGCGTAAACGCAACGGGCCAGCTCGTCTTAAACGACGCAAACGCAAACGACTACGTTTTACAGCCCAAAGCTTAACGGCATATAATGATACAATAAAAAACCCCCGACGGTTTTCACCGTCGGGGGTTTTTTTATTATTAGTATTACAACCATACAGCCCAATCGCCGTAAGAAAACGTACCTGCGCCGTGGTGAAGCTTGCCCTGTGCTTTTAAATCGCGGAAAGCGTTTCTCATCCGTACTGCAATTTCGGGTTGTACGTCCAGAGAGTGATGCGCGGGGAATAATCTTTTTGCAGGCAATGCGGCAACCGTTTCAAGCGACTGCAAATACGCTTCGGGGTCGGTAGACGGATAGTACGCAAACAGCGTGTCCTTATAAATCAAGTCACCTGTAAAGACGTAGCCCCTCGCCGCTTCCCAAAAGCACATATGCCCCGGCGAATGCCCGGGAGTGTGCAAAACTTCAACATATCTGCCGCCTAAATCCAAAATCTCTCCGCCAAGCAAAACTCTCGTCGGTATTCCCTGAAACATTTTATATGTGCTTACGTCGTACCCATCGGGCAAATCGCAACGTTCAACCACCATATCCCGAATAGTTTGCGGCGAAAGCGGAAATTCACCGTTCAACCAAGTCAGTTCTGCTTTATGGGCATAGAAATCGGGGAAGTACTTATGCCCGCCGATATGGTCCCAGTGAATATGCGTTGCAATGGCAATTACGGGCTTGTCAGTCAACTTGCGGACTTGTTCGTAAATATTGCAAATACCAAGCCCCGTGTCAATTAAAAGGCAACGCTTACTACCGATTAAAAGATAGCAATGTGTTTCCTCCCAATGGCGGTATTCGCTTATGATATATGTCGTTTCGTCAATTTTATCAATCGTAAACCAAGGCTTCATAATTATTTCTTTTTAAGGTTGCTCAACGCTTCGGAATTGTTGGCTATAATCATACCGACGGTATGGCAGTTTTCAACGTCCGAACAGTTCCCGCAGGTTTCATAAGCTTTGCCGAGCGCGCATTGTCTTATAGGGCACATACTGTCGCAAAAGGGTGACTTTACACCGTCCGCGCGGCAACCCTCGCAGTTTATCATTTCGGCGGTAATTTCAACGCCGTTCATTTCACTCCAAAGCTTTGCAACCTTTTCGCGCAAAGCATTATCGTTGTTAAGCGTAGCCGCCCGCGCGTCGCATTTTTCGCAATCAAGCCCGCAATATGCAATAAGTTTTTTCATTTGTAATACCTCTATTTCAAACTTTCGCTGAACGCTTTTAATTCCGCCTTGGTTTCTTCGGAAAGGCAGTTGAATTCCAAGCCTTGAATTGCACCTTCAAGCGTATACAGATGCACTAAGCACACCTGCGGGTATTTTGTCTTTAACCTAAAAAACGCTTCCTTCGCGCCAAGCTCAAAAAGCTTTTCCGCGCAGTCTATTCCAACGCTTTTAAGCTTACTTTCCATTTCTTTGCCGATATTCGTCAATGCCGTCAGCTTCGTCATATTCTGCCCCTTTTTACATAGGTCTTAAATTTTTGTTAAGCCTGTCCACAATCCTCGCAAGCCGCTTTTGCTTGCCTGCGTCGGTCTTTGCGTCGAAGTACGCTCTGGCGTAGGTTTTCTTAACGGACAGCGGCATAGCCTGAAAATTAGTGTAGGCTGGCTCATGTTCTTGAAGCAATGCGGAAAGAATTGCGATTGCTTCCTCGCCGAGCGACATCAAATCGGGCGCGTCCCACTGACCGTTATTTTTAGCTTCCTCAATCTTTTTTCTGCCGAAATCGGTCATAAGTCCGCGCTCTTCAAGGCTCTTGACGAGCGCTTTATTTTTATCCGACCACTTGCTTTTAGCCCTGCGCTCGGCAAAATATTTCTTATAAGTTTTGTCGTCAATGCTCTGCATCTGTCCGTCAATCCAGCCGAAACACAAAGCTTCTTCAAGCGCTTCTTCCGATTTAATGGTTTTCGTTCCGCTCTTTCCGAATAACAGCCAAACGCCCTCGCTCGACTTACAGTTTTCCGAAAGCCACTTCCTGAATTCTTCTCTATCTGCAAACGTCAATAAATCTGTCATATTCGCTACTTAATCACTTTTTTTCCTTGAAGCTTTCCAGTCTTTAATTTCCTGTAAACGCGCTTTGAAACGGCCCTCCACGCCCTCTTCCGTAGGGCGGTAATATTCCCTGTCCAACAGGTTATCGGGCAGGCACTGCATATCCGTAAGCTTGTCCTCGGTATCGTGCGCGTACTGATAACCCTTGCCGTATTCAAGCTCCTTCATAAGCTTTGTGGGCGCGTTGCGGATAACCAAAGGTACCGGCTCGGCAAGCATAGTTATTGCGTCTTTTTTTGCCGCTCCGTAAGCAGTGTACAGCGCGTTTGACTTGGGCGCAAGCGACATATACACGACCGCCTCGGTAAGATGCACGGTGCATTCTGGCATACCTATAAGGTGGCAAGCCTGAAAAGCGGCAACGGCAATTTCAAGCGCGCGCGGGTCGGCAAGTCCTATGTCCTCGCTTGCAAAGCGGGTAACTCGCCGCGCAACGTATAACGGGTCCTCGCCCGCCTCCAACATACGCGCAAGCCAGTATACGGCAGCGTCGGGGTCGGAATTTCGCATCGACTTGTGCAGCGCGGAAATTATATTGTAATGCTCCTCGCCTTTCTTGTCGTAAAGCAGTGATTTTTTGGAAATGCACTGCTCTAACGTTTCGGCGGTAACCACCGTTTTCGTTCCGTCGAACACGCCGTTCAGTACAGCCATTTCTAGAGTGGAAAGCGCGCTGCGCGCGTCGCCGTTTGCGAAGTTCGCAATGCTTTCAATCAGGTCGTCCGAAATTTCCACCGTCTGCCCGCCGAAGCCGCGCTCGTCCGTCAAAGCGTGTTTTAAAAGCTCGCACAGCTCTTCACATTTCAACTCCTGCAATACGAAAACTTTACAGCGCGACAGAAGTGCGCCGTTTACCTCGAACGACGGATTTTCGGTTGTCGCGCCGATTAGTATTATACTGCCTTTTTCGACGAACGGCAGAAACGCGTCCTGCTGAGCCTTGTTAAAGCGGTGAATTTCATCCACGAAAAGAATAGTCTTTCCGCCGAATCGGCGGCTTTTTTCGGCTTGCTCCATAACCGATTTTATTTCTTTAATGCCGCTCGTGACCGCCGAAAAATCAATGAAATCTGCTTTGGTGCGGTTGGCGATTATTCGGGCGAGCGTTGTCTTGCCCACGCCGGGAGGGCCCCAGAAAATCATTGAGCTGACGTTGTCGCTTTCAATGAGCCTGCGCAAAACCTTGCCCTCGCCCAGAAGGTGTTTTTGTCCGCAGTATTCGTCCAACGACTGCGGGCGCAGTCTTGCCGCCAGCGGCTGACTCATTGAATTTTCAAAAAACGTTTCCTGATACATTTTACTTCCTTTTTTCAAACTTTTCCTTCGCGTAGGCATGAGCTTCGGAAATAAGAGACTTTAACCTTTCAAACGTTTCGTCGGACGGATTAAGACAGCACAGCCAGCTCATCCAGCCGTACACGGGGTGCGGCATTATTTTGTCCGTTGCGGTAAAGTCAAAATCCATATCCACGATTCCGCCTTTTGGCGGACGCGCGGGGATATGCCCGAACAAATTTAAAAACGTTTGCTTGCGCACGCCGAGGTTGACGCGGTATATTCCCTCCCTGTCAAGGTTTGACGAGCTGTCGTTTTCACCGTCCTTTTCCTTTACGGTAAGAATATAAACCCCGCGTTTCAGCTTGTTTTCGGGATTGTAGAAAATTCCTCTCTCGCCCCAACTGTTCACGAGCACAACGCCATCTAAATTTTCAAGGCAGTATTTTATAATTTCATCTGCAGTCATATAAAACCTCTTGCAAAAGTTACGCCGCGGATGCGTTGTTATTAATCTGCTCGATAACGGCTCTTATCCCTGCCCATACGGACATATCGCGGAAAACTTCGACGATGCTTCCGCGGTCGGTAAAAGGCGATTCGCGCAAGACTGATAAATCTTTCATTACCCCGTTATGCACGACGTACTCGACAATCTGGTTTACGAAATAAATCTGCCTGCTGTCGAGGCTTGTATCGTTCAGATATTTTGCGAACGCTTCCTTTGCCGCCGCCATGTCAAGCCCGACGATTTCCCTTACGAACTCACCGAGAGGCTTCTCTCCGAACTCCGCCTCGTATTCCGGCTTCGTTCCCACTTCGCCCCACAAAATCTTTTCAAGCTCTTTCACGTCGTCCGCGGTAAGCGGCTTGTTGGTTTTCAGTTTAGCTATCGCGGCGTTATCCTCGTGCTGATGAATGTAATATTCCGCCTTGGCTCTGTAATTCTTCAGATCCTCGCTGTCAAGCTCGGCTTCCCGCCATTCGGAGGATAATATGTCGTCCGTAAAGTTAGTGGTGTAAATTATTTCGGTGTGCGGAATATACTTTATCAATTCGCGGATACGCTCGCGTATATGCTCGAACTCGTTTATCCCCGCATTTTCGAGATAATCGCTTTGAAGAATCTGATTGATAAATTCCGACTGTGCCATTATCTCGGGAATATTGGCAACGCCCGCAACCGCTCTTACTTTTTTAATTAAATCCTTACGCGCCCGAGAATACGTCTTCCCCGCAAGATATGCAAGCTCTATTCCGTACATAAGCGCGTCAAATCTCACGGCGCTCGTTTCGTCGCTGTCGGGCAATATCAAGGGCGATATTTCCTCGGAAATTATCAGCGTATCTTCATAGGTTAGCGCCGAATAATTTTCAACCGCGGAATACTTTTCAACGTAACGCAAGTGCTGTTTGACCGCAAAATTCTCGCGGTTCAACGCGCTCACCTTGCCGGCCATTTCGTCAACAAGGCTTTTGCGGAATTTGATTAAATCGTCCGTTTGATAGGCAATATCCTGCAGCTTAAAAACAATCTGCGCCTTTAAGCTGAATATCGCGCCCTGCAAAGCAAGCGCGTTCGCCGTGGCTCTGCCCTTGTTCATACGGAAGAACTCGAAGTTCCCGCAGAAATCGAAAATATAAAACTTGTTCTTATCTTTGCCGTCTAAAAGGCCGGGGCAAAGCCTTGTTCCGCGCCCTATCATCTGCCAGAATTTCGCCTTGCTCATTACTTTTTTGAAGAATACGAGGTTAAGTATCTCGGGGATATCTATGCCCGTATCCAGCATATCTACGGAAATTGCTATCTGCGGCAATTTGTTCGCGCGCGAAAATTCATCTATCGCGCTTTGCGCATAGTTTATTTTATTATCTATTACCTTCGCGTACCCGACCAGATGCGGATATTCCTTCCCGAACACTTCCAAAATTTTTTCTGCGTGGCGGTGGTTTTTCGCAAAGATTATAGTCTTGCCTATCTTCGCGCCGTAGTCGGTTTTTATGCCGTCAGCCATAAGAATACGCAGAACTTGCTTTATGGTGTCCTCGTTGAATATCCACTCGTTAAGCGCGTTAGAGCTAATGCTTTCAGGCGTTTCGCCGTTTTCGTCGGCAAAGGTTCTTTCGTAAATTTCCTTTTCATCCTCGGGCAGTTCGTCGTATACTATGCCCTGCTCAATGAACTTCAGCTTGGTTTCTATGGAAAGGAAATCAACGAGATATCCGTCGTTTACCGCTTGGGCAAGCTCATAACCGTAGGTCGGCACGCCCTTTTCAAGCTCGAAAATTTCGTAAGTGTTTTTATCTATCTCGTCCTTCGGGGTTGCCGTCAGTCCGACGAGCGGCGCGTCAAAATAAGTGAATATATCGCGGTACTTATTGTAAATCGAACGGTGCGCCTCGTCGCAGATTACCAAATCGAAATGCCCGCAGGTGAACAGCTTACCCTCGTTGTCCTTCGCCTCGTCGATGCAGTTCATCATAGTCTGGTACGTCGAGAACACGCAGTGCGCCGAATAGTTATCTTTTTCTTCACAGAGGTTGGTTACCGACAAATCGGGCAGCAGGTTTACGAAGCTGCGCTTTGCCTGCGTAACGAGCGCGTTCCTGTCCGCAAGGAACAGGATATTCTTTACCCAACCGCGTTTTAAAAGCACGTCGCACAGCCCGATTACCGTTCGCGTTTTGCCCGAACCGGTAGCCATAACTAAAAGCGCCTTTCTGCGGTTTTTCTCGCCGAAAGCCGCACACACAGCTTTGATTGCGCCTTCCTGATAATATCTTCCCGCTATGCTTTTATCCACGTACACGTTTTTCAGACTTGTCCGCATGGTGCGCAGGTTGAACAGCTTTTCCAAATCGCGCTTGGAATATATCGCCGCGACTTTGCGTTCGGGATAATAATTGTCCTCCCATATCCGCGTTTCGAAACCGTTGGTAAGGAATATTACGGGACGGCGCCCGAATTTGCGCTCTAATAAATCAGCGTACAGCTTAGCCTGTTGTCTGCCGATTGCAACGTCCTTGCAGGTCTTTTTTGCTTCTATCACGGCTAGCGGCTTTCCGTCGTCGCCGAACAAAACGTAATCCGCATATCCCACGCCCGTAGCGTTGGGCATACCCGAAAGCTCGTATTCGTTGAGCCAGTTCCTGCCTTCCGTCCAGCCCGAATCCTGCAGCATTATGTCTATGTACAGCTTGCGCGTTTGATATTCGGTCGGTTCCGAAGGCGGCGCATAAGTTTTCTTTTGCTCTTCGCGGCGCGCCGTAAGCTGAGCCTTTAACCTTTGGTTTTCGGCGATAAGCTTTTCAAAATCTATATCGGAAGCCGCGTCAACGGGCTGCTCGGTTTTGTCGTTCAGAAGTTCGGGATTATATTTCCTTTCTTCGTATTCGTCCGCATAGAAGTATGCTACTAAGTCGAGGAACACGAACAGGTTTTCAAGGCAAAGCTTTACCTGCTCGGGTTTGACCTTTTTACCGCCGTGCGCCGCACTGTTGCCGACTTTGCGGATATAATCGAGCCGCTTTATTATATCGGCGCCTACGATTTTGCGGAATTCTTCCGTGCTTGTAAGCACGGCGAAGGTGTCGTCGTAAGCGGGCTTTTGCAGTTCCGCGTCTACGGAATACATCCACTTTACGGCAAACTCCGCCGCGCGGCGGCAGTTTATCGCACTCGCCTCCGCGTCGATATTAAATATTTTTTCGGCTGAAATCGCAACATCCGCAAACGCCGAAAATTTTTCTTCATTTTTCAAAAAATCAAAGTTTGTCATATTTTACTCTTATATACTTGTAAACTTAACTTTGTGTCTTTTCAATTCTTTCCAATCGCCCTTCAAATCACTTTCTGGTAAACATTCATAAATAAACAACCAGTTTCTATCAAAATCTTCAGTTGAATATTTTATTGAACGAGCATATGATTTTATTTCTTTTGTTGCTTTTACATCACCAATTTTTGAAAAATATTTAAATGCAAGCAAATTGAAAATGCAGTCCTTAGAATTAGTTGCATTAGAAGCCATGAAGCCATCTAAATTGAAATTATACTTTATAGCGAAATAAATAGCATAACTTACACTCTCATAATTTTTTCTTTTTAAACCATTTGTAAACAACAAATTAGAAATTCTTTCTATATCTTTCACATCCGTTTTATAAGGTTTAAAAACATATTCGTCCAAATAAGGAATTAAATAAGGATAAATATAAGCATATTGCGAAATAGTTTGAAACGCATATTTCTTTGCGCTTTTGCTTAATGTTCGCCCTCTCAATGATTTTATCGCGTATGTGAGAATCGCAGCGTTATTGTCATTGGCTTTCATCAGTTCAATAGCACTATCGAGAAAAGCCCTTACCGCATAGAAATCTATATATTTGTCTTTTTTTAATACAATTGATGTGTTTAATTGGCGTTTCCACTTTTCAACTATTGCGGTTGGCAATTCCATTATACTTAATTTTTTATAATTTAATTGCAAATCGAATTCTTGTAATGCATCTGACAAGTCAGATATGAAATCTTGCGCTTTTTCATTACTTTCGACATAACAAGAATAGTCATCAATGTATCTAATAAATCGATATCCTTTATCAAATAAAGTCTTATCAACTACTACTAAAATAATTTCCGATAACAAGTTACTCGCATGTGGTCCAATTAACAAACCATGCGTCTCTCCGCCTTTTATTTTTTGTACTGATTCATCAATATCATTGTACCAATTACCGCGCCTATTCCGTTTTGCAATTTCTTTCCCAACTAAAGCCCAAGTTAAAGAATGAGAGTAAATACTTGAGAAACAATTTGAAATGTCAGCCTGCACGATGTAACGATTGCCAAATAACAAATCGGGTTCTGGCTCTCCATCTAGCTCCCAATTGTTATAACTCATTGAGAACAATCTCTTAGTTCCATGCTTTTTTCTAATGTGTATTCGGCTTATTTTATAATCTTGATTAAGAGTATAATTTCTAAAATGATCCTTAATGTTTTCCCAATTATTTTTTAAACATAAACATAATTTATAATAAGCCATAGGATTAGGAATTCCTAATTCACGCGGAATATTTATGTTGCGCATATTTTTATAATTAATATACCCTGACCCTTTATTATCTAAATTTGGAAAACTAGGATTGTTTTTTATACAATAATCATAAAAATATTTTCCAGTTAAGATTGGTATCAATTTATCAGAAAATAAACCAAAAGCTAAAAATCCCTCAAACAACTGGTCTTCTGTAATATGTTCGGTCAATTCAATGTAACTTTTCATTCTTTCTATCCAAAGTATTTTTGCATTAATGCTTTTTTTAATGTTTGTAATTTTTCAAGACTTTGCTCGATTCTAATTCTTGTTTTTTGTATCTGCTCAACAAAAGTAGCAAACTTATCTTGTTCGCGAAGCGGAGGCTCTGATATTTCCATTTTTTTTATAACAGCCTGAGAAATATTGGGTTGCGCTCCACCAGCGCATTGAGAAATCATCCATTCTTTCTTGCTCAAAATGGCATAAAACAAATACAATGGATTAAAACGCTTGTTAGGCAAAATACCGCACACAGCTTGATTGGAAGTTGTGCTAATTTTAAGTAATCCCACTTGACCAGCCGTTGCTCCATACATTGCAACGACTACAGTGTTTTCCGGCATCCATTTTGCAGAGGAGTTTTCAAGTCCTTCTTCAGAAATTCTCTTTTTTATATTAAAAATCATACCTTGAGCAACTTCCCCACTGGTCAGCCACGGAATATTACCGTTTTCATAATATTCTGCGTGAGATTTATCAGGCGTACCCCCTGAAGTTGTCGAAAAAATATCACCAATTTTTATTTTAGTAGTCTTTTGATTTGCAAACATCTTGTTAAATTTAGACTTAACAAGCAAGTCGAGTTTTTCAAGTTGCTGTTTTCGTTTTTCTATTAAATCGCTAAGCCTATCTAATTTCTTTACAACTTGCGATTGAATTTGTAACGTAGGCAAATAAATATATTTTTGCGTTAATGTAGCTTTATTTAAAGTTAATCCCTTTACCGCTTTATTACTGCCCTCTGTCCAATCAATCCCATTAAACAAATAATACAAATAATCTTTATTAAACTGATTTTTGCCCTTGTCAATGAATGCCATGATCGCTTCATTTGTATATAACTCACTAGCAGTTATAGCCACCTTTCCAATAGATAACTTAAAGCTCATTAGCACTGTGTTGGCAGGAACTTTTTTTATACCACTCTCTTGTACCGCTTTATCGCTAATACATTCTTTAGTGTTAAAAATATATTTATCACAAGCGGATAAGTCTGAAATTGAAACCCATTTATTTTCGCCTCCCCAATAATCAGAATTGTTACGACTTGGGGTTTTCCCCATTTGCAAATCAAAAACATCCCCTAACCTTACTTTCACAACAAGCCCTCCAATTCGGCGAGACCTAAGGTTATTTCCTTTTCAAGCTCTTGCAGGTCAGCCATAAGCTCTTGCGTGGAAGGATATTTTTCCGCAACGTATTCCGTCTTTTTATATTTGTTGATAGACAAATCGTAATCGTTGTCAACAATCTCCTGCTTGTCAACGAAAAAGCTCTGTTCGGTGCGCGCGCGCCCGTTCTCGGCTTCCAGATTATGAAAGCGCGCAATAATGTCGGGTATATCGTTTTCGGCTACGGACGTACGCTTATCGTCCAAAGACATGCCGTCCGCCTTCATATCGTAAAACCAAACCTTGTCCGTTCCGCCGTGCCCCGTTTTCGTGAAAACCATTACCGCGGTTGAAACCCCCGCATATGGCTTGAATACTCCCGAAGGCATTGAAATAATCGCAACAAGGCGGTGGTTTTCTATAATCTCTTTGCGTATAGCTTTATGCGCCGTGGACGAGCCGAAAAGCACGCCGTCGGGCACTATGCAGGCGCAACGTCCGCCTGTGCGCAGCATACGCAAAAATAACGTTAAAAACAAAAGCTCGGTCTTTTTCGTCTTGCATACCCTTAACAGGTCGGTCGCAACTATATCGTAATCGAGGCTACCCTTAAAAGGCGGGTTGGCAAGAATAAGCGAATATTTATCTTTGTCCGTATTCTGGTCGGACAAGCTGTCGCGGTACTCTATGTAAGGGTTGCTTATTCCGTGCGTCATCATATTCATCGCGCCGATACGGAGCATAGTTCTGTCCATATCATAGCCCGAAAACATCTTTTCCATAAGGTGATATAATTTTTCTTTATCGTAAAAAATCTGCTCCTTGTGGTGCTGTTTAAGGTATTCGGCGGCGTTTACCAAAAAGCCCGAAGTGCCGCAGGCGGGGTCGCAGATTACGTCGTCGGGATTGGGCTGCATCATTTCAACAATCATTTTAATTATGTGGCGCGGCGTGCGGAACTGACCGTTCAGTCCCGATTGGGAAATCTTCGAAAGCAAGTACTCGTAAACGTCGCCCTTCGTGTCGTTCGCGTCGTTGTCCTGCATTTTTTCCATAAGCGCGTAAATATTGTCCAGCGCATCGATTATTTTAGACAATAACAGCGCCGTGGGTATTTTAAAAATTGCGTCGTCCATATACTTCGAGTAAGCGCTGTTCTTGTCGGAATGAAGCCCCTTGATAAACGGGAATACCCATTCCTGAATTATGGAATATACTATGTCAGCAGATAAATCGTGGAAGGAAGACCACTTTAACCGATTACCGTCTATCTTCCTTTCACCGACGGTTACTTCGCCCGAAAATATGCTTTCATAGGGCAGTCCGAGCATTGCGCTTTCCTTGGCGCGCAAGTTGTCCGAATAATCCAAGTCGTGAATAAACATTAAGTAAGTTATTTGCTCGATAACGTCAAGAGGATTTACAAGTCCGCCCGCCGCAAAAATATCCCAAAGGCTGTCGATTTTGTTTTTTAATTCGCCCGTAATCATTATTCTTTCTCCCTGTTCCAAACGTATTGCGTATAACGGCCGCCGCCGAGTTTAATTATATCGCCGTTTTGCAACAGCTCCGCCAAAGCCCTCTGAACGGTAATTTCACTTACGTTCGGGCATTGATTTAAAATTTCCGTTTTGGTAATTTTCCCTGACGTGTTTTTTATAATTGCCGCAACCCTGTCCGGCTTTGAAACGCCTTTTGTTAAAAGCTCAGTCCTTTCGAAGAACTCTTTATAGGCTTTTAATACAATGCCGAGAAAGTAACGTATGAAAGGCAAGTAGTCGTTTTCATTCTCGTGCCAATCGCTACAGCTTTGCCGTATTGCTTGGCGATAGGTTTCTTGCGATTGTTCGATAAGTTTTTCAATGCTTATATATTTACCGACGATATATCCCGCCTGATAAAGTAAAAGTAATGTCAGAAGCCTGCTCATTCGCCCGTTGCCGTTATTTAACGGCTGAACACACAGAAAATCCAGTATCGCCATAGGGATTATTATAAGCGGGTCAACTTCGCCGTCTTTTAAAATTTCTTCAAAAGCCGAACATAACCCGTCCACGGCTTGCGGCACTGCTTGCACCTCAACTGTTACGTATGGCGCGGCGCTTTTGATATTAAAGGCTCTGAACTTGCCCGCCGCCGCGTCGCCGCTGTATTTGTATAGGTTCTGATGAAGCTGTAAAATAATGTTGGACTTAAACGGCACGTAGGCGTAGCTTTCGTTTATTGTCGAAAGCACGTCGCGATAGCCTGCTATTTCCTGTTCGTTTCTGTTCTGAGGACGGGTTTTATCGTTGACGATTTTTTTTAACCGCTCGTCGGATGCGGATACCCCTGCGATAATATTTGAAGCTTCCGTACTTTGCAGCTTGGTGCTCTCCAAAAGCTGCGTCAAAGCTTCCGCCTTATAATCTACGAAAAAAGCTTGCCTGACTTTGTATTCGTGTATCTTTGTCAATAGGGCGACTATATCCGGCGTCAGCGCCTTTTGCCATGCCTTGGAGTAATCGAATATATGCATTTACAATTTTCCTTTTACTTATTTCGATTATACCCCCGACGGCTAACTATGTCAAGTCAATTTTATCATTTTTTACAATTTGATTAAATTGATTTGGCTGTTGCACATAGTTAATATCTGGATTAATAAAAAAGACAGCGCGGGGAGCGTTGCCTTTTATGGTGCTTGTGATAGGACTTTAATCGATACGGCTGTTACACAGAGGGGGTTTTAAGGCATATGCGTCAAAAATCGACCTTCACAAAAAACATTAAAAATAGGGCATTTTCAGCCAAAAACCTCCTGAAAACGCCCCAAAATAAAACTTTTCCGTTTGTTACAAAAACCCTAAAATTAGCAACTTCCCAAAACTTCCCAATTATTTTCACAAAAATGAGCCATAAATTCCGGCTCATTTTGCATTTATAACACCCTTAATAAGCATTACAAAATTATACTGAATTATTTTTCACTGAAATTAAATTCATTATATTCGTAATTCAATTATAGTTCAACCACGGTAACCCCGTGATTGCAGACTTTTGAAAGTTGTTCTAACTCTTTATATGTACTTTTAAGATCTCTTGCTTTGGCATTAAAGATATCAAAATCTTCACCGTTTATCACAGCTTTAACAGTTTCGTTTCTTGCCTGTGCGTTAAGCCACTGTCTGGCTTTTTCTCTTATAGCTCCGCCCTTTCCGCTACTACCATAACCGTGGATAACATACAAACACCCGATGCTTCCGCTCTTGGCATTTGCTATACTTGATTTTAACAGTGCAAGCGCATCGGCACTTGTGGGCATACCAACTTCCAAATTTATTTCTTTAAACCTTTTCATTATCTCTTCCAAAAATATTTTATTTCTTTGAAGTCATAGTCCAAGTTGTTCAATTCGGCGTTCATAGGGAAATAGGCATCATGTACATTATGTAAATCGCTTCCCAAAGAAATTTTCAGATTTTTGCTTTCAACTATACTCAGAAAAGACTGGATCGCTCCGTTTTTTAAATTGTTGGGAGGAAACACCTATATTCCGTCCAGTCCGCAGGCGCACATTCTGTCGGTTGCTTTCGCAATCTGGTCAATAGAAAATTGTTCATGAAAATATATCCTCGTCGGATGCGCCCAGACAGCAATGCCATACAACTTATGGATAAGCTCTATTGCATGTCTATGTGAAAATCTTACTTCTGGGAACTGCGACCTTATATCAGCTAAATAAGAATTGAACAACTAAGCTTTGTTATCGATATTAAGACCGAGTATATGAATCATAGCCTAATCTAATTTTTCGGACTCGCCCAGAATATGGCAAGTCAACTCAACGCTATTTACAAATTCTATACCGTATTTTCACATTCAGCCCTTATTTGGATAATCCGCTTATGGTATCGTGGTTGCAAATTGCAAGGATATTAATGCCCGCCAAATGAACTCTTTTCACAAGTTCTTCAACCGTCTGCGATGCGCAATTCGATTGCGGATGCGTATGGGTATGAAAATCAAAATCAATCATATTAGTCCTTTGTTAAATTGTTTATAATTTTAATTTAATTAGTTTATTTGATAATTGCGTTACTGTTTACCTTATTAGGCGGTATATGATAGGTATAAATTTCCAAGTCGTGATTTTCGAATATCTTAAATGTTTTCACCCTTACCCCTCCAAGCTTTTCCACCAGACGAATGCTTGGAATATTATCATTTCTCACTGAATAAACAAAATATTCTACGTCGCCATGAGCGCTATCTCGTGCTAACAGGCATTTCAAAACTTTATAGCCTATTCCGCGATTACGGAATTGCTCCTCAATCTCAATTCCTATTACGGGTTTTCTCTCATTTTCGCCAAAAGTTATTTCACCTACAGCCTGACCGTCCATTGAAATTTTATAAATATAATGGCTTTTGGTAAGTTCTGAAATTCTTAAAAGCATGTCTTCGAACAAGTCTTGTTTATTAATTTCTTTCAAAGTCTCTTTTAAAAACTGCTCGCCGTCCTTTGCACTCGACTTATCATTGGTTATTTGTTCAATATCAAAATCGTCAATCTTAAAATTCATTCGTCTATCTCTATTGTCTCATTAAGATCTATAAAATCTTCTTCCCGAGAGTTTTTGAAACAACATCTTAAATAATCAAGTCCGCCATCAACACTTCAACATCCACAAGAACAAGTTACAAAGTTATGTCTATGAGTCGATTCTATTATATCACCACAGTGATTAAATTTTACCGCATTTTTAATTATCTTTGTCAATGTCTCTTCTCCTTATATTAATACTCTTTAATGGCAATAATTACTAATATCACTAATTGACTAGCTGGCTTAAAAATACCAATGCCTTATTACGGTCAAGGGTTTCATGAACCTTTTGATTCTCATAACTGCGTAGACATTTATAACACGAAGGATCACAGTCGCATTCTGACAGAATTTTTATTGCTCTATTAATAACAGCTTTTAAAACGTCGCCCGATTCGGTTACAAGTCTACGAGAATGCCCAGCCCCGCCGGGAACATCATCATAAATGATTATCTGATGAGAATATTTTCCACCCTTTAATTTGTATGTTAAACAAGCTTTAATGTCACGTTTTTCGATACTTAATACATCAGAAAAAGCATTCAAAATAGCATACATAACGGAAAGCATAGTCGCGTAATCCGACGTGTCTGTTTCAAATTCAATTTTTGCAACATCGGTCTTAAATTCATGATGTAAGCTGTACTTATTTAACTTGGTGTTTGCGCAAAATCCTTTCCCGAACGGATTGGCATGTTTCGGTCCGTCTTTAATGGTTTCAGCTTTGCGTTTATAATCGATATATTTAATTAATTTATCCGTTTCGTCTGCGGCAATTGTATATCCACACTTTGAACATACGTAAAAATCTTCTGTAGATTTCACTACCAGCGAATCGTTTGTTGTAGATTGTACATTTACCTTGATATCGCCGAAGTCATACGAATATGTGCTTATCGTATCAGCATTTTTATCACCGATATAAACAGCTTCTGTCCTATACTTTCGCTCCTGCGCAGTTAAAGGCACTGATTTAACATCTTGTTCGGCAATAAACCCAGATCTAGGCTCAATACTTTTTTTAAAATCTCTAGAACGCAAAATTTCGCCACAAACCGAACAAGGATGACCATCAATGCTAATTGGCATATTGCTGTAATTGGTGTGCTTACATTTTGGACATTGTGCAATATATGACATATCAAAATCCGTCATTTCGCTTTTATTTACAATAGGTTTTCTTATGTAACGACTTGTATACAAGTTACCATCTGCAACAACTTCTGCCGATGGAGCGTACTCGGCAATAGCTACAGACAAATCCCTATTCAAATTCAGAGATTTGAATTCTTTAGACGAAATATTTTGCGCCAGTTCCACTGAATCAACGGGGAACCCGTATTTAGGTAAAATATTTCCACGAACCAAGAAATCAATCAGTTCATTGTTTTGATATCGTTTTAATTTGTTCTCAATACTGACAGCCGCATTTGCCTCACCAGCTTTAAGTGCTTTTTTGCGTTCCTTTTCCAAATAGTCTACATTCTTTTCGTAATCTTCAATTAGTGCGGTAAATCTTCCGCTTTTGCCACAAAAATCTTCTAACCAGCCAAAAGAATCCAATTCTATATTTTGCAAATCCCACAAATCTTTCGGTATCGATTTTTTAAGTAACGTTTTTAAATCTAATGGTTTTGACTTCACCCACTCTAAAAAGTCTTTATACCCTCCATCATTGATAAATACCTTAGCGTTATTTTCTCCATACATATTCTCATGTAACTTCAAGTATAAACTTATAGCAACAGCATAAATATGACGCTTGATTATTTTTTCGTTTGCCAATTTAAACTGTGGCGGATATATAATACCGCTTATCATCTCTTCTGGATGCTCAAAAAACGTAAAGTCATGTGAACTTAATCTTGCATAGGTGAGCGCAAAGGCTGCGGCTTTGATACTTCTTCCCGCCCTGCCGACTCTTTGTGCGTAGTTAGATGCAAGGGGTGGAATGTTGCGTAAAAATACAGTTTCCAAATCACCTACGTCAACGCCCATTTCAAAAGTAGTTGAACACGAAAGAGCATTTATTTCTTTCCGCACAAACTTTTGCTGATACTCTAACGCTTCTTTTTTGGCAAGTTGTGCAGTATGTTCCTTAATAAACAGTGGTGAAACTTTATTGCTTTCATATAGCATAGCATAATAATTATCTTTACACTGTTTATCCGAATCTAACCGTGCAAGTTTGCCACCGCAACGTGGATGTCTACACTTGTTGCCGATATTGAATTGCGTCACCTTATGACACTTATCACACTTCCACAATGTAGCATTCTTTCCCAAATGAACACGAAGACTACTTGCACGCATAAAATAGCCCCTGCCGTCTGATGTTTGTAGGGGATAATTATTAGGCATCGCCTTACCGGTTAAATAATCCCAATAATTATCTAAAAAGGCATATGCCCCTTGGTCGTCAACATGAAGGAAATCTTTAACAACCCCCGTTTTATTTTGACGATAATATTTTTTCTCACCGTTTTTCTTTGTACACTCAGTAGGCAAAAACGGATGTGAATTTTTTAATGAAACGTCTTTTGTCTTTGTTACGACTTGTTGAGTTTGAGTAAAGAATATATACTTTCTGTCCTCATCATTAATATCAGTTTCTTTTTCTGGTACGATTGCACCTTCACGCACGATTTCAAGTGCCAAATAATCAAGGAAATCACGGGCGGATTCTTTATCCACATGATAATTATCAACTACAATATTTACAATCCTGTCATCGTTTCCCAAATAACTGAATTTCAACTTTCCAAATGAGACAAGCGATGTATCGCGTCTACTATTATACAATTCATTTAACACCGCAATCCATGCGTTGCGTCTGTTTTCAACACTACTTGAAATTGCAATATCAGCATTGCTTTCCCTGAATAATCTGAGTGTAGAATAATAATTATCTAAAAGTCCAACAAGCTCACTAACGATTAACCCGTTCGGACGATTAGCCGCTTCCTGTTTGACAATATTCCAAATTCCTCTGCGTCGCAAGAACTCGCTATAAGAAACTTCCATATGACAAGCAAATTTGGCGGCACCTTGCCTGCTATCGGAAAATACAAGAAATTGGCTTCCGGTTCTGTCTTTTCTGCGATTACTTGACGAAGATACGCCGAATAAACCCTTCTTAGCACTACTATTTTCTGCTGCGCCTTCAAAAGATATGGAATGCTCTGGTATCTGCTCAAATAACGATGTTGCCAAAACGCCCGTCGCCGCCTCATAACCGAGTTGAAGTCTTCTTAAATTCCCATTACAATTTAAGCATCTTTCTTTTTTTGCGCGCTCAATAAGAATGGGCGCACAATTCCCGCAGGTACACCATTTATTGTGTGATTGATTTTCTTCAATGATTGCCCCACAGTTTTTACACAGCATAAACTTTTCTGCCGGTTTACGGTTTGCTTCACTTTGCTCGTCAATATCTTCAAATTCCTCTTCGTCGTTGTCTCCAACAATTTGATAGTATTCTCTTACGTCGCTGATTCCGGCGCGAACAAGTTTTTTAGTTCCGTCATCTCGTTTACCGATAATTGTAAGTTCACCACAATCATCACACACCCCGACTTCAAACATTTTTATTTCACCGTTATACTTGTCTTTGCGCGTCAATGTAAAACTTTGAGGATAATCCAAAGCAATATATCCGCCATCCAACGCCCGTAGAAAATAGTGATAACGTATATCTATTAAAAGTTTTCCACACTTTTTAGCCTTAGCGCATTGTGAAATGAATGCAACGGCATTTTGTCGTGTTAAGTGCAGATTTTCCGCTAAATCATCAAGAGAAATCAGCCCACCCTGTTCACGCATTGTTGCATAAATATCCGATTCAATAATTAAATCATATAATATTTCTTCATCATCACGGGTACTGTCAAAAGAGATATTATATTTAGCTAAAATCTGTTTAACAGATTGTTCTTCCGCGGCAAGGTCTGCAAATAATGTTTCAGGATATGTGTACTTGCCCGAGCAATATTGGTTTATTCTGTCAGCATACACAATATTTTCTTGTTTAAAATCGCAACCAGTTAATTTTGACGCAAACCCAACAACGCGGTCTTTACTTTCGCTTGACTGGTCACCAAGCGTTGCCGACGTAAGAATAAATAGAGGTTTGCTGTCACCCAGTCGCGCTTTTAACCTTCCCATAAGTAAAGCTGTTTCTATTCCTACGGCACCGCCATAAACATGAGCTTCATCCAATACGACAAATTTGAAATTTGCTTTTGAAAATAAAACGTCGTCACCCGGACGGAACAGCAAATGCTCTAACATCGCATAATTCGTAAAGAGTATATGCGGAGGATGTTTCTTCATTTCAAGACGAGATAATATCTCGTTTTTTAATCTTGATTGTAATTCAGGGCACTTTTCATTCGCGTACATTGCCTCATAAAGTTGAACGGCAGCCTTCTCGGTATACTCTGTTTCGCCGTTATAGACACCAAACGTAATTTGAGGATAAGCCAACAATATCTCGCGCAAGCCCTTAATTTGATCGTTTGCCAATGCGTTCATTGGATAAATGAAAATGGCTCGCACACCGTCATTTAAAGTTCCTGCTTCTTGTTCACGCAACAATTCATTGAGAACCGGAATTAAAAAACAGTGCGTTTTACCGCTACCGGTGCCTGTTGAAACAACAACGTTTTCGCCAGAAACAATTTTACTTATCGCTCTTTCCTGATGTAAGTATAATGGTCTGTCTACGGGTAATTTGGGATGACAATTTAATTTACATTGACTGCGATTACATTGCGTGGTTTTACTCTGTTCCAATTCCCGAAAAAGCGGGGAGAGTATACCGGCATCAATAAGTTGTCCAATTGATTTCCCCGTTTTAAACGTATCCTTAATTTCAACAAAAGGACCGTTAGAAACAGTCCTATTTAATTCAATCTCAAGTTGCGACTGAATCAGCGGATTACGAAAATGATATGTTGTTGCAATATAACCCATATACTCTTTTTTAATTTCTTCTGCCGCTTTTGCCGGATTAAACATTTTTCACCTCAGTAAAATGATAGTTTGTTGCAGTATAAATTTGACTTGACTGTGGACTATATAAATTACCCTTCGTATCGCACTTCAATTTAGTGTAATTCCCCACTGCGTCTTTTACATAAACTTGTAAAGCAATAGAAGAAAGTATAACAATATGACACTTCGAATACCCACACACGTCTGTTTTATTGCCGGTTGCATCCCTATAATGTAGTCGCGCTGAATATGTATCATTATCTTGTCCACGAACCAATTCTGTAATATAATATCCCGTTGAAATCAACTTCCATGAATCCCCTCCGCTCCCGCAAATCGGATTTATTTTTAAAACAAGATTGTTTAATTTGAGTTTTTCTCTGTCGCCGAAGACAAACTCACCTTCCCATAATATCTTCTCGCCACTTGCAAATAACCCTGTAGAAGGAGAACTTACCTTTATCCAGTAAATACCTTCGTCGACATCAGACAAGTCACCGTTAATCAATTCAGTAGATTTTTTAACTATTTCTTCTTTACCAATGCGTTTAAGACAAATATTGAAGTAGGGCTTCTTCCCGCCGATAAAGCACTTATCTCCAATAAAAAGCAACTTACTATTATCAACAGCGAATGGTGGTTCTTGCAAAAAATGCTCTACCGTCGTTACCGAGCATATTTCCTTTTGTTCACTATTTCCATCAAATTTAAAAAAGAACAATAGATCCTTGCAATTTTCATTTGCAAATATGTGTTTTCCGATTTCGTATTTTAACGAAGCATTTCGTGCAATTTCCTGCAATTTTCCATCAGCCAAACAATACAACTTTGTTTTGTCGATTTCTATCGGAGATTGCACCTCGAATACTGACCCATTGCTAAAATAGGTTTTATACCAAACAATATTCGAAATTGGACCGTAGTGCCATTCTCCCATGTCAATACGCCACTTAATTTGGGGTACAGTGATAAATAAATGCCCATTACCCAACTTGCAAAATACCGTTTCTTGCCCCGTTTCCCAAGTCAAATCTTTATGCTGTAGCCCAACGCTAACCCTAACACTTTTATCGTCATCTCCAAAATATATTTGTTTGGAAAAACCAATATGGAGTTTTTTGATTAAAACAATATCAGTATGAATCAGTTCTTTTTCTGTAAGGTGTGAATGTACGATAAATTCGCTAAGAACATATTGGGGAAATAACTTCGTTATGTCAACTATAAAATAGCCTTCATCTATATTGGGTGCTAAATCAGACAATAAAGTACTATTACCGTTTACCCTTAACTCCAAAGCGTTAACAGAAGTATTTTGAGGGAGCAACAAGTTTATTCTATTGCCAAACACTTTACAATCGTGCTCCTCATATTTCCATTTGCAAATCCCGGATTCCCCTACAAGTTGCACTTTATTTGTTACTACTTTTGAATCCATTTCATTGGTAAAGAACACTTGCCTGTTATCACTACCTATTACTTCACCATCGTCAGGATAAATATTATATAAATTAGCTGCAACCGTGTTTATAACAGTCGGAGTCTGCAAAGAATCAATTGATAACGAGTAAACAAAATAATTTCCAACTTTCAGAATCCTATTTGTCAGCTCTTTTTCGTTATCAAATAATATAAAATCTTTTTCAATTGTTTTATCAAAAATGGTTTTCCCATTTTCAGCAATTTCTACCCGTATATTTATATCAGATACTTCGCGTAGCAAATCGTTCAATTTTATATCTTGTTGAGCAGATGTTACAGTCATCTCACCAGTACGCGTAAATATTTCCTTTGAGACAATGGGGCTTGATTGATTACAAATATATACCGACAACCAAAGTTTCGGATATTCTCCACGCGCAAATCGAATTGGTGGAACACATAAATATGTATCCTCTTCTCTGCGAAGGAATTTTATGGAAATATTTTGCTTCGGTACAGATTGTATTGGGAACTTGGATGTGTTAGGCACTGGATCGGGATCTTGCTTTTTTGCCCACCAGTCCTTAACAAGATTTATTAAATAATCGTCATTCGACAAAGTGTGACCATGATATAAGAAATCCATTGCGGTTAAGACTTTATCGATTAATTCAGTGAAGCAATTGCGTGTTTTATATCCCAACGCCATACTGCGAAGCCCTATCTTGATTCCATACACTCCGCTTCCGATAGTGACCCCGACGTTTGCCCCGCTAAGGCTTTGCGCCACAGCACAAAATCCACTTGTTGCTATATCGCAAATCTCGGTATCCGAATCCGTATAAACAAAGTCCAAATCTTTTTTATATATGTTATAAATAAATTCAAAGAACGAGCTTATGCTTTTATATGGAGCAAAAGCATGCATCAACACCGTAGCATAATACTTGTCTTTTGTGTCAGCCATAAGAATTTTTCCACTATCAACAAGTCCTTTAATTAAATTTGTATAGGCACTATATAGTTTTGAGCTATCACCGCCGTTCAGCATCGTTCCCAAAATATACTGCCAAAATCCTTTATCACTATCATCATCGCTTTTCCATCTTTTGGCAAGTTCAACTAATGTTGCAAAATGTATTTCATCATCGCCTGATAAATAAGAACCGATACCGAATGCATAAGCGCGAGAATATTTTTTTGTATACGCAAAAAGCTTCTGAAACTCGTCGTCGGAATAAGAAACGATGCCTATAAGATTTTGTTCAGCAATCGCTTTGTGAACCTTTTCTTTCAATGCCTCACTAATGTCCATAATTTCTCCTTTGTGAATTATATCAAATTTCCTATGTAATCAACGTTATTGCTTTTAAAAATGAAAACGTTATATATACTTTTCAACGGGATATCCAAGCAGCAACATTATTTTAAGCTCATCAAGACTATCTTTAAGCGCATTGTGCGTTTCCTGATATGCGGTGTCGCCGGTAAGCATTCTTAAAATTGATTGAACACCATATCCTGATTTAAGTCGCCCAGTTGAACACAGGGGCATTCCACGAGGGATCTTATGATTATATTGGATATACGCCGCTAATTTCATTATATCGAACCAATGCATGCCACCAAGTTCCGGTAGATGATTTTTATCAAATACGGAGTTATACGCAAATACTTTACTAACGCGGTTGTTTTTGCACCAATCAATCAGATTATTAAGTGCTTCTAAACGAGAACAAATTATAGGGTTTTTAATGTCGCGATGCAGAAGGGCACCTAAATACATCCCTCCTGCACGATATTCGGGATCTAATATGTAATACTTTGATTCAAGTGGTAACATAGTATCACTGTCCGCTATAACCGCCCCAATAGACATGACCTCATCTGTCCACGTGGTTTCAGTATCTATTACAACAAACTTCTCCACTATTTGTCCTCTGTCGTATAAAATTTATCTATAGCCCTCTTGGTAACCGTCTTCGCAACAGTATCAAGAAAAGTAGCCCTGTTTGGAATTTTTATCTCAAACTTAGCATTGTTTCTTGTATTTCATAAAATACCTTTTGACAAACCTAACGCAACAACGTAGCTTGCACATTGCAAAAAATGCACGTGAGAAAGCTCTGATACAAATTTTAATTCATATACTGTATCACCCCTAACCGCATCCGCAAGGCCTTTGGCAAGAAAAGCTTTTTTACCAGTTTCATAGGCAAAAGTGATTTTACACTCTGTCTGCACATTTTCATCGGGACTCAATGTTGTGTTTAACCTTTTAATTAGTGCCTTCTTTTCTTTCTTTTGAGCAAACGGCGTTGTAACCTGTTGCAGATACCTTAGCTGCCTAGTTTCTAATCTCGTTAATAAAAGTATCTTTCTGTCAAGTGAACCTGCATCTTTTTTTGAATATAATCCCTTTTCTTGTGGATGTAAGGTAAAATAAAACTCAAGGCTCTTATCTATATCATATCCACTGAAAAATACTGCCTCCTGATATATTCCTATACAGGGAGAAAGGTCAATCAACTCGTCCCTGTTTTTAATTTTTATATCTTCTAAATTTTTACTTTCAACCTCTTTTATATTCAATAAAGAGTAGCATTCTTCTATATCCTCAACATATTTAAAATCGAACATAGTAGAAATATCTATATCTTGAAAAATACATTTTCTTCAGGTTTAGACTTTAACGTGCTTTCGGAAAGTTTTTCTTCACCATTTGAAACAAAAATTATTTTCTCTTTGCCCCTACTATCTGCGATGCAGAAAATATTGCGCAGTATTTCAAATGACTGCCGGTGTTTATCTATGCGTACAGCCCAATAACTTTCTGTAAAATCAAATACTATGCATATATTCCGTTCTTAACCCTTTGCTGCTGTCAAAAGTAGTAAAAATTGCGCATGAGCTATCAGGCTCTACCGCCTTATTACCGTCATCGTCTTGTATACTTGAATATAAGGTTCTTTTATTGAAAATATCAGGATAAGTATCTTCAAGTTCGTTTTGAACATCTGACATGGCTCCGGTTCTTGAGCCGAGGCATAATATATCTTTCGGATTTTTGTCGGCAAGAAAAGCAATTACCTCTTCAGTATTCATGTTAATTATTTCGCAATTTCCGTTTAACCCAATGATTGGTTTACCCCAAATCTGTCCAAGTGTTTCCGCGTGATTGGCAGAGAGTCTAAAACATTTTTAAACGTAAGCTTTTCATAATCACATAAAAACTTATCAATAAATTCAGGCACGTTGAGTACAGTTTTATCATATATTTTCTGTTCCATGCCCACTACGGCGACTATCTGCATACAGGGATTAGTCGATTTTATGTATTCAAGCATTTCGGCAAATTCCTGCTCAATATCTTGATATTCGTCTAAAATGAGGATATCAAAATGAGGTAGAGGTGACTTTACCCGAAGAAATTTTTGAACCAAATCATGAATACCGGCACTTATATTTTGTTTCTTAAGCATTGAAAACGCAAAACCGTGGTAATTAGTTACGGTAATTAATCGCCTTTTTATCTTCTTGCGCGCATCAAGTTTTAAAAGCTTGTTATAAGTAAGATATAAAATTTTACAATTTAATGGAAGCTCTTCGCACAAGTGCTGTATAGCAGTTATTTTACCGCTACCTATACAGGCATCGACAAGTATATTTTTGCCTTGCTTAGCACCTTCAATAAATTTAAGTTGTTCATCGGATAAGTTAATTTTAAAATTAGACATGCTTATACTCTTAATTTATGAAAAATTGATATATTCCTCAATTAAATTTAAATAATGCAAAGGTACCGGTAAGTTGGTTACAGAATTATATTCAGGAGAAAGATACCTTAACTGGTTCAAGAAGTTTATAACTTCAAATGAATCATCATTTTCACATAAACTTAAAGGAAAATATTCTGATAACTTTTTTCCTTTATATGATTTATTAGAATTAGAAAAGCTATACTCTTTATTCCCATCACTGTATGTCCTATCGTTCCTCTTTTCGGTAACACTTGCGTAATAAACTTCCCTATATTTAAAAATTCCATCAGCAGATCCGGTCGCGTTATAGCCATCGGTAAAATAATAATTAGGTATCTCCTCATTATCCCTGATTCTTACAACTCGAAGTTTAGAATTATTCAAGTTAAATGAAACTGAACAAATCTTGCTGCCTATATCGATATTATAAGGTCTATAATCGCTCATAAAAGAATACGTGCTTATTTTTTTATTAGAAATTCCCGGCCACAACTCACTTCTAACAAATCCATCACCGGATACAATTACAATTGCATCTTGATAGCGATAATAATTTTCCAAGCCTTTAATTTTTTGCTCTATATATCTTTTTGATGCTTCAAGACACAGCTTGTCACAATCCCTGTTCATTGATAGTTTACAAAATTCTATACAAGCTTGATAATAGCTCGTTGGTAAGCCATTATTCACCACTGGGCTTTCAACAGTAATTTGCCTGTCGTTTATATCATACTTTACCAACATAGGTACAGCACGTATAGTTGTACCCGACATGGTTTTTACATTTGAATGCGCACCAATAGCCAAAACGGGATATCTTAAAAATTTATCAAGTTTAGTAGCGCGTTTTGTATAGCCAAATTGGCGAAGTAAATCATATATCGCAACCGATATTTTATGTGGCATCCCGTTAACCTCTTTTATATCGTTTTCCTCTATTGGATTAATAAACTGAGTAACGCGATTAGTCAATGCAAAGCCACAACGTAACAGGTTTTTCGCATCTTTAACGTTTTTATCGTCTTGGTTTTTGGGTAGGATTATAATACTACCGACCATTAAATTCTTTGGAGCCTGTCCTATGCTTTCACTAACTTGCTTAATCCTCTCTGTTCTTTTGGATATGTTATTGTAATCTTGAATTAAAATAGGATCAGCAAAATTTTTTAATGGAAGCTTTTGTATATCTATTCCAAAATCTTCAGTATTTTTATCAATTATAACCCTTAAACTATCTTCTATTTTTTGCGCCAATTCATTATCATTGCTTAACGAATAGATTTCTATTCTCGCCCCGCTAAAACCCGTCTTGGATAAGCATTCACAAATATCAATCCCATTTGGGGCCCATGTATCTTTGTTTTCTTTTAATGGCGCGGGATTTAATCTCGCAGACCTTGCTTTTACTTTAATTAGTGGATCGCTCTTTGATACTGATTCTTTAATTAATTCATAAATCGCATTATAAAGCGCAACTTTATCAAGAGCGCTTATTCCCGTTCCGATTTTAGATTCCCACGCATTGCTGTTTTGTGTTGAACGAGTGCAATAAATCTGCGGATTACTTTTTGTTTCATCATTGTAAAGCTCTAATCTATTCAAAACGTCATCTGCTTTCGGTAAACTATTAGGGTACGCAAAGTTGTAACAGCTTTCATCGGCATCTTTCCAAACTACTTGATCCTTAATATAGTCATAGAACATAGGAATCTTATAGTAAATAGGCTTGTTATTGTGTTTAACATAAACACTCATGTTGTTTTTTAAATACTTTTTTGAACGCGCCGATGTATTTTTAAATATTCTTCTGCTACAGTTTAAAAGCAACATCGAAGAAGTAGTATTCTGTCCCGGAATTGTTTGTAGCCCAAAAGAAAACACGTAGGCATATAAGTCGCCTTTATATCCTTTAATAACTTGCGACATCAACTCATTGCGCCCAGAATAATTCAACACCAACTCTGTATTGTCGTAAACAATAGATTTACCAATCATACTCTCCATCAATTTAAGGCAAAAGCCGTTGTAAGCATATTGGCTTGTTATTATTCCGTTTTCGTCAATAATCTCCAAATATTCGGTATTAATATAATTTAACAACTCTTGCGGATTTATCAAGTTGATAAATTTAGTTAATGCCTCTTGCACCCCATCATTCTTTTGATACTTAACATAAAATGATTGTGCCGCCGCTTGCAAATTAATGCAAATATCTTGGCATACATATTTGTCTATTTCCTTTAAGCAAACAATCCACTTTGAATCATCGCTTCCCTTGCGCATACTGTTAATTTCAATTAACCCATGCACCCAGTTGGCGCAAATTTGATTGAGCGCACTGCATAAAGGTAAATTATACTTATCGTAGTCATATTTTGGATTTGCCGTAATTGCTAGTTCAACCAAGCATTCCTTCCATAAAGGAGGAAATCCAACAGTATAAGTTTTAATCGTTAAAGCTTTCGGGATAAAAGTCATCATCTGAAGCTGTTTTTGTTGACTCATAATTTACATTCTCCTTTAATGCGTTATAAAATGATTCATATAATACTTTCGCTACATATCCATCCGTTTTTATCAAATAATCTATGTAATCACATATTTCTTTTAATATTTCAAAAGACCAGTCTCCTCTTCCGCCGTTGAAAGCGCCGTCAGCGAAATAAATTCTTGGCGGCTCCCCAATTTTCGATATGTCGCTAACTCTGGCAGACCTACCATAAATTTGGTCCAACATAATGAATACGGTGGCGACTACATCTTTCTTGCTTTCATCCGATAAAAACCTAAGTCCTGCTACACTATCCTTCTGCATCATATCCCAAAATTTTCCTGCTTCAGTTTTTACTTTATCAGAAAACATACCCCAATCATAAACGCTTGCATTGCAAAACCGCATTGAAATATAGCCGTTTAATTTACTGACTTTTAAGGATATATCATCAGGTACCGACATCGGCCTTACTAAAAAGAATATGCTTCTTATTGCTGAATTGGCGTTCTTATCTAATATGTTATATCCCCTACATATAACGGCTGCCGGAGCAACAAGAATCTTCTCTTCCGCGTCGTCAAAATAAATAAGGTCATTTTTTCTTAACATACCATTTTCTGAACGTGTTTCGTCATCACGAATTAATACAGCACATTTGTGCGCACTCTTAATATCATTAAGTAGCCTTTTAGTATGAATCCAAGTTTCATGCGCTTCGTCATAACTATTGACAATAAACAAAATCTTCCCCGACTTATTTAATTCTGCTTCTATATCTGGACGTATTTCATAAAGTAATTTTGAAATTCGCTCTTCTCTCCCATCTTTACTTCCGCCCGAAATAACTGTAGTTGCGCCACACGTGCGTATTATTGATTTACTTAAGTAATTAGTTGTTTCCTCTGAAGATTCAAGTATATAATTCACCGGAGCATTTATATGGTATTGTAACGATCCGGGAGCATAACTTGAGCCAGAAAGTAAAATAGCATGTGGACCCAAAGGGGAACCTTCCTCATTGACTTTCAACCACGGCAAAGAAAGCATCAAATATCTACCGCAGGCATATTGCCTGTATATTTTAAGTTTTTCATCAGATTTTGAATACATCATACCAAAAATATTACCCATTGGTGCCGAGGGTAAGAATTTTTGTTGGGTTATAAATCTTGCTTGCAAAAAATCTGATATGTTATTGTTTCGAAGCACTTCTCTATCAACCGATTTCGCAGCATCATCTATTCTGTATACAAATCTATCAAAGAAAATAACCTTTAGAAGTAGTTGTATATGACGATAATCTTTTTTATCGATATTTATTTTATGATTCGAAAATAATCTATCAAGTCTTACGGCGACATGACTATCTTCTCTACAAGAGCCATCTATAATTTCAGACAATTGGTTCGTCAAATCATTATTATACAATATATCTTCATTTTGCACGTTAACACATTGCCTCAACGCATCTTCTAATTTCTGGTCAATTTTATCAGAATGCATTCTTTCAATTAACGTAAGAGCAGAAAACGTTGACGTAACTAGATTTTTCCAAGCACCTTTTTCTGTCTTTATAAGCTCATCTATATCATAAGATATTGCATCATAAACAGATATCGCATCACGGGTAAGATTAAAGAATCTTCTTTCGTTTCTGTCTCTGTCAACCGCCGAATGATTCTTTTTCATATCAACCGCGCTGGCATCTGCTTGTGAATTTATAAAATCGTTAAATGCAGTATTCGGTGCAAAAAAATCATCTAACGTATTTTGCACCCTGTCACATTCATCAAACATTACCACATCAAAATTGTCTATTACCTCTTCTAAAAAAAGATGATGATTTTTACCTATAAATGAAGCCGCCAAACCAGCCACAGTAGTAATTACTATTGAAGATTTTTCAGCCTCTCGAAGCATTGCTGACCCCGGACACATTTCAAAAAATGAGCACCTATATTTCCCGAAATGTTTTTGTTCAGTATCGCACGAATGTAGATTATAACAAGGTCTTTCACTAAATTCCCAAGCTGTTTTATTTTCGTTATTTAATCCGTTTAAAATGCAAGGCGCCGATAAATACCTTGCAATATCTTCTTCAATGTATTTTTCGCCTTTTTTTAATAGTGAATAGGAGTATTTCTCTTGATTTGATTTACCAACCAATGGAGAAACAGATATTGATAATTCCTTAAAATATTTGTAGTATTCAATAACTTCATTGATTGAATTTAAAACAATTACTGCCCTATATCCCTTTTCAGCAAGATAAAAGCTTATGACCTTTAATAATGTACTTTTGCCTGAACCTACCATGCCTACAATGTTAACCACATCTTCTATGTTCAAAATATTACTTCTATTTTTTACATTTACTAATTTGTTTTTAGTTAAAACATTATAACAATAGTCGTCTGCTTTTATATCTTTCATTTTTAAAGTAGTTTTTAATAAATCCTCATATGTTATTTCAATTTTTTTTCTTCGATTTTTAAGACTTTTTTCTTCGGCAACACTTTCAATTCGACAATCAAAATTATTGGGAATATCGATAGTAACAGCCTGTTTATCTTCTCGATAAAATTTATATCTGCCAGCATTTGCAGTTGGCATATCTCTTTGTATTTTTTCTTTTGAATTAATATAGTCCCAATAATACTGTTCTCTATCTGAAACAGGAATAATTTTATCCGTTTTTACTAAAATATTGTTCTCAACATTATAAAGTCGAATATTCTCATACCGCTTGTCCATATATAAGTAAAAATCTTTTTCCCACTGCATTTTGGATGCATAAACAAGGAATTTCATTCTTGCTTGTTGTAACCAAAACAGTTGTTCACTCTTTAAGCTATGGTTTATTAATTGATATCCTCTTAAAAGAACATAAGCTTTTGATGGATTCAATGTCGGTGACACTTTTAATAAAATACACAAAACATTTTCAATTTTTAAAAAAGTAGAAAGACTTAATTCGCTAAAATCGTCGAAATAGCCTTTTAGGGCTTTTTTAAGTAATTCTATATTAGCCATTTTTTAACTCCGCCTTTATCATCTTTTTCAACATGCTCATAGAAATACAACTAAAATTGCTGTTCTGGACTGCGCTATTACAAATTTTTAGATATGCAACATTTTTCTTAATAATTTTATCTGAGATAACATAAAAACCTTTATCTATATTTGCATTATAAAATTTATTGTCAGTCTTTATAGCCTTACTCAGAGTATAAGGGTTTGCAAAAGTTTTCGCATCAATCCCCCAACAAGTTCCATTAGAGAACACTATCTTAATATCGTAACGGTCCAATTCAGGCCATAATTCATTATTTAAATTAAATTGATTACAAAAATCATGTATTTCAAATTCTAATTTGCCTGGATAGCTTATGTATCTTGCAACCCCTTGTTTGAGCCTCAATGCGAATTCTTCACCTACAACATCTAAATCTGTTCTTTTAAATTTCACTCCATCTATACAATCAAAATGACAGCATTTTGGTTGTATACCCTTAAATGATATAGTCCATCCGCAATTGGGACACTTATACATTTCTTCCGGCATATTTTCATATGCTTCATTTAAAATATTCTGAATAGCTTGATCTGTATTGTATTTTATTAAAAAACTATTTCGCTTTCTAATAGTCAGTAAAGGATTCTCAATTAAGAATTGACGAACTGCCACATATTTTTCTTGCGATAAATCTTTCATTAAATTATATACTTGATGTTCATCAATTGCTGATAAATCATTTTCCGTCACTTCAAGATAGTCCAAGCACTCATCGGAAAGTTCGTAACTTTTTTCATTTTTCTTTAAATAAATTAATTGTCCCATTTCCCAAAATGGTTCTTTTTGTAATTGTTCTAAAGCAACATTACTCCATTCTTTGAACCATGTTTTTACTGGTAAAGTAAACCTATTGCAAATCATTTCTGTTTCATTTAAAGTGGTTAAATAATTTTTTAAATCCTCACCTTCTTTGGCGACATATTGCAAAGCTAAAGCACAAAACATATTTATTCCTTGACGAAGCAATAATCCCGTTCGATACTGCTCGGGATCATCGCTTGAAAGTTTCTCTTTAAGCCCAAAAGCAATATGCGCAAACATTTTTTCAAATATAGCATCTCGTTCCATCTATTTTCATCCTTAAAAAAATCCGTCCTTCAAAACACTGAAGGACGGATTATTGTTTATCTTTGATTATTCAAAGCGCTAATCGCATTTAAAGTAAATTGCAACAATTCATTCACCCAAATGGTTGTCTACAAAATTACCTATACTACATATTGTGTTTTTTCTAGGACAATTGCATATTAACATACAAATAATCCTTTGTCAAGCTTTTTAGAAAAATAATTAATTCTTGATATGTTTACACTATGGCAACATAATTAGACGAGCGCTTTTTCGCACGAAACAATAGTTGATAGATTAAATCTGACAGCTATCGTGTTCTTCGATTATTCTATATTATATATTTTATAAAATTGCATTCAACACGAAAATGGTATATCTTACAGACTATAATTTAAGAGTAATTTTTTTCTTGGGCCCATATTGCGTCAGAAAATTTGGACTTGCGATGCCGATATTGCTAGTTTAAAGCTCGCTGAGCGTATCAAGTAACCAGCAAGTCAAATAGAAAAATTTTTGCTTGTTCCATTATAAAAACCGCAAGACAAGCTATAACACAATTGAACAAATTGAAAAATTGTAGTATAATAAATCTACTAATTTTCAAATGGAGCAATAAGTTTATGCCATATAAAAATGAAAGTATTTCTTCTATGGTAGAAAATATCGACAAAAAGCAGTTTTATCTGCCAGCAATTCAGAGAAAATATGTATGGGGAGAAGAGCAAATTACTAAATTAATGGATTCCATAATGAGAGGATATCCTTTTGGTACATTTCTATTTTGGAAAGTAAAAAAGAAGACTGTTAACACAAAACAATATTCAATGTATGAATTTATAAAAGATTATCACGAACGGGATAACTATAAAAACCTGCCCGCAGGACAACCATTTACAATTCATAATAACGATGAAACAATCTCAGCAGTATTAGATGGACAACAACGGCTCACCTCGTTATATATCTCGCTAAAAGGTAGTTTGAGTTTTAAATTACCAAGAAAACATTGGAGTAGTGATGACGCTTTTCCGAAGAAAGAATTATACCTTGATTTACATAGTACTGGCGAGAGTAATGAAGGAGAAATTGCTTATAACTTTGCGTTTTTTACTGAGGAAGAATTTAATACCCTTTCGAAAGATAAAATATGGTTTAAGGTTAAAAATATTTTACAATACAAAGACATCACCGATTTAAATCAATTTCTTATATCGCAAAATTGGGTTACAGACACATTATTAACAAAAAACATTGCGCGGTTACAACAATGCCTTCAAGATAACGGAATTATTAATTATTTTGAAGTCGAATCCGACACTATTGATGATGTGTTGGATATTTTTGTGCGAGTAAACTCGGGAGGAACAGTTTTATCTAAAACTGATCTGCTTTTCTCGACAATTGTTTCGTATTGGGATAGGGGGCGTGAAGAAATAGATAATCTTCTTTCATCCATAAATAGAATTGGCGATCATTATAAATTCACCAACGACTTTATAATGCGTGCGTGTCTTTATATCACAGATTTGCCAATCGCTTTAAAAGTTGAAACATTTGGTAAGAGCAATGTAGAACTAATAAAAAATAAATGGGACAATATTCAGTCGGCTATAAAAGATACTGTTAAGCTACTAAATAACCTAGGTTTTAACGCGGAAAATATTATCGCAGATACGGCAATTTTACCTATAATTTTTTATCGCTATCAATATGGGGCCAAAGCTTTTATAAATGATACTATTAAAAAGAGAGTAGTCTTTGATGTGCAATTGGAAATCAGAAAATATCTTGTCATCGCTCAGATTAATCATGTATTTGGACAATCGACTAACAGTACTTTAACCGCAATACGTAAAGAGCTAAAAACTCATTCCACTAAATTCAAACTGTCTTATTTGCAAAATATGACATTCTCGGGTGATAAAAATTTGAAATGCCGTAAAGAAGATATTTTAAATTGGTTTGATAATTTTGAAAAAAACGCATATACATTTATGCTGTTAACCCTACTCTATCCCAATTTAAAGTTCGGGCAAAATGCTTTCCATCAGGATCATATGCATCCATTTTCCGCATTTGATGACGACACCGTATTGAAAAGCCTTAAATTACCTAAACAAAGCGGTATAATGGATAATATTAAAATTCAAAGTTGGAGACATCAAAGAAATACTCTAGCAAATTTACAGATTTTAGAAGAGCGAGAAAACGAATCTAAAAATGACGAGCCGTTAATTGATTGGATTAAACGTCCAGAAAATGCTCAAAATGTAAAATATTTACCTCAAAATATTGATTATAATTTATTAAATTTCGATGAGTTTTTGGAAAAACGAAAAGGTTTAATGGTTGATGCTTTAGAAAAAATTCTCCTATAAATATGACAACAGCGAGCAGATTATCTGCCCGCTGTATTCTTTTATTTATTTCTATATACTTATAAAACTTTTTGTTATAACTCTTCAATATTGTTCATATAGTCTTCCCAAAGAGGTACGGATTTATATTGGGTTATTAACTCTTTCGGCACATAAAAAAGCTTGTTCTCATCAGTAGAATAGAAAGCATTTGCACCGAACGTAACTACTGAACGCGACGCAGTTTTAATGTCCGCTAAATTATGGCAATAACGGAACGCGTTCATACCGATATACTCTGTTTCTTCTGGCAATTCTATTTTCTTAATAAAATCGCAGTAAGCAAAGGCCCAGTCGCCTATTTTCTTAACGTTTTTCAAAATTACGGTTTGCAAAACAGAATTATTATAAAAACTCCACCGCCCGAAACTTCGAATATTTTCCAATGTCAGCGATTTTAAGTACGGATTGTTTCTGCAAAAATCATCTACGATGTCACCACGTATAGTCAATTGTTCCACTTTCGGCATTTCGCCCGCAAAATAGAATGACAGCTTTCTGCTTCCGACAATCTCCATTTCATGGACTGAATCGCATTTATAAAGGCACCCCTTACCCAGCGAAGTACACGATTTAATACTTATGCTGCGTAAATTCTTCGAGTTATAAAAAGCGAAAGCACCGATATTGATTCCGCTAAATGACAGCTGCTCCAAGCCACTTTGCCCCAATCCGCATATACCTATATTGACAAGACCAGATACATCAATGCAATTCAGTTTGTGGCTGTTCCACAGCGCACCCGTTAAAACATTGCGCACTCCGTTCAGCTGCTTCAATGCCGTGCAGTTTGTCATTGCGCAGACATCGAGATTTTTTGCGGTAATTTCCGACAACGAAGTACAGCCGTATAACCCGAACTTCCCCACTTCATCCACGGTAAATTTTTCAGTCAGATTTTGACAATTATAAAACGTGAATGGCGGTATTGAACTTATTTCAATATCAGTATGTTTGAGATTTCGGCAATTATAAAACGAGCCCTCCCCGATTTGTACACTGCCGTTTGCCGTAATGCTTTCAATGTACGAATTAGCAAAAGCATAACTTGATATATGACTTATACCGTGCGGAATTACTATGTGTTTTTCGTTGCCCTTGTACTTATAAAGTGCCGAACCGATAACCGCAAATCCAGGTTGATTTTTAAGCCATTCGGTATCGTAAAAGGCACTATTCCCAATATGAATAACTTTATCTCCGCCGATAACAGAGCATAAAGATTTTGCACCTAAAAAGGCATGTTCACCGATATAAGTAAGTGACTTGGGCAATCGTATTTCTTTTAAATTATTACATTTCGAAAAGGCATAGTCGCCTATCATTTCAATGCTGTCAGGCAACATAATGGATAGCAATTCGCTTCTGTCATGGAAAGCCCCGCTTGCAATTATTTTTACGGGAACACCGTTTATTGTTTCCGGCACTGTATGATAGGGCATTTTTTTACCCTCTTTCGTCATCCCCTTAATTTCAATAAACCCGTCTTTCTGATTGTACTTAAACTCATTGTACACACCGAACGTTTGCGTCTGATATTTAATATTCGATACGTTTTTTTGCGACAAAACGATAATCTTACAATAATCAGCATGTTCGTCATAAATTGTTTCAAAGATATACGGAGGTGTTGACGACGAACACAGTAGTTTTAGTTTTAGGAATTCGGTCTTTAACTTTTGAACAAACGAAAACCAATCGCCAAGTTCTTGAATTTCGTTTACAACCAAGTAGACAAATTTGCTTGATTTTCGAGCATAATAAAATTCTTGAATTAAAGGGAAAATATCTTCGCCGTGCAATATGGGAAGCTCATGATCAAGATAAAGCATATCTTGCTTTTCAATTCCGCGCAAAATCAGATCTTTACAGATACGCGCAAGCATATCCTTTTTACGAAGGCCGGTTTCTCCAGTAATAAAAACGTAATTATTTTTCGTTTCATCAAAGAAAAGCTCCTGAACTTCATTATAGTCGTAGGCGAACGCCAAATCAGAGAAATCAATATCAATAGCCTCGTTCGAAATATTTAATTCTTTTATGTAGTCGACAAATTTCTGTAACATTCTATTCTCCTAATATTAAAACTCTGTCATATATAGCCGACCAGTCTTCTCCGTCCCTGTCCTTGTGATGATGACCGAAGAACCATTTTTTATATGCAGCCTTTTTTCTGACATCTTCAAGGTAATTATTTAATTCAATTTCCTGATCAATCAAAGGTATCCACATTTCATATGCCATTTGTTTGGGCGCAACGTGAGAAAGCATATAGTCAACCTTATAATTGTATTTCGTCAAATTTTTTAGTCCGTTTAAATATTCTTCTTCACTTGGCATTTCCTGTTCCCATACATTTACTGGAGAAGAATTCGTCAATTTTTTCAAGGAAAAGCCGCCTCCGAAAACGAAAAACGTTTTATTGTCTATCGTATAAATCTCTCCACGCATGAGATGAAATATTTTATCACTGATTTTACGAACTTCCCCACCAAAAGCTTTAACTATGGGGTATGTTTCCAACAAATCAAAGTTTTCGTGATTGCCGTCAAGAAACAGCGTTGTCAGCGGTAGGTTGTCATAAAACGATTGCACTTCTTTATGTTCCGTTTCGCTCCATATAATTCCCGCGTCACCGAGAATAATAAGATAATCTCTATCCGTAAGCGTATATGATTGCAACAGCTTTTTTAACTTTTCTAATCTGATATGCCCGTGTATATCCGACGCCAAATATATCATTCGCGGATCTCCTTTTGCAAATCCTGTGGGGTATGTCCAAAAACGTTTTGCCCGAATTGTACGCAAGAATTGTAAGAGATTTTTCTTAATGCGGTTGCATAATAGAACGCCTTATCCCTTACGATTTGCACGTTGTTTAAGTCAATATATTGCAAATGAAAAGCATCTGATAAAGCACGGAAAGTGATCTCGTTTGTTTCATTCGGAAGTTTGAATTCAGCGATGGTTTTCCCGATAGCATATTGTAACAATGTCGTTTTATCTTTTGTATATAAATTACCGTCAATGCTACAATAAGATTCGTTTTGTAAGGTCACACATATTTCCGTAAGCGATTCACACGAACCGAAAGCATACTTCCCTATTTGTGTTGTGGTTTTCGGTATCTTGATTTTTTTAATCTTATCGCAACCGTGAAAAGCCCACGCCCCTATTTTTTGCAAAGAACCAGGGAATGATATATCTATTAAATTTTTGCAATCGTCAAATGCGCTATCCTCAATTATCCTCACCGTTTCGGGTAAAAAGATATTTTCTAAATTCCGCGCATTTTGAAAAGCGTGTTTCCCTATCGCTTCAACACCGTGCGGAACCTTAAAAGTTTTTTCGGGTGAAGCAAGCGGAAATCTTACAAGCGTTTTTTTGTCCTTGCTGTACAGCACTCCCGCAGACGAACAATAAGATTGATTATCCTTTTCCACAAATATTTTTTTAACTTTACTTGAATAGAAACAAGAAGGCTCTACATAAGTAATACGGCTTGAAACACATAAAGTTTCAGCGTAAGTGTTTTGCACGCTTATTTCAGTTATCTCCACGTTTTTTAAAAACTTCAATTCATTGTTTTTCGTTAAAGCAATAACGTCCACTCCGTAGGCAAACAGATCACGCATTGTGCGCTCAGCATCCTGATTAATTGCCAAGAGAAAATAATCCTTTGCCTTATCAAAGCTTTTTTCAACACCGATTCCATTCATATAGCAATACGCTAAATCCCCGGTGCCGTGAGAATAATTATTTTCTGACGCCATTTTAAAATACCTTACCGCTTCCTCCGCATCAAGACTAACTCCGTCTCCGTTCAGATAATTCTGCCCAATATCCCTCATTGAATGCACATAACCTAAATCGGCAGATTTTTTAAACCACTGCGAGGACAGCGCTTTATCCATATTGACGCCTTGTCCGACAAGATACATATAACCCAAATCGCACATCGCTTCCTGATTGCCGAGCTTGGCGGCAAGAGAATACAATTCAAACGCCGTTTCAAAGTTTTGTTCTTTACCCAAGCCAAAGGAATACATATCACCGAGGATAACAAGATATTCAGGACAATTTTCTTTTGCGTACGCTTCTGTCTGATTGACGATAGGCGCAACTAATTTCTGCGCTCGTTCTCTGTCTTTCTCTATTCCGTTACCCTCAAAACAACCCAATGCGAAATAGAATGCCCCTCGAATGTTTCCCAACATATGCGCCCGATAAAAACTTGCGAGTGATAATTCTTTGCTACGGTAAAAGCGTTTGCTGCCTATTGAATATTCTTTGCCACGCAATATCCACTCATCCGAATCGACATTATCGTATATACCCCGAAACAGCGCTGCCTGAATTTTATCTTCAAATCTGACGCTTTTTTGTGGTAAAAGTTCAAATTCATTTGCGGAGATTTCTGCAATCTTGTTTAACCACACCGATTTATCAAGCGACAGACAGTCAATCAGCCCGAGTTGCGTTTCAGACGTGATTTTATCCGATGCAAGGCATTTTACGCCTGCTGCCTGTGCTTCAATAAGTGTTATGGAAAGCCCTTCGTATAAAGACGGTAACAGTAAAGCGTGAGATAAGGAAAGTAACTCGGCTACATTACTGTCGGGCGGTAATATCCGCACATTATTGAGTGAATTCGCTTTAATGAAGGTTTCTATACTGTCTTGCAAATCGCCATGTCCGACAAACAAAAAGGTAATATCTTTGTTTTCGTTTAACTCTTTGCACAGCTGTAATAAAAAGCCAATATTCTTCTGTCTGGAAAACCGACCGACAAAAAGGAAATACTTTTTTGTCGCATCAAGCTTGTATTTTTTTATCAGCTCGTCCCGCGATTGGTTTATTTTGAAACGGGTGTAATCAACGGCATCGTAAATTACTTCGCCGCCGTTACCGTAAAAGAATTTTCTTGCCGCGTCCGAACAAGCAAACTTGTGTGTTGCATATTTATCTACCATTCGTTTGGAAATACGCTTAGCAATGCTCTTACCGAATGATAATCCGTTAGGATTCGCCTGATGACAATGCGAAATGCGAACAGGAACTTTTTCCAAATATGCTTGCTTTAAGTAGATACCGTTGTTGGAATAATAATGAGAATATACCGCATCGGGTTTTTCTTTTTGAATTATCTTGCGAATAGCCTTTGCTTGCCGAAGTGAGCGCGCAAGTCCTTTCCCCTTGACTGGTATATCATATACTTTACCGCCGAGATCTAAAATTTCTTTACGGTAATAATCTTCACCTTCGGCAGTATTTATAAAGATAAATTCGTAGTCTTGATAAAGATTACGATACAATGTCATAATGAGAGACGAAATACCGTTTATCCTTAAATTTCCGCCGATTTGAATAATTTTCTTTTTCATATTCGGATGATCTCCGCTTTGCAACCGTTAAACGTATTTGGCAATAGTTTGATATGTTCGGGTATGTATGCCCTTTCAAGTAAAGTACAACCGTTAAAACACCAATCGGCAATTTCCTCTACCGATTGCGGTATGTGTATTTCTTTTAATGCAGTACAACCGCTAAAAGAGCTACGGCTGATGAATTTCAAACCCTTAGGCAGTTCAACCGCCTTTAATGTATCGCACCCCGTAAATGCACTTCTTCCGATATTTACAACAGTTTCGGGAACGATAACTTTATCCCTTCTTGCCGCTGTGGGAGGGCAATATACCATTTCCCTGACAGTTGCGTCATATAGAATTCCGTCAACAACGGCATAGTAAGGGCTATGATTTTCAAGCACTACGTTTTTACAATTTGCAAACGGATTATATCCTATCTGCCTTACGGAAGCGGGAATGATTATCTTTTCTATCATATCGCAGTTCCAAAAACAGTTACGACCTATCGTGCGGACAGAATCAACAAGCTTTACGGTTTTAACACCCGAACCCATAGAGTAGTGCATACACGTAGTCATATTTTTATCGTATAGCACTCCGTCAATATAGTGAAAATAATCGCTTTCATTTCTGAGTTTAATATTGCGGCAATCTGAAAAGGCGTTGTTTCCCATAAACTTTACGTTCCTCGTAATAGTTACTAAACGTAGATTTACACATTTATAAAAGCTGTGTTTACCTATCCACGTTACGGTTTCGGGGATAACATATTCCGTATCCTGTTTGCTTGCGGTGTAATGAATCAAGAATTTCTTTTTGTCGTCAAACAATACTCCGTCCTCGCAAATGAAGTACGGGCTATGATTATCTATTTTGATTGCAAGACATCCGGCAAAAGGATCGTCTCCCATTTCGCTTACACTCTGCGGAATATTTACTTCTTTAAGATTTTCACAATATACAAAGGCATCACCGCATATGCATTTAACGCTTTCCGGTAAAACAACCTTCTCTATAAAAAGATTGTTCCAAAAGGCTCCCGTACCTATACGTGTAATTCCCTCGGGAATATTCACCACCGAATCTTTGCCGAGATACTTTAAAAGCTCTCCGTTTTTTACTGAAAACTCATCTGGATACTTTCTATCGTCGCAAATTGTGCAAAACACAAGATTATACTGAGTTATCGACTTTTCAAATATGCCAAGAGAAAATTCTTGTCCGTTAGCGAAAATTTTTGACTGATAGTCTACAAGCCCGCCCGAAAGCTGAGAGGTATATAAGCACTCTATTTTTTTTGTCTTTTTAACAAAACCCGAAACAAGCGCAGTATAATCTTTTCCCCATGCAGCCACGTAAACGCCGCAATATAGAATGCCGTTTGGCTGTAAAATCGCGACGTCGTAAGGAAAATAATTCAGTGAAACCGCACCGGAGGGATAGCCCTTTTTAAGAAGGCGGTCAATTGCCTCCAACAAAACAAAGTCTTTATATTGAAGTAAAGGATAGCTCTCGCCTTTAAATTCAAAGCGCTGTTCTTCGGAATAAATCGTGATATCCGTATCGTCATATTGATACCTGAAAACGTCGGGAGCAATTTCGTCATAACCCAATTTTCGATATAAGATTATATATTTCATATCTATAAACAAGGTATCTTTCGTTTTTTCAGCCATTGATAATTCCTCTTTTGATAAGTTCTGTTTTCATTGTACTAACAACGTCGGCTTCCGTTAAACGGGTAGTATCAATTAACATTCCGGGCATATTGTAGCTTTTTAATACTTTTCCCATTTTTTCGTAAGCAGTGGGAATATACGCAACTTTTTTCAAATCTGGATCGCTTAAATCGCGGTTCTTTAGTCTTTTTTCAACTTCTTGAGGATCAGCGTAAATTAAAAAAGTAAAATCGGGCGCGCCCGTGGTCTTATAAATTGCATCAAAAATATAATCGGTGTAATCATCTCCGCTCCAACAGTAATTCGATAAAATGTGTCTGTCTGTAATTATATTCTGTCCTTTAAATTTTTCGTAGAGATAAATATTCCCTAAGCCGTAAAACCAACCTGTAAAAGCTTTATTCTTATTTTTGTTGACTTCGTTACGGATGCGAATATAGTTTTCCTCCGTTCCGTCCGCATCGAATAAGTAATGTAACGGTTTCTCGATTAACAAAAAGCCAAGTTCATTCGCAAGATTTCTTGCCGCCGTGCTCTTCCCTACGCCATCTATTCCTTCAATTGCTATATGCATAACTACCTCCTTAATTGCTAGTCCTTGTTTTCGCTTCGTTCTTTTTGCCGTTTGTAAATCCGTCTAAAATTTCAAGATATCCACTTACACGACGAATATGCGTTACGGCTTTACTTCCGCAAACAGGACAAATATCGAATACACCGCTTGAATGACATTCGTTGCAGGAATCAAGCGGAAAATTAACCCCCAGATACCGCACGCCTGCGACTATACCTTCTTCTACAAGCTCTCGCAGTCCCTCGTCATTTCCGATAGGTGCCTCGTTCAGTTCGATATACGAGATGCTTCCCCCGTTTGAAAGGACATGGAACGGACCTTCTTTTCTAAGCTTTTCTCTTGCCGAAATCCCGCTGTCAACATTGACGTGGAAGGAGTTTGTGTAAAAACCTTTTTCAAATATTTTTGCTTTTAAAGGAAATAACGGCTTGTCCATTTCAAGAAATCTTCCGCTTATCAGCTCACCGCTCGTAGCAAGCAATGAAAAATTCAGGTTTCGTCCCTTACATTGCGCATCGCAATAACCACGCATAAATTTAACAAAATCAAGCGCTAATTCATACGATTGCTCTTCCGCATAAAATCTATTTCCGGTAATAATTTCTATCATTTCGGAAAGCCCAATAAAACCAATAGACAAGGTGCCGTGCTTAAATACTTCTTTCACGTTTTCAAAAGCCGCGCACCACATCTGCCTTTTACAATTTACAGGGAAATCCGTGCTATCCATTGCACAGATTTTGTTGTAACGGTCAATTAAAATTTCCGTAACAAGATAGGCAATCTTTTCCCATTTCCTTTTTAATTGCAGAATTTTTTCCTCTGTCGTCTTATTCGGAAAATCACATTCAACTTCCAAAGCAAGCCGCGGCAAGTTGATACTTATATTTGCTATATTTCCCCTGCCGATAGCTGTCTGTTCTCCAAATATATTGGCTACAACGCGCGTCCTGCATCCCATAACCGACAGCTTTTCAGGCGGTACCGCCCTGTCCTGAGGGCAGTCGCAAAGAAGATATGTAGGTATCATTTTCTTTGCCGTACATAAAAGCGCCTTCTGAAACAAATCAAAATTTTTGTCGGACTCATACCGGTTAATGCCCTGCGCCACTTTAAAAACGATATTCGGTTTAAACACGGTTGAGCCTAGCTTTTCAAATTCGTCTATAACCGAATACGCGATAAACCTTGCAAATTCAGAATTTGCGAGCCCGATATTCAAGGTTACGTAATAACTTGTCTGCCCCATACGCGTGTGCGTATTGTTGCACCAGAGAAGCAGGTCGGCAATACATTCCGCCGTAATCTCACGGTTCTGAGTATTGTCACGCACCCCGAGATTGTTATAAACGGCTGCTATTTCGTTATCGAAATTTGCAAACGCCATTCCGCCTGACTGCTCGTTCCCCATATCGGCAAACAGCGTCTTTATGTAACCGAAAAGCCGAATTATTTTTGCGGTGTCGGTTAATCCGTCAAACTGCCCGTACGGGAAATTCCGCAAAAAATCAAACGTCAGACAGTTATACGTTTTGCCGTATGCGTCCAGATCGTGGATATGGATATAACCTTCTCTGTGCAGGTTCGCCCATTCCGCCGGCAATGAGTTTAAAATATCGTTTTTAACTTTTTTCTCCCCGACCCCGTAAACTTCTCCCACATAGCTCGTGCGGTTGGCGGCGTTTTCGTTAGAAATCTGTTTCATTCCTCGCTCCGTAAATTTATAAATTCTTGATTTTTCGACCCAACAAAAGGTTTTACAGTCGATTTACATGTATTATCGAATGCGCCGACCTTTGCATAATGCAGCCTTTTTTTAATTGCCTGCGGAATATCATCAAGCAAACCGCCCGTGTATAAGCAAATATCAAAATCGGCTAATTCCTCTAATAAGTTTGTAATCGCGCTTGCCTGCAAAAGAGGCTCGCCTCCGGATAATGTTATTTTCTTGTTTGTTACTTTCTTCCTGATTATATTAGCGAGTTCTTTAACCGTATATCTTTTCCCTTCCGACAGCGTCCAGGTAGAAGGATTATGACAGTCCGTGCAAGCGCGTTTACAACCCTGAAAATATATTACCGTTCTTAACCCCGGCCCGTCCACCAAAGATTCGCGTGTGGATATAGAGTTTACATAGAGATATGTACGTTCAAAAAAATTCTTAATTTCTAAAAGCGGTTGGTCTGTGACCAAAATAGGAGTCAGTCCGGCTGCTTTCGCGCCGTCATAGTCCTTATCGGTTTTGTTCCCGATAAAGTATACGTTACGGTTTGCCTTAATACCAAATTTTTCAAGCACTGCGTTAAAAGCCTTCGGGGAAGGTTTTCTGTATCCGATATCCGCACTCGAAATAACGTCGTCAAAGAATGACAATAAACCGAAATTGTCCAAATACTTTTTTAATGTTGCAGAAGAAAAGATGCTGTTGCTTAGCACGGCAAGTTTATATCCGTGTTCTTTCAGGTATGTAAGCAACTCTTTTGCTCCATCGGCAATCTTTTCCTGCCGGCATATTGAAAAAGTTTCCCATTCCACCTCGGAATAAGATTTGCTTAATTTTATCCCGAGGTGATTTTCATAATATTTCAGTTGTTCACAAAAACTTGTTTCCAGGTGGGTTTCGTTACGGTTTAACATATACTTTTCGCGGTATTCCTTTGCAAGTCGGAGCATCTCGTCCTTGCAACCGAAATACTTGTCCGAAAGATAATTCAATGCTTTATCGTAATCAAACCAAACCTTTATTAACAACGTATCGAATAAGTCGAATAAAACTATTTTATCGTTCATATTTTCCCTTCTTTTCTGAACGCAATCAATTCATCCAGCGTCCTCGGCGTAAACCCTACAACGTCCGCCCCGCAATTAAAACTGTTCGGCAGTTGTCTTTGTAAATAAAACGCTTTGTCGTTCGGATTATTGTGAATATGCCCGAAGACGTGATATCCGCCGTAAACCGAGTTGTTATAGCTCAACAACGGATAGTGGCACAAGCACACGCTTCTTTTACAGTCGTTAACCGTGTCAATGGTTTTAACGCAGTCAAACTTACGCAACGTTGCAAGCGTCAGAGCTTCGTCGTGGTTTCCGAGCAACAAAACCTTTCTGCCCTGTAATTTTTCAATTACCTGTGCGGAAGTGTCGTCGAAAGCGAAGTCCCCTAAAACGTAAACGGTATCGCCTGCTTTGACCCGGAGGTTCCATTTGCGAATCATATCGTTGTCCATTTCCGCAGCGGAGCTATACGGCCTGTCCGCAAGCTTCATTATTCGATTATCGCCGAAGTGAGTATCGCCTATATAATATACCATAAATTACCTTAAACCGCAATATAGTCGTCGTAATAATCTTCCTGTATCCGACGAATAGCTTCCTTTGTCTGAATTGCGTTTTTCTTTAACAGATAAGCCGTATCCCTGTTGGGAACTTGCTTATTTCCCCCAGAAAGTATGTACTCATCTTCTTCAATACGTTCTTCCAGATTGTTCAGCCTGCGTTGCTGCTGAACGTTTTTGCAATGCAGGTACGGATCGTTGGCGTTTGCAAGCTGTAGCTGAATATACTCCCCGAACGAAATCTCCCGCACCTCCCGTATCGCGTATTTATGATGATGCTTAACGCGTTTAAATTCGCGCGCCTTAGCGGCGGCAACCTTTCCGTTTTCTGCCTTTACCGCAAACCAAATATAAATACATTTACTTTTCCCCACATGCCCGCATTTAGTTTCTACTGCGAAATATTTATTCATATTTGTCCTCCTCAAAGTTACAAGTATATTATATCATTCGATATACTGTTATGTCTCAGACAAATTTGAACTATTTTGTAACCAAAACGCCCATTTAATTGCATTTTATAACAATATTTGTTACCATATCGGTAACAAATATTTTAAAGGAGCTTACAAATGGCGGAAAACTGCATAGATTTTACTCAAAATGGGGACCGCGTACGCATTAATCTTACCGATTTGGCGAAAAAAGTTATTTTCCAAAGCGACCTAAAAATTTTCGAAGCCTCGTCAGACGACCATTGGACTAAAAACCAATTTATAAATATGCTTATACAAAACTATGAGGGCGAATTTGAGTTAAATCTTAATTTACTGAACGGGCGCGATGGAAATTACTATTTACTTAGATTGAACAAAAATAATTTCAATTCAATAAGCAGCCCAACCCATCCTTATAAGAGAAATATAAGATATACCGGCGGGCCGTGGGATAAAAAATTCGAGTGTCCGCAGTTTATAAAATGTCTGCTTGAAACGTATGCACGGCTGCCATTTATAGAACGTGAAAAACTTGTTTTAAAAAACAGCGTTATAAAACCTATATTAACTGCTATTTCAGAAAGTAGAAAACTTTGTATAACTTACGCACATGATACAAAGTTTTTTTACACAGTATCGCCTATTTGTATTGCACCCGCTAAAGAAGGCACTTTTCAATATTTAATCTGCATCGACGATAAAGACGGGCTTATGTCGCTCCGCTTATCGAGAATTAAAGAAGTGAATGCGGAGAGAAAAAAATCAAGTCCTCTATCGGAATTCCGTTTTAAAGAAATATCAGAAAAACTGGCTGAATTCGGACCCACATTTGTTAACGAAGACGAAGTTACAGTAAAGGTTAGGCTCACACCTGAAGGTATTTCGCATTACTTGTATTCAGTAATGCACCGCCCCATGCACATAGATGTTGAACACAAAAGCAACGGCAAAGACGCCGAGGACGTATTCGTGTTCCGCTGTTCGGAAAGACAAGCCCAATATTTCTTTTTCCGCTTTGCGGGCGAAGCCGAAATATTGGAACCGAAGTCGTTGAGGGACAAATTCCGAACATTATATGAAAGCGGATTAAATAGATATATATAAAACATATAGCATTTAGATTTGTCTAACTATCGTATTTACCACTCACCCGTTTAAAAAGTCTAACTTTTTATGTACCAATCAAAACGGATTTCCCGCTTGTTTGAAGTGAGCGAAGCGAACGGGTCGGCAATACCACATTGTGGCATTGCCATTATCCTGCTTAGGATAATATTTAAACGTCTCACATTTGCAACTGGTTATTTACAATAAAAAAGGTGTGGATTTGCTCCACACCTTATGTTTTCTATTTAAGCAAGTAATTCGTCAATAAGTTCTTTCGCTTGTTCTTCGGATAATAGATTTGCCTTTTTGTGGTTATAAAAATATATATCTTCGGAAGGAATTTCTCCGAATCGATTATTAAACTTTCCTGCTTTTTGATGAAAGAATTCGTAATTGAAATCGTGGTTCTCTGAAATCATTTGCTCTTCCTTGTTAAGTCTTGCTATCTCAACTCTCTTATGAGAGTTCTATTTATCAGCTATACAAAAAAGGCAGCGCGGGAAGCGCTGCCTTTTATGGTGCTTGTGATCGGACTTGAACCGATACGGCTGTTACACCGAGGGATTTTAAGTCCCTTGCGTCTGCCTATTCCGCCACACAAGCGAAGTTATTAAATTTTTGGGTAAGCAAACCGCTGGAAGCGGGTGAGGGGCGAGGTTGCCGAGAAACCGCAAGCGGGTATATTAATCAAAAAAGAAAAGCCTTGGCTGTGCGCCAAGGCGTTGTTTTGGAGGCGCCACCCGGATTTGAACCGGGGGATGAGGGTTTTGCAGACCCTGGCCTTACCACTTGGCTATAGCGCCGTACCCCGACGAGGGGATAAAAAAACAGTGCGGCAGAATTTCGTGGAGCGGGAGACGAGATTCGAACCCGCGACATTCACCTTGGCAAGGTGACGCT
>CAMWPZ010000002.1 GCA_947176305.1 uncultured Clostridia bacterium
TCCCTGTCGTAGTAGTTCACGAACTCGAAGCAAACCAAAATCGCATAGCTCGAAGGTACGGTGATAAGCCCCGCCGCGCCGAACGTAAACAGTATTGCAGCGACGTTTATGGCGATTATCAGAAGTATTAAAACAACGAAATTCGAAAGCACGTTGAAGGTGTTTTTGCGCCTTCTGTCAAAGGTGTAAAGGAAGGATTTTTTCTGTCCCTTCTTGCCGCGGATAAGCGCGGCCAACCAGTCGGAAGTGAATACCATTTTAAAGGAAATAGCAACCACGACGAGCGTCACGAAAAGGAAAATCTGGAAGGGGAAGTACAAAAACGACATCGCCTTGAAGAACAGAAGTCCCAAGCTTCCGAAGCAGATAACGTCGTAAAGAATAGAAAGGGGCGCGTAAATGAGGTTGTAAATGCACGCTTCCTTTAAATTTTTAATGAGCGTTAAAATGTAGGGGGACTGAGCGCGAAGCGCCATCTTGTCGTTAATTACCGCTGCCATAGCGTAGTTGCCGAGTCCCGAGAAGAACTTTTCCACAAGGTGTACGGCAATCACGCCGATAATCGTCCACGCAACCTTTGCCGCGTTCTGCGAAATGTAGGTCAACAGCGCCTTAAAGCTTTCCTTAATCTGCTCGGTCGCCTGCCCCAATTCCGTCGGGTGACCTTCGACAAGGTTTTTCAGGAAAGCTTTTACGCCTTCCATTATCGACTGCCAGTGCGCCGAGCCCGTAATTTTATGAATGATAGGGTGAAGCACCGCAATGTACAAACCCGCCGCAATCAGCATCACGACCATTCTGTATAAAAGGTGCTTATACGTTACCGAAAAGTTGTCCACGAACACGTGGAAGGAGTGTTTGAATTTCATATTTTCCTCTTGCGTTTTAAGTCACGGGCACGATTTTGTGCACGGACTTTCCGCTGTTAATTACTATATAAAGATAACTCTTCTGGGAATACCTGCTTCCCGTACCGGGGTTTAAAAGCGTCACGCCGTCAATTTCGTCCTCACGCGCGTCGTGCGTATGCCCGTACAGCGCGATATTGCAATTTAATTCCTTCGCCCGCGCCGCAAGCTTTGCAAGCGTCTGCTTCACCGAATACCTGTGACCGTGGCAGGCGAAAATTTTCACGCCCTCGACTTCTAAAACTTTCTCGTTATCGCCCAGCTTAAAGGGGTCGCAGTTGCCGTTTATAACAACCGTCTTGTCGGGGTACTTTTTCAAAATTTCCCTGCCGTCAGCCGAGGTATCGCCGAGGTGAATTATATAATCGCTTTCCGCAAGCACCGTGCCCACGGTATCGAAAAAGTTTCTGTTTCCGTGCGTGTCGGAAAGCACGATAATCGTTTTCAAAGCTTTTTCCTCAAATCGCAAAGCGCGCGGTAGCGGTGGGATACCGAATTTTTCTCGTCGGCGCTCGCAAGCCCGAAGCTCTTTTTCAAATCGTCGGAAAAGAACAGACAGTCGTACCCGAAACCGTTAGTGCCTATCTCTTCCTGCAAAATATTGCCGTAAGTTCTGCCCTCGCCGAAGTAGGTCTTGCCGCTCGGCAGGTACAGACACACCGCACTCTCGAAGTAAGCTTTGCGGTCGGAAATACCTTGAAGTCTTTTCAATAAAAGCTCGCGGTTTGCCTTGTCGCCCTCGCCCGAAAAGCGGGCGGAGTATATCCCCGGCGCGCCGTGCAGTGCTTCCACGCACAGCCCCGAATCGTCCGCCAAAGCCGCAACGTTAAATTTCTCGGCAATGAATTTCGCCTTGATTTTAGCGTTCTCTTTAAACGTCTTGCCCGTTTCGTCTATGTCGCCGTCAAAGCCCAGCTCTTTCATAGAAACAATTTCAACGCCCGTAAAAATTTCGCGGATTTCGCGTATCTTGCCGGCATTGCCGCTTGCAACCACGATTTTATCAAGTTTCATAATAAGTATTATACATTAATAGTTTAAAAATGTAAAGCACTTACTCCCATTTCAAACGGTGCAGCGCACCCTCGGTTTTAAAGCCTTTGAAATCGAGTTGCCTCAGTCCCTCGTAAACGGCAATAGCAACGGAGTTTGAAAGGTTTAAGCTTCTCGTTTCGCCTATCATGGGAATACGCAGACACTCGTTTTTATGCTCCTTTAAAAGCTCTTCGGGCAGTCCCTTGGTTTCCTTGCCGAACACTAAAAAATCGCCGCTTTCGAACTTCGCGTCGCTATGTCGCGTAAGCCCCTTTGTGGTAAAATAAAAGAAGCGTGAGGAGGGGTGTTTTTCCAAAACCTCGTCAAAGCTGTCGTAGTATAAAATTTCAACCTCGTCCCAGTAATCGAGGCCCGCGCGCTTTAAATGCTTGTCGCTTATCTCGAAGCCCAGCGGCTTTACAAGGTGCAATCTGCACCCCGTCGCGTGGCAGGTCCTCACTATATTTCCGGTGTTCTGCGGAATTTCGGGTTCAACCAAAACTATATTAAACATAACGCTTATATTGTAATAAAACGGTCAAAATTTTGCAAACGAATATGCGGAGCAAGATTTAAAATTTCATTTGACACGCTGTTATTTAGCTGTTACAATATTATTGCAGAGCTTTGGGCTTCTGCGCTACGTTCAGGAGAATATATTAAATTTATGGCTTCGTCTTTAATGGCATTAAGCACATCAAACGTATTGACGGTTATAAACAGCCTGTTGCTTTTATTGGGCGGTGTTGCCGCGTTCATAGTCGGTATGAACGTCATGGGCAGCAACCTTGAAAAAGCGGCGGGCAAGCCTATGCGAAGATTGATGGGCAAAGCCACCAAAAACCGTTTCCGCGGCGTTTTAACGGGTACCGCGGTCACGGCAATAGTAACAAGCTCGTCTGCGACCACGGTCATGATTATCGGCTTCGTTAACGTCGGGTTAATGACGCTCATGCAGGCTGTTCCCGTAATTATGGGCGCGAACATCGGTACGACGATTACGGCGTTCATATCCGCAATTTCCACGACTGGCGCCGACCTTTCGATAACCTCGATTTTCGCGTTCTTGGCTTTCGTCGGCGTATTGATGGCGATGATAAGTAAAAAGGACAGGATAAAGAGGATAGGCTCTATCTTTCAGGGCGTCGGTCTTATCTTTATCGGTATGAACGTTATGTCCTCGTCGGTCAGCGGACTTATGACCGAGTATATAGTCAAAGACGGCGTCGCAGTCTTAAACCCCATTGCCGAAGCAGTCAAAAAAATGTTCGTGGCGATAGGCCTCGGTAAAGAGGTTTTAAGTTGGGAAATACCCGTGCTGTTCATATTGGGCGCGGTATTGACTGGACTTATGCAGTCCTCGGCGGCAATCACCGCGATAGTAATTTCGCTTTCCACTTCGGGGCTTATATCTTTGCCCATGGCAATGTTCATAATCCTTGGCACTAACGTCGGCACGTGCGTCACCGCGCTTTTGTCGTCAATGGGCACGAGCGTAAACGCAAGAAGAACGGCGGTCGTTCACCTTCTTTTTAACCTTATCGGCGGCGTAATATTTATGATACCTCTTTCCGTTCCGGCGGTTTCGGGCGGAATAGCAAAATTCTTGCAGTCGTTTATCAAAGATATTTCGTGGCAGATAGCCATTTTCCATATGGTGTTCAACCTGATAACCACGGCGCTTTTGGTCGGGTTTGTCAAATACCTAGTCAAATTCGCATGCCTGCTCGTTCCCGATAAGAAGGGCGAAGCCGCAGGCTACGTCGAAACTCTTGATAAGCGTTTCTTAAAAACTCCCGCAATAGCGGTCGGGCAAGTGAGAAAACAGCTTTTAAAACTCGGCGGCGAAGCCTTCGCAAACTACAAGCTTTCACTTGATATGCTTCTCACGGGCGACACCTCGAGCCGTAAGCAGTTCGACGAAACCGAAACCGAAATCAACGCAATGCACAAATATATAATTTCATATCTTGTGCAGTTGTCATTGCAGGAAATTTCCGAGGTCGACGAAAAGAAGATAAGCTCATTCTATCACGTTTCTTCCGACTTGGAAAGAATAGGCGACTACGCGGAAAACATATGCGAGTTCGCCCAGAAAGCCGCGGAGGATAAAGTTGACTTCACCGAAAAAGCGCGCGAGGAAATCCGCGAAATGGATTTGCACATAACCAACCTATATAAGTACACCTGCGAAGTGTTCGAACATAGCGATTTAAGCTTTATCCCCGACGTAGAGAGGGAGGAAGCCGAAACCGACCGAATGAACGAGCTGATGCAGCAAATGCACCTTCAGCGTATGAACGACGGCGAATGTACCGCGGAAGCAGGCTCGCTTTTCTTACAGCTTGCAGTCAGTATGGAGCGCATAGGCGACCATATGCACAACATAGCCGAATCGGTCAAGGCTTACGGTCACAACGCGCAGCCGCAACCGCCCAAGCGCACCGCACAGTAAAGACGAAATTCCGCAGTTTTCTGCGGAATTATTTTTTAAGGAGGAAACGATGTCCGCAATAATAATTAAAGATTTAAGCTTTTCCTACGCGGGCGGGCTTTCCTCCGTATTCGAAAATCTGAACTTGAATTTAGATACCGATTGGCGGCTTGCACTGACGGGTGACAACGGCGCGGGCAAGACTACGCTTTTAAAGCTTTTGTGTGGCGATATTAAGGGCAGAGGACAAATTTCCGCGACGGTCGGCTTCAACCGCTTTCCGTTTGAAATATCAAACCCCGAGCAAACCGCATACGAAGCCGCATGTTTAGCCGCGCCCGAAGCCGAGCTTTGGGAAATCGAGCGCGAGATTAATCTTTTGGGTATGGACGCGGAAATTTTATACCGTCCGTATAAAACCCTGTCGGGCGGCGAAAAGACAAAATTCCTTCTTGCCGTAACCTTTGCGCGCGGCGGCTTCGCACTGTTGGACGAGCCGACCGACCACCTAGATATTCTAGGGCGCGAAAAGGTTGCAAAGTACCTTTCCGCAAAAAAGGGCTTCATAGTCGTGTCCCACGACAAAGCTTTTTTAAACGGCTGTTGCGACCACGTCCTCGCGCTTGAAAGCACGGGCGCGAAATTAATTCACGGAAATTTTGAAACCTACGGCGAGGAAGCGGCGAAACAGCGTCAGGCAGACGCGGTCAGAAAACAGTCGCTCGAAGCCGAAAGCAAGCGCCTTAAAAAATCTGCCGAACGCACCTCAAATTGGGCGGACGCGGCAGAACGCCAGAAATTCGGCGGCAACGAAAAAGCAAAGTACGCGGCGGTAGACCGCGGCTTCCTCGGCGCAAAGGCGGCAAAAATGCAAAAGCGCGCGGCAAGCGTGCAGGACAGGCGCGATAAAGCCGAAACCGAAATCCGCGAGCTTTTAAAGGGCTTTAAGGAGGAGGAAGAACTTAAACTTACTCCCGAAAAATTTTTCAAAAGCCGCCTTGCCGAACTGAAAGGCGTCACCGTAAAAACGCAGACAAAAACACTGTTCGAGAATTTGAACTTCAAAATCGACGAGGGCGAGCGCGTAGCTATTACGGGCGCAAACGGAACAGGCAAAACCACGCTTTTAAAATTAATCGCGGGCGTGCTTGAAAATTTCGTGGGCTTGCGCGATATTTCGCCCCGCCTTAAAATTTCCTACGTTCCGCAGGAGTTTACTTTTTTCGGCACGCTTTCGGAATACGCTGAAATCTACGGAATAGAGGAAGGCTATTACAAGGCGATACTTTCGAAGTTTGGCTTCGACAGCAAGGACTTCACGCGCCCCGTCAATCTCTTTTCCGAGGGGCAAAAGAAAAAAGCCGCGCTTGCACGCAGCCTTATCGAAAAAGCAAATTTATATATCTGGGACGAGCCGTTGAACTATCTCGATATTTCCTCGCGCGAACGCTTAAAGGACGCGGTTTTATCTTCGGGCATATCGCTTGTTTTCGTCGAACACGATATATCTTTCGTGAACTCCGTCGCAACGCGTAAAATCAACCTTTAACCGTCGTTTTCCTCGCTTTCGAAAGCTTGCGATACGGCGGCTTCGCTTTGTGCAAGGTTTTCTCCGTCTGCCTCGGGCTTTTTATCGAACCTTTTAAGCACGGCTTTCCGCACGGCGAGGAACAGAAAGTACAGCGCGTTCATCGTCGCGAAAATTCCCACGTAAAACGCGTACAGCCCCAAAACGTACAAAAGGCTTAAATCGTACTTCCATATTCTTATTTTTATAAACGGCACGGTGAACGGGAAGGGGTTTTCCTGCGTGAAAGCATAGTTCGGCAAAAGCCACTCGCCCTCCTGCAAGGTATAGCCGTTGTATGAAAAACTCATCGAAGCCGAGGTCACAAGCGCGCTTGCAACCGCCGCAATAATCACCACCGCAAGGTAGTACACAAGCGGAATTATCGCGTCTTTAAACCTGAATTTGTAATGCCCCAGCGCGGTCGGCAAAACCGCAAGGGCGAACAGTATGCAGTGCGTAAACGTGAAATACAAAATGGAATAACTGCAAAAAATTCCGTAATTGCTCATTTCCTCTTTTCCGAAGTAGAAGAACACTGAAAGCGCCCCCGCCGCGTGTACGAAAAAGGAAATGGAATATAAAACTCTCTTTTTTAAAATTATAGTAATGCACACGACGTACACGCCGAGGTTGCAGATAAACAGCGGCACGCACGCAAACACCGTGTGGTAAACGTTGTACCCGTCGCCCATAATCACGGAATCCTTACTGTGATACTGTATGAGTAAAACTATCGCCGCCGCCAAAAGGAAATCGTCCTGCAAGCGGCGGTCTTTGTTTTTAAGGAAATAGTACGCCCCGACTGTAACGCCGCCAAGGCACAAAACCGCAAGGAAATGCCAAAGGGAAAAGTTTGAAAACCTTAAAAAGCTTCCCTGCGGAATTTTTGAAATATCGAAAAAGTTTTCGAATATGTTCAGCGGCGTACACGCTAAAAACGCAAACGGAAGGTATACAAAGCTTTTTGCGCTTACCTTATAGCCGTGTTTTACAAACAGCAGGGCGCAGATTGCAAGGTATAAAAAGTTCGAAAAATAGAAAAAAGTGATATTCGCCGCCTTGGGTAAAAACTCGTTTATATGCGCGTACACAAGCTCCGCAGGCGAGCTGTCCGCGGTTACGGAAGTTGCCGTAAAAAACCCGTCGGGCACGAAGCAGGAAATTATAACGAACATCGGCAAAACGTACTTTGCAATGTCCGCACAGCTTTTCTTGTTCAAGTACACCGCCAGGGGTATTAAAAGAAGCCCCGACTTTTTAACCCACTGCGAAAGCACGAAGAAGAAATTGAATTCCCCTTCGTCGAAACCTATGCGGTTGAATATGTAATAGTCGGATACGGTAAACGTCAGCAAAAACGCCACGGCGCAAAGCACGCACGTCAGAATCTTCAAGCTAACGTCCGTAAATTTTTCAAGCTTCATTGCCGCTATATTATAGTACAAATTATCCGCCCTTGTCAATATCCCGCCGCTTCGCCGCAAATTACAAATTTTTCTTGCAAAATGCCGCTTTGTCTGCTAAAATAAAGCTGCTTTTACAAAACTTTAACATTTCATTATCTATTTCATAACAATCGCACGGTAAAATTATACAAAACGGAGGTGAAGTATGATTAAAATTCTCGTAGCGGAGGACGATAAGGACTTAAACAAACTCGTCTGCTCGTATCTTACTGCAAGCGGCTACGCGCCCACTGCTTGCTACGACGGCGCACAGGCAATAGAGGAGTTTGAAAACGGCGAATACTCGCTCGTTCTATCCGACGTAATGATGCCCCAAGCCGACGGCTTCACCCTTGCCGAACGCGTGCGCGAAAACGACAAGCGCGTACCCGTGATATTTATGACCGCGCTTTCAGATAAGCCCTCGAAACAGCTCGGCTTCAAGCTCGGCGTCGACGACTATCTCGTAAAGCCGTTCGACTTGGACGAGCTTATAATGCGCGTTGCCGCGGTACTTCGCCGCGCAGGCATAGAGGAAAGCCGCGAGATTAATATCGGCAACTTCAAAATGAACAAGGATGAACACACCGCATATATAGACGACGAAGAACTTGCTTTGACCGTCCGCGAATTCGATTTGCTTTTCAAATTCTTATCCTACCCCAAAAAGACCTTCACGCGCTCGCAGCTTATGGCGGAGTTCTGGGACTTCGACTCGTCCGCAACCTCGAGGACGGTTGACGTGTATATGGCGAAGCTCCGCGAAAAGACCTCGCGCTGCACGGGCTTTGAAATAGTCACCGTTCACGGCTTGGGATACAAGGCGGTACTTAAATGAAAAGGCGCAACTTTTCACCGTTCGGATACTTTATGTTTTTCATAAGCGTTGCGGCGGTAACGACTTGCGCCGTGCTCGTTTACACGTTAGTCGCTGATATGAACGCCGGCGCAATAGCCGCAATTATGCTTGCCGTAGTTTTAGCGCTTGCCTCGCTCTGCACGCTTTTGGACTATCTGAGGAGAAGATTTATCGACGGAAAAATCACCGACGAAATTGCTTCCGCAACCGCGCTTATGGCGCACGGCGATTACACGGTAAGACTTACGCCGCGCCACGCGTACAACGCTTACGACGAGTACGATATCATAATGGAAAATTTGAACTCTCTCGCGGCGGAGCTTGCCAAAACCGAGATGATGAATTCCGACTTTATATCCAACGTCTCGCACGAAATTAAAATGCCGCTTTCGGTAATTTCCAACTACGCCGCCGCACTCAAAAAAGGCGGGCTCGATAACGAAACCAAGGAAAAGTATATCTCAACTTTAATCGGCGCGTCCAAGCGCCTTTCAGACTTGGTGGTCAACGTATTAAAATTGAACAAGCTCGAACACAGCAACGTTGCCGCCGATTTAAAGGAATTCGATTTAGCCGAAGAGCTGAGGGCATGTATACTCGACTTCGAGGAAGTAATAGACAATAAAAACCTTCAACTCGACTGCGACATTGACGAGATTTGTTTGTATTCGGACAAAAGCCTTTTGGAAACCGTTTGGCACAACTTAATTTCCAACGCGGTAAAATTCACCCCCGAGGGCGGCACAATAACCGTTACATTAAAAAATGAAAACGGTTTAGCCGTCGTTTCCGTTTCGGATACGGGCTGCGGAATTGCAAGCGGCACGGGCGAACATATCTTCGATAAATTCTTTCAGGGCGACACCTCGCACGCGCAGGAAGGCAACGGCTTGGGACTTGCAATGGTCAAGCGCGTAATAGATATTCTGGGCGGTGAAATTTCCGTTTCCAGCAAGGTAGGGGAGGGCAGTACCTTCACCGTAAAATTAAAAGGTTTAAAATGAGCCTTAAATATAAACTGCACGCTACGGCAAAAAAACTTAAAAGCGACTTCGGCTTCCGCCGAATTACGGCGTTTACTTTATCGTTCGCGCTCAACGTCGCGTACGCGGTCTATAACGGCGTACTCGGCGCAGTCTTTTCGTCGGTGTGGTTCGGCTCGCTCGCAATCTACTATATAATTCTAAGCACTATGCGTGGTGGCGCGGCTCTCGGCGCAGTGAAGCTCAGGCGCAGGGAACTTACGGAAAGCAAAAGCTTTGAAAAGAACAAGCTTATAATTTACCTGGCTTCTGGGATAATGCTCGTCGTTTTGTCGCTTGCGTTATCGGGTGCGGTCGTGCAGCTTGTTTGCGACGGAAAAACCTTCCGCCACGCAGGGTTCTTAATCTACGCGGCGGCGGCATACACCTTCTATAAAATAACCATGGCGATAATTCACCTTGTGCGCGCGAACAAGGAAAACGATTTTATTCTGCGTACTACAAGCGACATTGACCTTGCAGACGCGTTCGTTTCCGTGCTCGCGTTGCAGACTGCAATGTTCGCCTCGTTCGACAGCGGTGCGGACGTCCGCTGGGCAAACGCGGCTACGGGCGGAGTAGTGTGCGCTTTCGCAGTCGCCTTGGGCGCGTTCATGATTATAAACGCGGCTCGCAAGTTAACCACTTTAAAATGGGAGGAACAAGATAATGAGTGAAGATAAATTCGACTATACTTATTCCGCGCCGACGGAGGCAGAACGGATTGAAGCGGAGGAAATCCGCCGCAGGTACTCACTCGAAAAGTCTGTAAAGACGAGCGAGGAAAATGCGATAGAAAAACTTCGCGCCCTCGATAAAAGAGTGAAGTTTCCCGTGCAGTTTTTAGCCGCCGTTTTAGGAATTTTGGGAACGCTTATGCTCGGCGTCGGTATGTGCTTTGCGATGAACGTTTTCGAACTGAAAGTGAATTTAGTTCCTCTCGGCGTAGTGGTGGGGCTTGCTGGTATCGCGCTCGTTATTGCCGACTACTTCATTTACAAAGCGGTTTTAAACGCACGCAAGAAAAAGTACGCAGACGAAATTCTTTCCATCACCGATAAATTTTTAAACGTCAAATAGCGCGGCGCAGGTTGCACAAAAATTTAATTTAATATATAATTGTCGTATGCGAAGGAAAAGGGAGTGCGTAAAACAGCGCAAAAATATCCGCGTAAAAACCTATGGTAAAATTTCGGGTACGGCAACGGTATTGTCTACCTATATTCTGCTTGCTCTGCAAGCAGTTTTAATTTTGTCCGCTTACGCCGTCGCCGCGTATTTTTGCAAAATATTTTTCTTCGTATCGCTCGGCTTGACCGCGCTGTGCTGCGTGCTTGCGGTTGCTTTTAAAAAGACGGTAAACGCAAAAATAAGCTGGCTTGTGCTATTAATTTTATCCTGCGGCTCGGGCTATATAATTTATTTCCTCGCCGCAGAACCCGTGTGCCTTTTCATAAGGCTGAAAAAGCATAAAGCCGCGTTTATGCGCACGCGCAAATTCAATAAACAATTTATTGAACCCGACGCCCCGACCGCTGTAAAAGATATTTGTAATTACCTTTATAGTTCGGCGGACTGTCCGCCGTATTTCGGCGCAGGTCTTAAATATTTTTCCTCGGCAACCGACTTTTTCGAAGACTTTTTCAACCGCCTTGAAAGCGCGGAAAAATTTATCTTCATAGAATTTTTCATAATCGCCGACGGAAAGCTTTTACAAAGGCTAACCGATATATTAAGCCGCAAGGCTTCGGCGGGTGTAGAGGTAAGGCTTATATACGACGGGGTGGGAAGCCTCGGCACGGTCAGCCCCAAGGCAATAAACCGCTTGAAAAAAGGCGGAGTAAATTTAAAAAAATTTGCGCCGCCCGTAAGCCTTTTCAGCTTCGGACTTAACTTCCGCGACCACAGAAAAATCGTGGTGGTGGACGGACAAACCTCGTATGTTTGCGGCTGCAATATTGCCGACGAGTGCGTGAACGCGTGCAACGTAAAAGGCGAGTGGAAGGACGCGGGTATCCGCCTTGACGGAGAGTGTACCGACGCGCTTACGCTTGCGTTTATCCGACAGTGGGACGTCTGCGCGAAAACAAAGACCGCCACCAAAAATTATCTTGCAACGCAAACAGACGTCGCGCAAGAAAACTGCGCCGTAACCGTGCCGTATTTCAGCGGCCCCGAATACGATGGAAGTATCTGCCGCGAAGTCTACCTTGAAATGATTAAAAGCGCGCAGAAAAAGCTGTACATATTCACACCCTACCTCGCGCCCGACAAAGCGTTTTTAAAAGCAATCAAAAGCAAAGCAAAATCGGGAGTGGATGTGCGACTCGTTTTACCGACCGTACCCGACTGGAAGTTCTTATACTACGTCACCTTATCCAACGCGCAAAGCCTTATTAAAAGCGGCGCGAAAATCTATTTTGCGGAAAACGCCTTCGCGCACGGCAAGGTTATTCTAAGCGAAGCCTGCGCGTCCGTCGGCTCTGCTAACCTCGATATGCGCTCGTTTAACCTCGAATACGATAACGGCGTATTCACGAATGATACGCAGGTTTTAAATGATATCGAGGAAGACTTCAACTCGGTTTTCTCGGCAAACTCACCCGTAAATAAAATAAAGCGCAACCCTATCAAAAAGCTTGCCGCTCAAATTTTAAAGCTTGTCGCCCCGCTTATGTAAAGCGCAAAATTAAATACACGGCGGCTAATATCTTTTTATCTTCGTGCTATACTAATCGTAATAATAGGAAGTTTCAATGCAGAAAGAAGAAACCAAAAAACCTTTATCCGAACGCGCCGCGTGCGTATTTCTCGTAATGATAATAACGTCGGCAATCGGCTGGCTGGCTGAAAATATCGGCAAAATTTATTTCAGCCACTGCGTGGACGACAGGTTTCACCTTTTGCCGTTTATACTTCCGTATGGGCTTGCGTACCTTGCAATGCACGTCGCATTGGGCGACACGGACGATATAGGCTTCTTCGGTAAAAAGCTTTTCAAAAATAAAAGCCTAAAAACCAAAATACTTTCCAACGTTTTATATATTTTAATTATCTGCTTTTTCGTGTTCTTCGGCGAGCTTGCCGTAGGCAATATGTACGAAGCGATAACCGGCACTGCGCTGTGGAATTATTCGGGCAGGTTTCTGCACGTTACGAGATACGTGTGCTTAATGTCCACGCTCGGCTTCGGAGTGGGGGCGTACCTTTTGATGAAGTTCGTCTTAACGCCCCTTTATAGCCTGCTTTTAAGTAAGGGCAATAAAACCGCGATACTCATAGCAGACTGCACGCTCGGCGCGCTCGTCGTTGCGGACAGCATAAGTATGATACTGATAACGTTCATAACAAAAACCCCGCCGCACTGGTGGGAAATACCCGTAAACTGGTTTAAATAAAAAAGTCCGCCCGACTTTTAAAGTCGGGCGGACTTAATAATTTCACCTAATTCAGTTTATTTTTATCTTGTCAGTTCTGTCGTGCTTTTCAAGCTGAAACACGGGCTTGCCGTTCTTTGTCAGACTTTTGAAGAACTGAATAGGACGGCTGTTTGAAAAACCGTACAACTTGGGGTTGAAGTCGTTTTCCTTGCGACGCACCTCGTTCATAAACGCGGAAAAGTGCATCCAGCCCTCGGAATCCGCACCGTCCGAAATTATCTGCTTTGCGTAGGATATAAGCTGACTGCAGTTTTTAACAGGAACGGCGGAGGCGCTCTTTTTGTTTGCCGCGGTTTTCTGCTGCGGCTTTTTCGCCGCGCCGCTCTGCGTTTTGCCGTTGGCTTTTAACAGCTCGTCAATGGGTATGAATATATCGCACGCCCGCCTGAACGAAGTTGGCGTTTTCTTTTCGCCAGCGCCTATAACTACGAGGTTGTCGTTTCTGAAGCGCATTGCAAGGTTGGTAAAATCGCTGTCGCTCGTCGCAAGGCAGAAGCAGTCAACCTTGTCCTTGTACAAGATATCCATCGCGTCGATTATCATTTTTGAATCGGTCGCGTTCTTGCCGGTCGTAAAAGCAACTTGCTGAATTTGCTCTATGCTGTATTCTAAAAGCGCCTGCTTCCAGCCGTTAGCTTTCGAGTTCGTGAAGTCGCCGTAAAGACGTCTGTAAGTCACTTTTCCGTACTGGCTCAGCTCGTCCAGAATTATCGAAAAGTAGTCGGAGGATACGTTGTCCGAATCTATTAAAAGCGCAATGGTCCTGTCTTTGATTTCCATTTAATTTTACCGTAAAATTACGAATATGATTATAGTACCGACGACAATCGCAATAAACACAAATAGCCACACGGCAAGCGCAACCCAGCGCACCGCGCGTTTGTTAAGCTTAAACTGATAGATAAGGTATATAAGACCACCTATAAACCCCTGCACGATAGCTACGATTATCATCGCCGCCAAAGCAACGGTGAGTATAAGCACCATTATAAACCCAAGACTCGGGTCGCTTAAAAAGCCGATACACGCGCTCAAACCCCATACGCACAACAGCACGATTATTACGGTTGATATGCAATGTATTATCGACTCCACGCCGAGGCTTACGCTCTTGTCGCGTTTTTCCTCGTTCAGCTTTAACCTGTTGTATTTGTTAGCCGCCGTAGTCCAGAACGTAAAGAAGTGTGCCAGCGCACTGAAAAAGCCCATATTCGCCTCCTTTATAATTTATTTACCAAAACCATTATAACATACATTATCCGTAATTTCAATACCTATTTTGCGCAATTATTACGCGCTTTACAAATAGTTGAATAAGTGCTATAATGAATATATGAACAACTCACCAAAAAGCATAATGTTTAAATTGTGCGCACTGTTTTCGTTTATAGTCTTCTGCGCAGGCGGTTTTATGGCTTTTTACGGATATTCCGGTGAAAGCACGCCGCTTTTCATCGCTGGAATTATTGTTACCGTCGTCGGCTTTTATACGACCGCGGTGTTCGCGGTGTACGTCGGCAAACACAACGGCGAAAGGGACTTGCACGACATAACCCTTTTCAAAGCTTTCAAAGCCGCGTTTATGTTCTCTGTTTTGGGTGGTATGCTCATATTCGGCGGCTTGGCAATAATATTAGGAATAGAAAACGGCTCGTGGCAGCTCGCGGTTGCGGGAGTGTGCGCCATAATTTTAATGATTGTCGTGGGCTATCTGATTTCATTGATATGGCGCAAGTCGTCAATGAAAAAGGTTAAAGCCGACAAAAACGCAACCGAGTACACGGGCGTAATCCAAAGCATACAGGTTGCGTTTATGGTCAGCTTTTTAGGCTCGGCAAGCAGAGTGACTTACCGCTTCAATATAAAGGTGGAGGGGCACACCGCGATAGCGTTCGTGGAACGCAACAGCCCCGCGTACGCAAATTACGTCAAAAACAAGAGCAGGGAAGTAAAAGTCAAATTCAACCCCGATAAACCCCAGTACTGTATAGTCTTGGAATAAACTTAAAGCGAGCCGAAAAAAAGTTCGGACTTATTTTACGGCTAAAAGCTCTATATACCCGCGCGAGCCTATAGGCTCTAATTGAATGCGCGGGTTTTCGCTGTCCCATTTATACCCGATAATGCTCGGGTCATATTTTTTTATAGCGGTTTGAACCTGTTCTATCGCCGCCCCGAAATCAGCTTCGGCAAACGGCTCGCCCTGAAACATCAGATATTTTGCTGCCGGCAGACTTATTACGTCAAATCCGTCAGGGATTTCGCCGTTATAGCCGCAGGCAACTTCAACGCCTTGCACGTATTTACTTGTTCCGTCCTTGATATACTTTTCAGGCAACCACAGACATACCGGCTCGCCGCTGATTGATTTAATGCTTGTAAGCAGACCCCAAACGTCGCAGCCGACCTCGTTGCAATACGCCCAATAATCGGTTGCGGTTTTTCCGCGTTTTATTATCACTTTGCGTTCGGGCTTTTCAATAAGCTGAATAAAAATATTTTTTGATTGTTGCATAGCTTTAATACTTCCTGTATTATTGTATTTTACGCCGTAAGGATTAAACAGCCGTATCGGAACGGGATTTAAGGCGTATTGCTTCGGGTTGCATCCGAACTCGCGCGCAAAAGCTCGGGTATACCCGTCAACACTGCCAAAACCCAAATCGAGCGCAACGTCCGAAACATTTACTTTTTCATCGCGCAATCTGAGTGCGGATTGCCGTAACCGCAACCGCCTTATGTAGTCGGACGGCGTGATGCCCAATAACGATATAAATAATCGTCTTGCATACCAAGGCGAGTACGTAGCGGCTTTTGCCAAATCGGTAAGCTTTATATCTTCCGACAAATGCGCTTTAATATAGTCCTGCATACGTTGAACGGCTTCGATTTGTTCCTGCAAAATTCACCTCACAGCACGTTGAGTATATCATATAAGTAAAACTTAAATCTCGATTTTATTTGCTCATTATGCGTTTATAAAACTATTGCAAATTTAAATGAATTTCAACCAAAAGGCGCGGCATAACGCCGCGCCTTTTGTAAATCAAAAATCAATCTTTTCTGTTTTAAAGTCACAGTAGTATTCCGCGCTCTTGCAGGTGAATTTAAGAACGCAGTAGTCGGGGTCGGTAACGCCCTGCTTATAAAAAAGCTTATCTCCAAACCGCCATATTTTATCCTTCGTGGCTTGGTCGCAGCAAACCTGCATTTCGCCTGTTATACAAACGCCTTGATACTTGAATTTTCCGCGCTTGTAGAAGTACACGCAAGCCTTATTATTTTCCGTGTATTGCTTGACCTTGTTCGACGAGGTGTTCGTTGAAAAATAAATATCGTTTCCCTCGATAATTCTCGGCGCAAGCATTGCGCGGGTTACGGGATAACCCTGTCTGTCCACCGACGAGATGAACGCGGTTTTCTGTTCGGCAATAAACTCTAAAATCTGTTCCTTAGTCATAGCTTTATTATAGTATAAATAAAATATATTTTCAAGCTTTTTTCGTTGGGCGGCGGTTACATATTTTTGCGGCTTTTACAAATAATTATAGCGTTTAAAAAATGGCGGTGAAATATGTATCGTACTCCAACACATATAGGAATAATCCCCGACGGGAATCGGCGCTGGGCAATGCAGAACGGCTTAAAGAAAGAGGAGGGCTACGCACACGGCTTACTTCCGGGGCTTCGCTTACTTCGCGCCGCAAAGCAACGCTCGGTTAAAGAGCTGACTTATTACGGCTTCACCACCGATAACTGCAAGCGCCCGAAGGAGCAGGTTTCCGCATTCTCGGACGCGTGCTACAAGGCGGTAAAATTAATCGAGGCGGAGGGCGCGTCCGTCCTCGTTATCGGCAACACCAAGTCGCCCTGCTTTCCGTCGTCGCTTCTCGGATACGCCAAGCACAAGGAAAATTCCGATAACAAAATGAAAGTCAACCTGCTTGTAAATTACGGTTGGGAGTGGGATATGAAAAACGGCTGGCAGTCAAGGGAAATTCCGCGCATAGATATGGTTATCCGCTGGGGCGGTATGTGCCGCCTTTCGGGCTTTTTGCCGATTCAGACGGTGTATTCCGATTTTTATATCATAAAAGATTTATGGCCCGATTTCAAGGAAGAACATTTAACTTCCGCGCTCGACTGGTATTCCCGTCAGGACGTCACGCTCGGCGGCTGAAAACAAACGCAAAAAACGCTCTTTTCAGAGCGTTTTTTTATTTATAACTTTAAAAATATATATTGAAATTTTTGCAGAAATGTATTAAAATATAACGGTAAGAAAATCAGGTCGCCGAGTGGGCTAAAAGGAGTATTTAAATGAACAAGACCGAAAAAGCGTTCCCGAACCATAAATCTCAGTTTTTAAAGACCGACCCCGAATTTACAGAGCGCTTCGATAACTTCGCCTTTGACGAGGTTGTAAATCAGGACGACCTTGATGATAAAACGCGGTTTATCGCAATTCTCTCAACGCTAATCGGCTGTCAGGGAATAGACGAATACATAGCAATGCTCGGCGCGGCTTTTAACTTCGGAGTGACCCCCGTCGAGGTAAAGGAAATCGTCTATCAGTCGGTTGCCTATCTCGGCATCGGCAGGGCGTTCCCTTTCCTTAAAGCAACGAACGAAATTCTGACCGAGCGCGGAATTAAACTGCCGCTCGAAGGTATGGCAACGACCACGACGGAAAACCGCCTTGAAGAGGGCGAAAAGGCGCAGATAGAAATTTTCGGCGAGGGTATGCGCGGCTTTGCGAATTCGGGTGCGGAAGATACAAGACATATCAATAAATGGCTCGTTGATAACTGCTTCGGCGATTACTATACGCGCAAAGGGCTTGATTTGAAACAGCGCGAAATGATAACCTTTTGTTTCCTCGCCGCACAGGGCGGTTGCGAGCCTCAGCTGATAGCCCACGCAAAGGCAAATATCCGCTTGGGCAACGACAAGCAGTTTTTAATAAAAGTCGTTTCGCAGTGCCTGCCGTATATCGGCTATCCGCGCTCTTTGAACGCATTGCGCTGCGTGGAAGAAGCGGCGAAATAATTCAGGAGGATTTATGGAATACAGGAAACTTCCGCGCGGCAATGAAATGATAGGCACGCTCGGACTCGGTATGGGCGGTATTCAGAAAAGCCCGCCCGACGAAATTCAGGCGGTAGTAGAAACCGCAATCGAACACGGCATAAACTTTTTCGACTTATGCGCAGGCGGCAAAAACGTTTACGAGCCTTTCGGTAAAGCGATAGCGGGCAAGCGCGACAAGGTTTACTTTCAGTTGCACTTCGGTGCAGTTTATAAGGAAAACGGCGAATACGGCTGGTCGCGCAATTTAAGCACGATTAAAGAAACCTTCGAATGGGAGTTGAAAACACTCGGCACGGATTACGTAGATTTCGGATTTCTGCACTGCATCGACGAGGAAAGCGACTTTCAGGACATTATAAAAAACGGCATTTTCGACTACGTCAAAGAGCTGAAAGAAAAGGGCATTGTAAAGCATATCGGCTTTTCTTCCCACACGCCGAGCGTTGCAAATAAACTGCTCGACACGGGAATTATGGATTTAATGATGTTCTCGATAAACCCCGCTTACGATTTAGAGCGCGGCGACGAGTACGGCATAGGCACGACGACCGAGCGCGCACAGCTTTTCAAGCGTTGCGAAGCGGAGGGAGTGGGTATATCCGTTATGAAGCCCTTCCACGGCGGACAGCTTTTATCGGATAAAACTTCGCCGTTCAAGCGTGCTTTGACGAAAAACCAGTGCATTCAGTATTGCCTTGACCGTCCCGCCGTTCTCTCGGTAGTGCCGGGGGTCAGAAATTTAAACGATTTAACGGAACTTTTAAAATACCCCGCGTCAACCGCAGCCGAGCGCGACTATTCGCAAATTGCCGAATTTACGCCCGAATCCGCCGTTGGCAACTGCGTTTACTGCAACCACTGCCAGCCTTGCCCCGCGGGGATAGATATAGGCATCGTTAACAAGTATTACGATTTATCGCTTGCGGGCGATAAGATGGCGGCAAACCATTACGATAAGCTCACAGTAAAGGCCGACGCCTGCATAAAATGCGGACATTGCGACAAGCGTTGTCCGTTCAAGGTAAAACAGCAAAGTAAAATGAAATCAATCGCCGAATATTTCGGCAAAGGAGTTTGAATATGATTGAATCAGTTTTAGCGAAAAAGAATTATTCCGCAAAAACCAAAATCACCGTTAAAAGCCTTATTTCCGCAGGACTTGTGGCTTTGGCGGTAATCTTACCTCAGATAATCCACGCGGCGTTCGGCAGCGCAGGCGGCGTACAGTGGCTTCCCATGTATCTGCCCGTGCTTCTGGGCGGTTGCCTTCTCGGTTGGACGTGGGGACTCGGCGTAGGTATCGCATCGCCCGTAGTCAGCTTTTTGATTACGCTTGCTTTCGGCAACCCCATGCCCGCGGCGGCAAGACTTCCGTTTATGATTGCCGAGCTTGCGGTATTCGCCGCGGTTTCGGGCTTGTTCACTGAAAAAATAGCCGCAAACGGCTGGATGGCTTTCCCCGCGGTATTGCTCGCGCAGGTAGCAGGCAGAACGACGTTTATGCTCTTAGTACTCATTTTCCAGTCGGTAACGCCGTTTACTCCCGCGCAAATCTGGTCGCAAATTCAGACGGGACTTCTAGCTTTGGTATTACAGGCGGTAATCGTTCCCTTTGCGGTAATGGGTTTAAGAATGCTTTTGAACAGGGATAGAAATGACTGATATAGAAATTGCAAAGAATAATCTCAACGGGCATACTATCTGCATTTGCAAAGACGGTTACTGCCTTTACAGCGAAAAGCGGGGTATCGCGCCGATAATGGGCTTAATTGCGGACAGCGTTGACCTTGCGGGCTATTCGGTTGCGGATAAAGTCGTTGGTAAGGCGGCGGCGATGCTTTTCGTAAAGTGCGGCATAAAGCAGGTGTTTGCAAAGACGCTTTCAAAAAACGGCAAAAAAATTCTGGAGCGCTTCGGAATTCCCTACGAATACGAAACGCTTACCGAGAAAATTATAAACCGCGACGGAACGGATATCTGCCCTATGGAAAAAACCGTTCTGAATATCGAGGATGTAGAGGAAGGGTATACCGCCCTTAAAAACAAATTAAAGCAACTGAGCGCAAAAAACTGAATAAATTAAGCGAGCTGTTGATTTTTCAAAAATCAACAGCTCGCCTTTTTTTATTCCGGAATTATTCTGTTCGTCGAATCCCTTGCGACGAGCGTCGTGGAAACGGTAATTATTCTCGACGGAATATCGGGGTTTTCTATTCGGTTTATAAGCGTCCGTATGGTTTCGGTACCCAAAAACTCCTTCTTTACCGAAAAGGTGGTAAGATACGGCTCGTTTGCGACTGCTTCGGAAACGTTGTCAAACCCTACGACGAACGCGCTTAGCGGCACGGCAACGTTCAGACTTTTAAGCGCGTTGCAAACTCCGCGCGCCACGAAATCGTTACAGCAGATAAAGCAGTCGGGTCTGTATTTCAGTTTAAGTATTTCCGTCTTTATGGCTTCGGGGTTGCCGTAGTTAAACGTCAAGTCACTGCAAAGAATATCCTCGTTCCGCGAATGTGTGCCGCCAACCGAAAGAATACCCGTTATCATACCGTTGTACCTTTCCTGAAAGCTTCGGCAGTGCCGATAGTCGCCCACGAACGAAAACCGCGTTATCTTGTACTTTCTATGTAATGCCCGCACGATACCGCTTATCGACTGCCCGTCGTTCGTGCCGATAATGTCGTAATTTTTCTCCGCTCTGATTTCGGCGGTGCAGAAATCGTTAAAGCATACGGGCTTGCCCAAATTTATAAGCTTGTAAATAAATTCCTTGTCGAAACACTCTATCGCGACTATTCCGTCGACCTTCAAATCGCTTATGTAGTCGGAAACCTCTTTAAACGGGGTTTTACTGCCGTTATGCGTATATTGAAACAGCTCGTAATTCTTTTCGAAGCAGTTGTTTTCAATGCTCTTGATAAGCGGCACGAAATAGTTCATATTGTTCAGCGGCTTACCCGAAACGAGAAGAATACGGTACTTTTTGCCGCCCATTTCGATATGGTTGACGTTGAGCGACTTATATTTCATCTCCTGCGCCTTTTTTAAAACGGTTTCTCTCGTCTTTTCGGGTACGTATTGCCCGTTCAGCGCCTTCGCAACGGTATTCCGCGATAAATTAAGTTGTTCCGCAATGTCCTTTATCGTAACGGCTTTCTTCATATTTTAATTATAAATCAACCCCGTAAAAAAATCAAGTTTACAAATGCACAAAATATTTAAACAATTTATTGTGCATTTGCACAATAAATTGTTATCGCGTTGACATCATAAATATTATTATGTAGTATGTAACAAACTTACAAGTTTAGTTACAAAATTTCATTTAAGGGGGAATGACCTATGAAAAAGATTATTGCGGCAATATCTGCGGCGGCTATGGTGTTCGGCGCGGTTGCAGGACTTACGGCGTGCAAAAAGGATACGGACGATACGCACGCCCACGTCTGGAACGACGGTGAAGTAACCAAGGCGGCTACTTGCACGGCGGCAGGCGTCAAAACTTATAAATGCACCGTTGAAGGCTGCACCGAAAGCTATACCGAGCCCGTTGCAAAGCTCAACCATGTATTTACGGGCGCTTGGATAAAGGTAGACGGCGACAACCACGCAAGAAAATGCGCTACCTGCGACACGGTCGATACCGTAACCGCAGTACATAATTATACGGAAGATACGCAAAAGCGCGTAGACGCAACCTGCCACTCGGACGGTGAGAAAACTCTCGTGTGCAGTGATTGCAGTGCAGAAAAGACGGAAGCTATAACCGTACGCCCCAATCATACGTTTACGGGCGACTGGGTAAAGGTTGACGGCACCGACCACGCAAGGCAGTGTGCAAACTGCGACGCAGTGGATACCGTGACCGCAACGCATAATTATTCCGTAACGCTTGGTTACGATGCCGACGGTCACTGGCAGGTATGCGAGGACTGCGGATACAAGACGGAAGCTACGGAACATAGCTTAAGCGACACCGTCGTAACAGCACCTCAGTTCAATGTAAAGGGCGAGGTAAAGCATTCCTGCAGCTGCGGCTATGAGGAAACTGAACACCCTTACGCTACGGCAAATTACAGAGAACAGTTTACCGTTTCCCCCGACGCGGACTATCCTTGGGCTTACGGTCTTGCTGATTATACTTGGGACCCCGCTGAAAACTTCACTTTCACTGCGGCTACCGCGCTGAACGGCGATAGCACCGGCTGGACTGCGGGTACCAGTGAAATCAAATCCGACTGGATTAATTCTGAAAACAACGTTGCGATAGGCTACAAAATTTCCGCAAACGTTACGAAAATCAAATACGACATATCCTACGTGGGCGGCGGCGACGACCCCGGTCAGTACGATTTGAGAATCTGGAGAATGGCGGAGGACGGAACGCTTGTAGGCAGCAACGTGTTCATCGGTAAAAACCCCGACGGCGGCGAAGTTAAAGCAAGCGGCGAAATCGAAACGAGCGCGGGCGAAACCATATACCTCATTTTCTTCCACGAGGGCGGCTGGTCGCAGGTTGCGAACTTCAACTACGTTATCACGAACGTTACCGATTTGGAAGCCTAATTTAAAAGCGGCAGCCTTACGGCGAACAACAGACTAATAATATTGAATTTGAAAAAGGTTCGATTATGAAATCCGGAAAAATCAAAATCTCCTTGATAGCTATGCTTGCGACGATTGCAATTCTTGCAATCGTTGCAGGCATGCTTTCAAAGAATATCACGGCGGCGCGTGCGGACGGCAGCGGCATTGCGGTCGGTGAGCAATATATAGTAAAGGTAGTAAACGTGACTGACAAAAGCTACAGGCTGAAAGACGGTGAATACACCGTTGCGGGCGGTACGCTTACGATAAGCGAAAGCTACCTTAAAACCTTGGAAAACGACACCGAATACACCTTCAGGGTGGTAACCGATACGACCGACTTCGACGCGGTTATAAAGACGAATTTCGAGGCGGCAATGTTAACGCCCGCAAAGAGCGGCTTTTCTAAGGGCGAAGATATTTCGTTTACGGTCAGCGGCGGCACGCAGGTCTATAAATTGGAAATAAACGGCGTGGAGTGCGAGTTTACCGCAGAGGGCGATAAAATTACCGTATCTTCGGAAACGCTGCAGGACTTTACAAGCGGTACGCATAAAGTAAAAGCCTATACCGCAAACGGCAGACCGGGCGCGGAGTTTAAGCTTACGGGTTTACCCGATTTCGTCGAGGAAACGGAAGAAATAATAGACCGCACTTTCTTCTGGATAGATATCGCGGTATTCGCAGCGCTTATCGCAGGCTACGTAGCGTTTACCGTATTTAAAAAATTCAAGAAGCAAGCAGTCAGTAAAAAACAGGCTTAGCAGGGGTTAAATTATGAAAAATAATTCAGTTGCTGAAATGACCGCCGAACAAACTTTAAGCGAAAACGATTTGCTTATCGAACAGGCGTACGAGGCAATGGCAAACGGCGGCGAAAGCCCGACCGAAATCAAAAACACTAAAAGCCCGTCAAAGTGGGAGAAGTGGAAACAGAACTTCAAGAGAAGGGGCTGGATACTTTTGTTTATCCTGCCTGCACTCATATACGTTTTCATTTTCTGCTACGGACCTATGTACGGCATTCTGGTCGCCTTTCAGGACTATATGCCCGGCGACAAAATAATAGGCTCTGGCACGCAGTGGATAGGGTTCGGTAACTTTAAAACGTTCTTCTCAGACCCGAACTTCGGCACGTACTTTCTGAATACGTTTTTACTGTGTATTCTGGGCTTCTTAGTCGGGTTCCCGCTTCCCATAATAGTTGCGCTTTTGTTGAACTCGGTAAGACCCAAGAAAATAAAGAAAGGCTTACAGATACTTTACTACGCGCCTCACTTCATATCCCTCGTCGTACTCGTGGGTATGTTGAAGCTCATCTTCGGCTCGGACGGTCTTTTGGACCAGCTCAGCATAAAGTTCGGCGGCGACGCAAACGGCTTACAGCTGTTTTTAAAGCCCGAAGCTTTCAGACCGCTGTTCATCTTCTCGGGAAACTGGCAGGACTTCGGCTGGTCGGCAATCATCTATCTTGCGGCGCTTTCGGGCGTTGACCCCGCTTTGCACGAAGCGGCAAAGGTAGACGGAGCTTCGCGTTTCAGAAGAATTTTCAGCGTAGACTTACCGGCAATTCTGCCTACGATAGTTATGCTGATGATACTTTCAATCGGTAACTTAATGAGCTGCGGCTACGAAAAAGTTTTGCTTATGCAGACGGGCGGCAACTTGGAAACGAGTGAAATTCTGTCAACCTACGTTTACGGCGGATTAATGAGCGGCCAGTACGGACTCAGTACCGCGTCGGGCTTGTTCAACTCGGTAATAAACGTGGCGTTGCTTGTAATAGCAAACTTCACTTCCAAAAAGCTTGCAAACCAGAGTATGTGGTGACGTTATGGACGAAAAAGAATTAAAAGCTTTAAAGAAGAAAAACAAAATAAAGGGCAGCAAGACGGACTACGTCTATTACGCTATCTGCGGCTTCATACTATTTTTACTCGCGGTTATCGTAATTTACCCGCTGTACTATATAGTTATAGCGTCGATTTCCAACCCCGACTCGGTCATGACGGGCAAGGTGTGGCTGTACCCCGTAAAAGTAACTTTTTCGGGCTATGCACAGCTCTTTAACCGTGACGACGTCTGGCGCGGATATTTCAATACGCTGGTTTATACCATATTCGGAACGGTTTTCAATATCGCGTTGACCATACCCGCAGGCTGGGCGCTCTCGCGCGACTATCTGCCTTTCAGAAAAGTCATCAACGTTTTATTGATAATAACCATGTTCTTCGGCGGCGGACTTGTACCTTACGTAATACTTTGCAGAACGCTCGGCTTGTACCAGAATCCCTTAATTCTGATTATCGGCGGCGGCGTAAGCGTTTACAACGTGTTTATGTGTAAATCGTTCTTCCAGGTCAACGTTCCCAAGGAAGTTCTGGAAGCCGCGCAGATTGACGGTGCGGGCGAAATAAGGACGTTCTTCGACCTCGTTCTGCCCCTTGCAAAGTCGATAATAAGCGTAATGGTGCTTTTCTACGCGGTCGGACACTGGAACAACTACATCGACGCGTATATATTCAGCATCGATAAAGACTTCTATCCTCTGCAGGCGGTAATCAACGGACTTCTTGATTCAACCGCAGGCGGCGAGGGCGACGTCATACTCGAACAGATGCGCGTTGCAACGCAGATTAAGTTCACTTCGATTATCGTTGCAACCGTTCCCATACTAATACTCTATCCCATGATAGAAAAGCACTTCGGACAGGGCGTTTTAGTAGGCTCGTTCAAATAAAATTTCGGGGAATATTATGAAGAAAGCAATTATAGGTATCGCGGTAGCGGTTATATGGTTTGCGGTCGTTATATCCTACACCGTAATTGCCACGGCAGGCAAAGGCGACGAGGACGGCCACGAATTCACCGTGCTTACCGTAAAGGAAGAAACGGTTAAAGATTACAACACCATGCCCGTGTTCAAAGCTCTTGCAAAAGAAACGGGCAAGGACGTTTACTGGACGTACAACACTTCCACGCAGTATTCGAACAATACAGACCCCGTGGGACTTAGCGGAATAGACGCTATTTACCACTCGAACTTTTCGAATTTGCAGCTCTATAACTACGGCAGCCGCGGCAGAATAGTCGCGATTGACCAGTATTTGAAGTATATGCCCAACTTCTCGAAAATTCTCGATGAACGCCCCGACATATGGGAGGCGCTGAAATCACCCGACGGGCATATCTATTCTCTTCCCCGCGTGGAGGAAATGGGCCTTAAAACCCACCCGAACCTTCTGTTTCTGAATAAGGCTTGGGTTGAAAAGCTTATCGACAGCAACAATATGCCTTCCGAGGTAAGTTCTCTTACCAAGTCGGATTTGGTTGACGGTTTAACCTTAAAGCGCAGCCAGTTCAAAGCCATTTTGCAGAAGTTCAAGGATACGCACAGTGAAAGCGATATTCCTCTGTCTTTTGTAAGCGGTTGCTGGCAGGGTAACGAAAGCGATTTGATAGCTTCGTTCGGCGTTCCCGAAAATACCCAGCACAAGACTATTGTGGATGACAAAATTATCTTCACGGTAGAAAGCGAAAACTGGTACAACGCCATAAAGGAGCTTAACGACTGGTACAATAAAAAGCTTATCCGTTCGACGGCGTTCACGCAGACGCAGGACGAATTCCTCGCAAAGGGACAGGACGGAAGATACGGCTCGTTCTACTGGTGGGAAAAGGAAACGGTCGTTTCAAGCGACTTGCAGGATGATTACATTATGCTTCAACCCCTCGTAGACGACGCTACGGGCAAGCAGTACGTAGGTTTAAGTAACGAGCTTGAAATAGAAAAAGGCGCGTGCGTAATTTTATCCGCCTGCCACGACAAGGAAGGACTTTTGTCCTACTTCGATAAATTCTTCGAGCCGCTGTATTCGGCGCAGCTCAACTACGGCTCAATCGATTCGGGCGCGTTCGAAAAACAGAAGGAGGGCGAAAAGCTCGTTCCCAACGACGACCACGGCGCACAGAGCGCGGACGACTTCCGTATGAAAAACGCACCTTACGGCGTTGTATATCTTACGCAGGAAGTGTGGGATAACTACGTTGAAATGGAGCCGCGTGCAAAGCTCAGGTTAGAGCGTTTGGACGTTTACCTTCAGAACAATGCGTTCGACAATATAAAGGCAATACCCAATTTAAACTATACCAAGGACGAGTTGGATACCCTTCACAGGTACGAAAATTCGCTCGGCAAAAATATAACTTCGTGGATGATAAACAAAATAACGTCCTCGGGCTCGCCTTCGGTAAGCGACTGGCAAAGCTTTTTGAAAACCAACGGAACTTCCATTTCGAAGATAAAAGAAGTCAACCAGCGTGCGTACGACAGTTATCTCGAAGCCACGAACAGTTCAAACTAAGTTATAAGGGGAGGGGCAATGAAAAGTTTCAGACTTTTCGGCGATTACGCGTTCGAGTTTTTAATCGTTACGGTTTTGCTTGCCCTTTCCGCAATAACCGTAATTCCGTTCATACCAATGCTTACGGGCGTCACGGGATATTTTAAAAACAATATCAATACGCGCCGATTAAAAGACATTTTCACGACGATAGCCAAAAACTGGAAGATACTGATTTTCTACACGATTTTCCAGCTCGTGATAATCGTCTTTCCCGTACTCAACATCTACTTTTTCAACACCCACCCCGAGAGAGTAAATTATTTCGTTCTGGCGGTCAGCTGTATCGCCCTGTTCGTTGGAATAATTTATCTCGTCACCTCGCCCACCGTAATTGTGAATATGCGCGTTACGCTTAGGCAGCTTTTCTACAACGGAATAATGCTGCTGTTCGGCGGACTTCTCCGCAGCATATTTTCAATCGCGTGTGTGGCGGGTATCGTAGCCCTGATAATCTTCTATCCCTATGCAGTTCCTTTAACGCTGTACGCAGTGCCCCTGCTCGTATCGAAATTTATGGCTGAAAACTTTTTACGGCTTAAAGCAAAGGCGCTCAACACAAGCGTATTCGAGTTAAAGAAACAGCAAACCGAAGACGATTATCTTGACGAAAACGGAGAAATAAACCGCACGGAAATTTTGGAGAATAACGATGAAGAAAGCTAAATTTCTGATATTGCCCATAGCCGCCGCAGCTTTAACGCTTACGGCATGCTCGAATAAGGAGGTCAATCACGGACCCGAGCTTTGGGGCACCAACGATATAACCTGTCTGGCAGGCGCTACCGTCGATTTGCTTGACGGTGTTGCCGCGCTCGACTTGGAGGACGGAGACATCACTCCCGATATGAAAATCACCGTAACTCCCGAGGTTGAGGTGGAAAACGGTTACGCGGTATTTGCCGAAGCAGGTGCTTACGAGGTCTGCTACGAAGTACGCGACAGTCAGGGCAAGTATGCAAGGACGACCGTTGACGCAACCGTGACCGAGCGCGAAGTGTATATGGATAACGCTATGACGAACGGATTTTCGCTTAAAACGGGCGGCGGAGTAAAGGTGCTGAACAACGGCTTGAACGGCAGCGTATATTCGTTTAAAGTTACGGGCAACGAAATTGCGGAGGACGTAAAGCTTTCGCGCAGCTACACGCTGATTACGGGCGAGGAATATACCTTCGAATACTATTTCAACTGCAACTTGGCAGGCAGAATTAAAATAGCGGCTAACGGCAAATCGATTGCAGAACGCCAGATAACCGCAGGCGAAAATAAATTGCAGTTTACTTACACGCTGCCTTACGCTGAGGCGGCTGACGGTGAAGCCGCTCACGACACGGCTGAAATCGAGCTTTGGCTCGGCGGACTTGACGGTGATTTGGAAGTTTCGCTTTCAAAATCCGTAGCTACGCGTTATCAGCACGGCGATTTGTTAACCGACAAAATTGCAGACTTCGATTTCAACGACCATATATTAGGAAGATTTGACGGTTCGGAAGGCAACGTCGGTACGGTTGAGAACGGCAAGGGAGTATACCTTGAAATGACGAAGGCAGGCAGTGCCGACTGGTGCGGCGGCGTATTCGTTAACACTGGACTTACCGTTTCCGAGGGTGACACTTACGTAATTTCCTACGACGTGGAAGCAAGGGACGCAAACCCGTTCTTCGTCAAATTCCAGAACAAGCAGTGGGATGAAAAGGAAATCGCGTTCAAAGACCAGACCGGTCCCGTTTCATTCGAAACCACAATTACAAGCGAAAATCAGGGCTCGCTCTGGATTTATATCGCTTCGGGTAATTACCTCAACAAAATTACCCTCAAAAATCTCAGCGTTAAATTAAAGTTCGCCGACGGTCAGCCTATTACCCAGACCTTTGCGATAGGTCAGGTTTATTCAAGTAACTACGGCGGCGGTGCAGGCTCGGCTAAGTGCGAGTACGGCAAAATTATTTACGACGTTCAGACCTTCGGTAACGAATGGGGTCAGAACGAATTGGGCACGCCCTCGTTCGCACTGTCGGGTGCGGCAGGCAACTACGTTATAACCTTCAAGGCGAAAGCTTCTTCGCCCGTGAGCTGCGTATTCGCGGCAAGCGTTGCGGACTACTGGGATACCTTTGTGTGGAAGCAGTTAAAGCTCACCACCGAAGAACAAATCTTTTCCATCCGTTGCGACGACAAGGCGGTAGAAGGACAGTATAAATTCCTGTGGCAGTTCGGCACGTACGCAAACACGGCGTATACGGACGTCACCGTGGAAATAAGCGACGTTAAAATCTGTTTATTAAGCGAACTTGAAAATTAACTATGAACGAATTAGAAAAAGCCAACGCCTACATTTCGAGAGCGAAAAATTCCGTCAACTCGAAATGCAGACTTAAATATCATCTTATGCCGCCCATCGGCTGGATGAACGACCCGAACGGTTTAATATATTTTAACGGCAAATATCATCTGTATTACCAGTACAACCCGTACGACACGCACACAGGCAAAATGTGCTGGGGTCACGCCGTTTCGGACGACTTGATTTCCTATACGGGCTGCGGAGTTGCGCTTATGCTCGAGGGCGAGGACGAACGTGCTTTTTCGGGCGGCGCGATAGAAGCGTACGGCGGAATAACCGCATACTACACTCTGCATATAGAGGACGGCGATAAAAAGACGGAGGAAGTCTACAAGGCGCATTCCTCGGACGGAAACGAGTTTGCAAACCACGTAAAGGTTTTCGACAACGACACGCTTCCGAAAAATATTTCCCGCACCGATTTTAGAGATCCCTGCCCCGTAAAGATAGGCGACACGTATTACGTTTTCGTCGGCGGAAAGGACGTCACCTCGAACAGAGGCGTGATAATCGTCCTCGGCGGCAAGACGACGGGAAAGCTCGAATACAAGTTCTATATAGGTCCCTACTACGAATTAGGCGATATGGGCGAATGTCCCTCGTATTTCAAAGTGGACGGAAAGGACGTAATTATCGCTTCGGGCTGTCACGTTCACGACAGGGGTAACGACTTTAAAAACACAAATACGAGCGTATTCATAGTCGGCGATCTCGACTTTGAAAAGGGCGCAATGAAAGTCGATTTTATAAAAGAAATCGACAAGGGCGATACTTTCTATGCACCGCAGTTTATACGCGGCATAGATAAGCCCATAATGATAGGCTGGTTTGAAATGTGGGATAAACCCTATCCCACGAAGGATATGGGCCACGGCTGGGTAGGCGCGTTCACTATTCCGAGAGAGCTTACCTATAAGGACGGAGATATTTTCCAAACACCCGTCCAAAGCTTAAACGAATATCTTTACGAGCCTTCCGCAGGCGAAGTGCCCGATTGCGCGGATATTTCGTTTGAATTTTTCGGCGAGGGCTTGGTTACGATAGCAGGCGAAAACTGCAGGGTAATGATAGGCAACGACGGCGGCGTATACATCGATACGAGATTTACCAATAATTCATTCGGAAGCATCCGCCGCACTAACTTAAGCTACAGCCGTTGCAAGGTAAGGCTTCTTTTAGATGTTTCGGGTATCGAAGTATTCGTAGACGGCGGCAGGGAAGCAATATCCAGCAGAATATATTTAGAAGGCGAATACCGCATTCACACCTCAGGCGGAGTAAGCGGTTTAAAAATAAAGGGCATAGGTGGAAAACAATGAAAAGAAAATGGTTTTTACCGGTAATAGCGGCTATAACGTGCGTATGCGCAGTCGGTTGCAGCGCCCCGAAAAAGAATTCGGTGGACCAGGGCGGCAAGACGGTTTTCCCCGTATCATCATACGACGAATCTCTTGCAATCTCAATGGGCGACGTTATGCCCTTTTACGACGACGGCGTAATGAATATCTATCACCTGCAAAACAGCAGGGGTACGTTAAGCTTGTACTATCACCCAATTTCGCGTCTTACAACGAGCGATTTTGTGAATTACACCGACTGCGGAGTTTCGCTCGAGTTTGAGGAAAATGCTTTATCCCCCGACGCGGCGCTCGGCACAGGCTCTTTCATAAAGGACAAGGACGGAAATTTCCACTGCTTCTATACCGGCCATAACGATAAGGGTCAGGAAGAGGGCTTGAGATATAACGAGGTCGTTCGTCACGCGAAAAGCACCGACAACCAGAAAACATGGGTAAAGGACGAAGAATTCAACCTCTACGGCTATGAAAACGACTTCCGCGACCCGTACGTCTATTACGACGCTGACGAGGAAATTTACAATATGCTCGTCACCACGCGCGACGCGGGCAAGGGCGTAATAAAAAGATACTCGGCAACCTCGCTCGACGCGACTTGGCAGGAGTGGCAGGACAGGGGAATATTCTTCTATAACGATGACGGCGACTACAATATGGAGTGCCCCTCGTATATCGAATACAACGGCTATTATTACTTGGCTTACAGCGAGCAGGGCGAAAACCGCGTAACCCATTACAGATATAAGACCGAAAAAGACGGTGACTGGAAAAAGTTTGAGCGCGACAGCATAGACGCAAGCGGCTTCTATGCGGGCAGGCTTGAAAAGGCTGACGATAAATTATATGCGTTTGCATGGTGCGCAAACCTTACTGCGGGCAGCACGGGCGATTTCGACTGGGGCGGCAACCTCGTCACCCACGAAATAAAACAGCTTTCCAACGGCGAGCTTTGCGCGGTCATGGTTTCCAACGTAAAGGACGCGTTCTCCACTCAGGTTAAATACGAATATATCAACGGCGACAAAATCGAAAGCGCAAGCTTCGGCAAAGATTTTTCGGCGCGTTGCGTTGAAAAGCTTTCACCCAAGGTCACGAGAATTAACTTTACCTTCTCGGTTGAAAATTTCGGCGGCGACTGCGGCATAACCTTCGGGCTTGACGGTAAGTACGATAACCGCCTCGGCACGGCTGCCGTTGCATTCGATACCAAAAATAGCAGGCTCGTCTGCTACAACCAGATATCCAGCGTAGTCCGCTATGGCACTCCGTTAGCGTCCGTGCCTTTCGCGTACACCAAAGACCGTGACTATGACGTCGACATAATAATCGACGGCGAAATACTCACCGTCTATCTTGACGAAACCGTTTGCCTCACCGCAAGATTTCCCGATATGCAGAGAAGATGCTTTGCATTCTACTCTAACGGCAATATAACGGAATTTAAGGGGATAACTTTCTATGAGTAAGTTATATTCTATCGGCGAGCTTTTAATCGACTTTCAGTCGGTCGGTAACGGCGGACTTAAAGAAACGAAACAGTTCGTCAAAAACGCAGGCGGCGCCCCCGCAAACGTGTGCGTTCAGGCTGTGAAGCTCGGTCAGAAAGCCGCATACCTCACGAAAGTCGGGAACGACGGTTTCGGCGATTTCCTCATAGAATCGCTCAAAACCGAGGGAGTGGAAACCTCTTTCATTTCCAAGACCGACGAGTACGACACCTCGCTTGCGTTCGTAAGCTTTAAAGAGGGCGGCGAGCGTGAGTTCAGCTTTTACAGAAAAGCCGCGGCGGATTTGCACTTTACCGAGGAAGATTTCAAAGGCGTGGAATTTCACGCAGGCGATATCCTCGAATTCGGCAGCGTTGCGCTTAAAACGCAGGAAGCGAGGGATACTCACGTCAAGCTAATAAAGCGCGCTAAAAAGTCAGGCGCAATAATATGCTTCGACCCCAATTTAAGGTTTAACCTGTGGGAAAGCAAAGACGAGCTTAAAAAGGTAGTAAACGAATTTTCCGCATACGCGGACGTCATAAAGGTCGGCTGTGACGAGCTGGAATTTTTAAAGGACCTGCCCGCGGATAAAGCGGTGAAAACCATGTTCGGCGGCAACCTGAAAATATTGCTTGTAACCGACGGAGGCAAGGGCGCAAAGCTCTATCTGTCGGACGGAAGGGAATATTCCTGCAACGGCTACAAGGTCAACACCATTGACACGACGGGCGCGGGTGATTCGTTTTTCGGCGGAGTTATAGCACAGCTCATGCAGGAAAAGCTGTATGAACAAGGGCTTGTAAACGGCGAAACCGACTACAACAAAATACTTGACTTTGCCTGCAAATGCGGCGCGTATACGACTACGGGCTACGGCGCAATTCCGGCAATGGGTAACAGAGAAAAAATAGAAAAGGCGGTAAAATAAAATGGCTACTGTTCAGCTTATCAACGTAAACAAGGTGTACGACGGCGGAGTTCACGCCGTGCACGACTTTTCAATCGACATTAAGGATAAGGAATTTATCGTGTTCGTCGGTCCTTCGGGCTGCGGCAAATCCACAACACTCCGAATGATTGCGGGACTTGAAGAAATTTCTTACGGCGACTTTTTAATCGACGGCAAAATTATGAACAGCGCCGCACCCAAGGACAGGGATATCGCCATGGTGTTCCAGTCGTACGCGCTCTATCCGCAGATGACTGTCTACAACAATATGGCTTACGCGCTGAAGCTTCGCAAAGTTCCCAAGGAGGAAATCGATTCCCGCGTAAGAGAAGCGGCGAAAATTTTAAAACTTACGCCGTACCTTGACAGAAAGCCGCGTGCGCTTTCCGGCGGTCAGAGACAGCGTGTCGCGCTCGGCAGGTCGATAGTCCGCAGACCCAAGGTTTTCCTTATGGACGAACCTCTCTCAAACCTCGACGCTAAACTCCGCGTCGCGATGAGAAGCGAAATCGTGCGTATTCACGAGGAAGTCGGCGCAACGACCATTTACGTAACGCACGACCAGATAGAAGCAATGACCATGGCTTCGAGAATAGTCGTTATGAAAGACGGTTTTATCCAGCAGATAGGCGAGCCGAACGAGGTCTATAAAAACCCCGCAAACATATTCGTCGCAGGCTTTATCGGCACTCCCGCAATGAACTTTTTGCACGGCACGGTAGAAAAAGGCAACTTTATTATCGACGTCACGGGCGAGAAAATCAAGCTCACGCCCGAGCAGAAAAAGCTTCTCGTAAACTACGAGGGCAAGAGAATAGTTTACGGTATCCGCCCCGAAAACCTCATATATCAGGAAGACGAACGCTTCGAAAAATTCAAAGCCCAGTCGTTTAAAATGACCGTCGGCATGATTGAGCTTTTGGGCGATATAGTCAACGTTCACGGCGCAGTCGGCGAGGGCAAAGCCATTCTTAAAATGAGCAATAAATATCCCGTCAAGGATAAGACGGAAATCAAGGTTGCAATCGACTGCGAATACGCGCGTTTCTTCAACGAAACCACTACCAAGGCGATAACCCCCGAATACTGCGAGTATGAGGAAATAGAGGTAACCCAGTCCTTGGACGAGGATAATGTAGTTATAGTCGAGCAGAAGCCCAAGGGCTTGTTCTCTAAGGCAGTCGGCGCGATAAAGAACGCGATAAACAACGTAAAGAACAAGAAAAAACCGACGGAAGAAACCGCCGAGCAAGCGGAAGAAGCTCCCGCAGAAACTACGGAAGAAACCCCGACCGAAACGAATAAAGAAGAATAATTAATTAAAGCGCGGCGAACAAAGTTCGCCGCGCTTTTTCTTTACGCATTTTTACGCCGAGCGGTTTTCGATAAGGCCCATACGGTAGTAAAAGGTGGACTTTTTCAACCCCGTCTGTTTTAGTACTTCCTTAACCGAAATTCCGCCGCTTTTATAACGCAGTACAAGCTGTATAAAATCTTCGGATAATGCAAGATTAGGTCTGCCGAATCTTATCCCCCTCAGCTTTGCCGAGGCTATGCCTTCTTTTTGCCGTGCGTTGATTTCCTCGCGCTCCTTTTGCGCCACGTACGATAAAAGCTGTAAAACTATGTTAGATATAAGCTTGCCCGTCAGCCCGTTGTCGTTTGTGCGCGTATCGAGAATAGGCATATCCAGAACGAGGATATTCGCGCCTATGTTTTCGGTAATGTGCGCCCATTGCGAAATAATTTTATCGTAATTCCTACCAAGTCGGTCTATTGACTTAACAATCAATAGGTCGCCTTTTTTTATTTTCTTTAAAAGTCGGTTATAGCCCGTCCTGTCAAAGTCCTTGCCCGATTTTTTGTCGGAATAAACGTGTTTTCTGTCAACCCCGTAGCTGATAAAACTGTCAATTTGCCTGTTCAAATTCTGGTCTGTCGCGGAAACGCGCGCATAAGCGTAAGTCATAATTTTTTCTCCTGATTAGGTTAATTTTACTATAAATTTAACAGAAAAACCGCCCAACCGATAAAGTTTTTTTACTTGATTTTTGGTGAATTTTCCGAAAAATAACCCCAAAAATAAAAAAATTCCAAAAAAAGTATACCTTTTTTGGACCGTGTTAAAAGCATCAAAAATATGGCTTTTACGCCATCTTATTGCCTCTATATAATATAATATGCCGCGAAATATGTCAATAGTATTTTACAAGAAAAGTATACTTTAACTGACCAAGGAGAACGATATGAAATTAAAAACAAAAAGGAACTTATTGACGGTACTGCTGTCCGTGCTTTGCGCGGTACTGCTGTTATGTTCCGTGGGCCTTTTAAGCGGCGGAAACAGAACAGCAACTGCGGCGTCGTCGTCGACGCCAACCGAACTTTTCAAGAGCGGCGGCGGGGGCGACGATAAATTATCACTTTTAGCGCTCAGGGATTTGGCGAAAGCCGCCTCGTACACCGGTTTTGGTGCTATGATGCGTGACCTTGAAGCGGGAACTACTCTTAAAGCAAGTAACTTCGGCAGCCACGAAGTAACTTTCGGCGGTAAGGAGTGGTGGCCCGTATACGCAAAGGGCACCACGCTTACACTGTGGCTTAAAGATTCAATCGGCAATTACTACTTTTCAGACGGAACAGCTACTTGGGGTGCCGCTGTCGTTTTAAGTAATGATTACGCTAACAGTTGGATACGCGCTGCACTAAACGTGGGTAATACAGATCTCGGCTATTATTACGGTGGTTATGACAATGGCACTGGTACCAGGTGTACAAAATACCAAAATAATATAAAATCACCGACAGTTGATATGGCGCCCACGTCTTTTACGGTTTTTGCAGACTTTGCAACAGGCGGCACGTATTCCTCGGTAATTCTGCCCGGCGTGGAGGGCGACAACTTATGGCTTCCTGCCTTGGAAGAGGCTCAGTCGGGCGGTTCTTGGAACTGTTCTTCAACTCATTGGGGGGTAGATCAGTTTACGCGGTCGCCCATTCCTACAGCTAACTGTTCTGTGTACGGTGTGAATGCTTCCGGCGGTTCATTTGACGCTGGTGTCCGCGGACGTAGCGCCGTGCGTCCAGCGATTAACATAGATTTAACCAAGGCAGACGACGCCGTAGACGTCCCTACAGACCTTGAATTCACGTATGACGGTATTGAGTACACCGATATGGCTTCTATAATCGCGCGCGTTGAATCGGGTATAAAATCGACCCCGGCGGATGCAAAGGGTGATACAAACTCGGACGGCGAAATAGCGTGGTATGACGATGTATTGCACGCTTGCGAGGGAAGCACCGCAGGTACGGCGGCGGACACTATATATAAAGCATACTCTGCGATAGAATATAAAATAGAGTATACGCAGGGTAGCGTAGACGCGAGCGGCAACAGCAACTCGGGCAAGACCGCGCAAACCCTTACGGAATTTAAAATCAAGAATGCCGGTGTATACAATATAACCTGTTATTTAGAAACGGCTAGCGGAACGGACCGCAAATGGTGCGACATAAGTACGGGTGATTATGATACCGACCCGTACAAGACTTTTAAAATCACTGTAAAACAGCGCGAGGTCAAGTATAAATGGAAGTCCTCGGGCAGCAAGCTCAATGAAGATAGTGCGGACCCCACGAAGCGTTGGAAGGTAAGCTTTGATAAGGATAAGTTCACGCCTACGACGGGTGCTTCTGCTGCGCCTTGGGTATATTTGGACTATACCTTGCTTACGACAACCGACTCGACAGATAATGCAAACGCCGCCCTTCTTACCTACGACCAGACCAACAAAAAGGCAATGCTTGTCGCTAACGCGGACGACACCCTTCCTTGTATCGTAGTTAAGTATGATAACACCGAAAAGTATGATAACTTATTAGAAAATATCTACGTCAACAAGAACGGTACGACTGCGCCCGTAAACGGCACTTTGCGCGCATTCCCTCATGAGGCGGGCAACTACAGCGTAACTGCGGCGGACATTAACGAAAAAACCTCTAACTATAAGCTCGTACCCGACACGGGCGAAGTGGCTTTAACTTCTACGCGCGGCTACGAGATAGAAAAGCAAAAGGTAGATGCACCTATTAAGCCAAACAATCCGCTCGAATATAACGGAAGCGAGCAAAGTTACCGCGTATCCAACTATGATAAAGATTATATGGAATACGGCACGTGGGACGGCACTACGTTCACCAAGAACGCAATGCCTAAGGACAGCCTCGGCAACGATTTGGGAATGACCGCAGGCACGACGGGCGCGGACGCACCTTTGACCTTAAAGGCTACGAAAGTAAACGATTACGAAATTTCGTTCCGTTTGCCTTCAACTACCGTAGAGAATACGACTAAGTACAAAACTTCCATAGTCAGGAACTACAAGTGGAAGAGCACGGATACAAGCATAGACGGTAAAACGGACGTATATACGATCAACTACGCTATAGAGCCCAAGACACTTGAATTTGACTTCCATTCGTCTGTAAAAAACAGCAGCGGCAATGATACGTATACTATAAAGCTGAACAACACCGACGGCAAGCTTACTTACAGCTATAAGGCTTCGGCTTCTCCCGTCACGCCTACCGGTGCAACGGACCCCGAAGAGCCCGTGTTGGAGCTTTACTACAGAATGTCGAGTAGTACGGGCTCAGGCTCAATCAACCCGAACACAACCGCGCCTAAGGAGTTCCTGTATAAGGACCTGAAAGACAGCAACGGCAAGCATACTACGGGTAAGTACGTTATATACGTTGCGCTTGCTTCAAGTTCGACTAACCCCGTAAACAAGAACTACAGCCTTAAAGACGTAGACGCAATCAAAGCGGAAATGACTGCGGCGGGCGCGAGCACGAGCGATATAGAAAGCGCGGTGAAGGCGGCGAAAGCAACCTTTGAAAAGGAAATAACTATAACCGCCGGCGAAGCGACTTTAAACGATTTGCCTATCGTATACAAAGAGGGTGACGATATAACAAATTCGGATGCGCCTACTGAAGTAAGCTTTGATTATACTAACAAGAAGAATTTGCAATTCAAGCTCGGCTCGGATGGCAAGACGCCCGTACCTTACTGGATATACTTCAATCTGGACGACGATTTCTCGTTCTTGGAAGTAGTGGGTGCAATAAGTTACCAGTACAGCGCACCTGCAACGGATACCAAAGTTTGCACGTATGACCCGTACGGAGTAATAGCCGGCGGTAGCACCACTGGCTCGTTCCCTATGTGCTATGCGGGCACGCTTACCATAACGGTAAAAGTCAAGGTTAAGGACAGCGAGAAGGCAAGCAACAAGCTTCCCACGCAGTCGGACTACAACGCGCTTAACACTGCGGCTAACCCTAACAAGTTTACTTACACCGCAGGCACGCCTGACAGTACTACCGGTAACGTTTACGACGGTACGCTTGTGTTCACCTACGTTATCCGTAAAGCGGAAGTAGATGAAAAGAAGTTGGACGACACTACGCTATTGCAGTGGAAGTACTCCATCGAAGACGATACAAAGTGGAAAAACTATACGGCTAAGAGCATCCCCGAGTATAACGAGATAGCGCAGGTAGATTTCAGAATTAACCCTACGAAGTACAACGACGATGCAAATGGATACCTTGCAGGCGTGAAGGGAGCAAGCCTCGATTCAGTAACCAACGACGCAGGTCGTCCCGAAAAGCAGGGACCCGGCAAGAGATACGTTACCATAAAGTATACGGTTGACGAAAACAACTATGAAAAAGTCAACCACGACAACACTAAGCTTAGCGGTAAGTATAAGTACGAAATAGAGATAAGCCCGAAGATAATTGATTCGAGTAATCTTACGATTACGACCTGGAAGGAAACGGACGGCACGACGGACAGAACCAATTCGCTCGGCGTACCTTATCAGATTTGGGAGCTTGACTTAGAAGATTCGTCGTTTGCTAACTTTATAGAGTACGAGTACTACCTGTATGATCCTTCGATAGATTCGGTTGGTACTCTTATAGGTAAAGGCGACGCGGCGTTACTTGACTTGACCAACCCGAGCGGACCGTATGATTATCTCAATATTGACGCAGGTAGCTCGGCGTATATATACGTTAAGCCTGTAATCAACCTTACAAAGGTGGATAAGGTCAACGGCGAGCCGAAGTATGCGCTCAAAGATTTGAGCGGTAACACCGACAAAGATATTGACGGTAACGACGGATATTTGAGATTTGAGTTCGGCAAGCCGATGACGGTAATAAAGGTAGAACTTCAGAAAGCCGAGTCTACTTACGGCGATTCGTTTACCGCGGCTGATATCATAAAGATAACAATGGGCGGAAGTGTTGCGGCGGAAAGTACGTACAACACCGCAGTCTACAAAGACAAGGTAAGTGAAGATAACCTTGTAGGTGATTTAGCTTCGTTCTGCACGAACTCGGCAACCCTCGACGCGGGCAAGTACATTATAAAAG
>CAMWPZ010000003.1 GCA_947176305.1 uncultured Clostridia bacterium
GCCTTTGGCAGGCCCCGTTGTCTGCGCGGCGGTCATTATGCCTTTGGACGATATTATCGAGGGAGTTGACGACAGCAAAAAGCTTTCCGCAAAAAAGCGTGAAAAGCTTTCCGAACAAATTTTAAAAAAGGCGGTTGCCTGCAAAATATCGCTTATCGAAGCCGAAAAAATCGACGAGATAAACATTCTGGAAGCCACTAAGCTGTGTATGAAAAACGCGGTCGAAGGTCTTGAAATAAAGCCCGACTTCGTACTGACGGACGGCAATATGCGGCTGGATATTTCTATCCCCCAGCAGAGCCTAATAAAGGGCGACGCTTTAAGCTATTCCATAGGCGCGGCTTCTATCGTTGCAAAGGTGTACAGGGATAAGCTTATGGACGAATACGCAAAGGACTATCCGCAGTACGGCTTCGAAAAGAACAAGGGCTACGGTACGGCTGTACATATCGAGGCAATTAAAGAGTTCGGCTTAACGCCCATTCACCGCAGGAGCTTTACGAAAAAATGGCAGTAGAAAAGGACGCGCTTAAAAAAGAACTTGGGCGCGGCGGCGAAAAGAAGGCTTGCAAATATCTTAAACAGCAGGGCTATAATATAGTTGAAACGAACTATAAGCACCCCTTTGGCGAGGTGGATATAATCGCGCAAAAGGGCGAAGTGCTTGCCTTTATAGAAGTTAAGACGAGGCTTTCGGACAGCTACGGAATACCGTCGGAAGCGGTGGACTATAAAAAAAGGCGCAGGTATATCCAAGCCGCAAAGTATTATTTTTTAAACCGCGAGCCGGACTGCACCGTGCGTTTTGATATTATAGAAATTTTCCGCGGTCAGATTAACCATATAGAAAACGCCTTCTACGAGGGCGAATAAAACGGCTATTGACAAGCCGTGCAAGTTATAATAAAATAAAAGAAAAAGGATTTTTATGGAAAAGAGAGCATACGAAATATTTTCTCACGTCAACCGTGAAATCAGCGTAAAAATTATCCCCGGACACTTTGCCACAAAGCACTCGCACGTCAGCCACTGCATAGATATGACGAAGGTCAAATCGTCGTTAAGCTCGGCAAAGGCGGCGGCAAAAATGCTTTCGGACAGCTTCACGGGTATGCCCGTAGATACAATAATCAGTTTAGAGCGTATGAAGATGGTCGGCGCGTTTATGGCGGACTACCTCACGCATACGGGTATAAATTTAAATCACGATATTGCGGTAATCACCCCCGAAATTTCCGAAGACAAAATGCTGTTAAGGGACAACTTCCTGCCCTACGTCAAGGATAAGAACGTGCTGCTTCTTACGGCTTCCGCCACGACCGGTAAAACCGTGAACAGCGGTATCCGCGGCATAAGCTACTACGGCGGCAACCCCGTCGGCGCTGCGACTATCTTCGGCGGCGAGTTCGAATGCGAAGTTCCCGTGGTAAAGCTTCTGGGCGTCGGGGATATCGGTGAGTACAGCTCTTACGCGCCGTTGGACTGTCCTTTATGCCGTGCGGGCGTAAAGGTGGATGCGGTTGTGAACTCTTACGGCTACAGTAAGATACTGTAAAACTTAAAATCTGCGGCGCAATACTTCGTCAAGCTTCACTCCGCCTTGGTCGTGTACTTCATTGTACACTCCCTGCGGACGTCGCTTGCTTTCCTTGTCTTGCTTGCATCTTTTAAGTTTAATTTTCAGTGTATAAAATTCTTTTGTGAAAATTGCGACACACCCCCTAAAATAAGTTGCGTTTTCAAAAAAGTTTTGTTAATATAAAAATCGACTTCGGGCAGTCCTCTGCAAATATTTGCATGAACGTCAAGTTAAACACCCTATTAATATGGAGGTAAAGTCATGAAAGGTTTAGTTGAAGCAATTGAAAAAGAGAACATGAAAACGGAAGTTCCCGCGTTCAACGTGGGCGATACCGTAAAAGTAGGCTTCAAGGTAATCGAAGGTACGAAAGAGAGAGTTCAGAATTTCGAAGGCGTCGTAATCGCTAAAAAGCACGGCGGCATTAGAGAAAGCTTTAAAGTACGCAGACTGTCGTTCGGCGTCGGCGTTGAAAGAACGTTCCCTTTGCACTCACCCAAGATTGCATATATAACCGTCGTAAGGAAAGGCAAGGTAAGAAGGGCGAAGCTTTATTACCTGCGCGGACTTACAGGCAAGGCTGCAAAGATTGCGGAAGTAAAATAAATAAAAAAGCTCCTGCCGCGTGCAGGAGCTTTTAAATTATTAAAAATTTATGATGTACGTTAAAAAAGTTCTCAATTACGATGAAAGCTCTACCGAAGCCGAGGTAATAGTTTCTGACGGCGAGTTCGAAATTTTGTGTTATGCTTGGGGGTTTAATCCGAACTGCACCGTCGGTTTTTCGCTTAGCGCATTTCTGGTAACGGACGTGGAAAAAAGCGACGGGCGGAAATGTTACGCCGTACCGAACAGCCGCAGCTACTTTGCCTGCGATATATGCGGCAGGTTAATAGAGGGCGGAAAAATTTCGGTCGGTTCTATTTTAATCGACGTTGATATAAAGGATATACCAAAAGATATTAAGCTGAACGATTACGTTAAATTGAGCTGTACGAGAATAGATTTTATTCAAGTAGAAAACGCTTGAGATAAATAAGCAACTTGATTGTCCTTAATTAAAACACTTTAAAAATTATAAATCACGAAAGAGGAATTTAATGTTATCTAAAATAAAAAGCTTTGCGTTGAACGGGCTTGAGGGCGTGCCTGTGGAAGTGGAAACGGATATCAACAAGGGTATGGTCGCTTACGACTTGGTCGGGCTGCCAGATACCGCCGTAAAGGAAAGCAAGGAGCGCGTGCGCTCGGCAATAAAGAACAGCGCACTGCAATTCCCTGTAAATAAAATCACGATTAACCTTGCGCCTGCGGATATAAAGAAGGAAGGCTCGCATTACGATTTGCCCCTTGCCATAAGTATATTAAAGGCGAGCGGTCAGCTTGCCGCGGAAACGGATAATATAATCTTCCTCGGCGAGCTTGCCCTTGACGGAAGCCTCCGCCCCGTGGCGGGCATACTTCCCGTAATGATTTCCGCAAAGACCAAGGGATATACCCGCTTTATTATCCCTGCGGCGAACGCGAACGAAGCAAGCTATATAGAGGGTACCGAGGTTTACGCGTTAAATTCCCTGCGCGATACGGTTGACTTCCTTACGGGCGAAAAGAGGTTTGCGCCCGTAGCTTTAAAAAGCTTCCGCGCGGCGCAGAGCAGGCAGAGCTATAACTACGACATGTCGCTCGTGCGCGGGCAAAAGGTTGCAAAGCGCGCGATTGAAATTGCCGTGGCGGGCGGTCACAATATCCTGCTTGCAGGCCCTCCCGGAACGGGCAAGACGATGCTTGCACGGTGCATACCCACCATTATGCCCGATATGACTTTCGAGGAAGCGTTGGAGGTCACGAAAATTCACTCGGTTTCTGGCGAGCTTTCGGAAGACGGTATAGTTTCCCTGCGCCCCTTCCGCACTCCCCACCACACGGCGACGACCGTTTCATTATGCGGAGGCGGCACCAACAAAATCCGCGCGGGCGAAATTTCAAAGGCGCATAAGGGCGTGTTGTTTTTAGACGAGCTTCCCGAATACACCCGCAGTGCGTTGGAATCATTAAGACAGCCGCTCGAAGATAAAGTTATAACCGTCACGCGTGCGGGCGGTGCAATCACCTTCCCCGCGGACTTCATTCTGTGCGCGAGTATGAACCCCTGCCCGTGCGGCAACTACGGCTCGGCATATTTAACCTGCACTTGCACGCCCGCACAGATACAAAGATACCGAAGCAAAATTTCAGGCCCGCTTTTAGACAGAATAGATTTGCAGGTCGAAGTGGACGGTGTGAAGTATGACGACTTGGTTTCGACCGAAAGGGAAGAGCCGAGCGCTGCGGTTAAGGAAAGGGTGGAACGCGCCCGTGCAATTCAGCGCGAACGCTTCCAGGGCGAGGATATGAAGGTCAACGCGAACATGGGCGAAAAGCAGATTAAAAAATACTGCCAGTTATCCCCCGAGTGCGAAGGAATCTTACGCAACGCGTTCCAGACTTTGCATCTTTCCGCGCGCGCCCGTTCGAGGATAATCAAGGTCGCAAGGACGATTGCCGACTTGGCTTTTTCCGAAAACATTTTGCCCGGGCATATATTAGAGGCGGCTTCGTACAGAAGCTACGAGGCAAGCGCAATTTAAAAATTATAAGAGGTAAAAACATATGTATACCGACGACGAAAGGGATTTAATTACGCTTGCATATCTTGACGGGCTTTCCTATCACGCGAAGCACGCAATGCTTTCCCGCCTTGAAAGCAGTAAACCCGATTTCGATAAATATGAGAGTATATTGATTAAAACGCTGCCTTACGGCGTATATAATAAAATGAGGGCGCAATATTACGACGCGGATTTCAGAAAGGAAATTTTCGCCGGCTTAGAGCGTCGGGGCATAACCTGCGTTACATACTTTTCGGAAGGCTACCCCGAAAGTCTGAAAGAAATAGACACACCGCCTATCGTGCTGTTTTGTAAGGGCGATATATCGCTTTTAAAAACGCGTTGCTTTTCTATAGTCGGCTCGCGCAGAACTCCGCCTAAGACGGTTGCGGACTGCAAGAAAATTTCGGGCGAAATAGCTACGCGCTTTACCGTGGTTACGGGCATAGCCGAGGGCGCGGACACCGCCGCTTTGGAGGGTGCGCTTTCCAAGGGCAAGGCGATTTCGGTCTTGGCTTACGGCTTCGACTACGCATATCCCTCGGTCAACGCACAGCTTATAACCCGCGCCGCAAACGAGGGCCTGATAATTTCCGAATATCCTCCCGAAACTCAGCCCAAGGCGTTTTACTTCCCCGTACGCAACCGCATAATCGCGGGGCTTTCCGAGGGAACGCTCGTCGTTTCGGCGGCGAAAAGAAGCGGCGCATTAATCACCGCGGACATAGCGGCGGACTGCAACCGCGACGTTTTCGCCTTTCCCCATTCCGTTGGTTTAACCGCGGGCGAGGGGTGCAATTCGCTCATTAAAAAAGGCGCGTACCTTGCGGAAAATATACTTGACATTTTCGGCGTTTATGGTTTAGACTTTAATACGCCGCAGAAAAAACCCCTGACCGACGACGAGCGCGAGCTGTACGAAGCGGTGTGCGCCGCGGGCGAAGCTTTCCTGCCCGACCTTGCCGAAAAGCTCGGCAAACAGATTTGGCAGCTTATCCCCGTGATATCCTCGCTGGAAATCAAAAACCTCGTCGTGCGTTTGGGCGGCAACAGATATTCGGCGGTCAAATAACGCGGTAACATATTAAGAAGGTTATAGTATGGATTTAATTATAGTTGAGTCGCCTTCCAAGGCAAAAACCATTTCCAAATATTTAAAGGGTAAGTACAAGGTGGACGCTTCGGGCGGACACGTGAGGGACTTGCCCGAAAAGACCTTGGGCGTCAAGATAACCGGCAACTTCGAGCCGAAGTATGAAATTACCGCAAGCAAGAAGGAAGTTATTAAAAGGCTGGAAGCCGAGGCAAAGAAGGCTGACAAAGTCTACCTTGCAACCGACCCCGACCGCGAAGGCGAGGCAATAAGCTGGCACTTACAGACGGTTTTGGGGCTTGACAAGGACGGCGAACACAGAATAGAGTTCAACGAAATTTCCCCGACCGCCGTGCAGAACGCTTTGAAAAATCCGCGCAGGATTAACTATAACTTAGTTGACGCGCAGCAGGCAAGGCGAGTGTTGGACAGGCTCGTGGGCTATAAGCTTTCACCCCTTTTAAACAACCGCATACAAAACGGACTTTCCGCAGGACGCGTTCAGTCCGTAGCTTTGAGAATAATAGTCGACAGAGAGCGCGAAATTCAGGCTTTCACGCCCGAAGAATACTGGACGTTCAACGCGCTACTTCAAGACGAGGCGCGCAAGTATGCGCCGTTCAAGGCAACTTATCAGTATAAGAAGAACGGCGAAAGCGTCGGCAAGGAGCTTGCCGAGCAGGTCGAAGCAAAAGTCAAGGACGCGCAGTTTATCGTGACCAAGGTCAAAAAGGGCGTAACCAAACAGCATGCCCCCGCGCCTTTCACAACCTCGTCTTTACAGCAGGACGCATCGAATAAATACTCAATGTCCTCGCCCGAAACCATGTTGGTTGCCCAGCACTTGTACGAGGGTATGGACGTCGGCGGAAACCATATCGCGCTTATCACATACATAAGAACGGACTCCGTGCGTATCTCCAAGGAAGCGCAGGAAGTCGCGCTGAAATTCATCGAGGAAAACTACGGCAAGGAATACGTTCCCGAAAAGCCCAACTATTACGCGACCAAGAAAGGCGCGCAGGACGCGCACGAGGCTATCCGCCCCATAAACCTTGCGGTCACCCCTGCAAGCGTAAAGCAGTTCCTCGATAAAAAACACTACAATATTTACAAGCTTATATACGACAGATTTATCGCCTCGCAGATGGCGGAAGCGCAGTACAACTCTATGCAGATAGAGTGCGAAGCGGCGGGCTACACCTTCAAGGCGAGCGGCAAAGCACTGCTTTTCGCAGGCTATACCGCGGCTTATCAGGACGTTTCCAAGGAAAAGGACGACGAGGACGAAAGCGTAAAGCTTCTGCCTCCTTTGAACGAGGGCGACAAGCTTTTACTCAACGAGTTTTCCAAGGAGCAGAAGTTCACCCGCCCGCCCGCAAGGTATACGGACGCGTCACTCGTCAAGGCAATGGAAGAAAAGGGCATAGGCAGACCTTCCACCTACGCATCGATAATATCCGTTTTAACCAAGCGCCGCTACGTTCAGAAAGACGGCAAATATATGGTGCCGACGGAAGTCGCGTTCAAAATCACCGATATGCTCGTGAAGTACTTTACCGACATTATGGACGTCGGCTTCACCGCGCATATGGAGGACGATCTGGATAAGATAGAGGACGGCGGCGTTGACTGGCACAAGCTGATTGCCGACTTCTATCCCGACTTTGCCGAAAGGCTGAAAACGGCTTCGACCGACGGTGACGAACCCACGGATATAAAGTGCGAAAAGTGCGGAAGCATGATGATAAGAAGGATAGGCAAATACGGCAAGTATCTGGCTTGCTCGAACTATCCGACCTGCTCGAACATAGTCAGCGAAAGCGTTACGGAAATTTCCGAAATGCGTTGCCCCAAGTGCGGCGCGAATATGATTGTAAAGAGTGGCAAGTTTGGCAAATTCCTCGCTTGCCCCAACTACCCCGAATGCTCGTCCATACTTCCCATCGACGCGAAGATGACGGAAGAAAAATGCCACGAATGCGGCGGCGGTATGCTTCTGAAAAAGGGCAAGTACGGTCAGTATTTGGAGTGCGTTAAATGCAGCGCGCGCCGCCCCTTATCGGGCGACGACGGCGAGAACGCGGACGCGGGCACGTGCCCCGACTGCGGCAAACCCATGCGCAGAATGCGCTCGAAATCGGGCAAGATTTACTTCGGCTGCACGGGCTATCCCGAATGCAAATTTTTAAGCTGGGATATCCCCACGGGCAAGAAGTGCCCCAAGTGCGGAAAGTTCTTAATAATCCGCGGCGAAAAAATCAAATGCTCGGAAAAGACTTGCGATTACAGCGAGGATTTGCCCGAGAAGGAAAAAACTCAAAAACCCGAAAATGAAAGTTAAAATTATCGGCGCGGGGCTTGCGGGGTGCGAGGCGGCTTTATGCCTTGCCGAACGCGGCGTCCGCGTCGAATTGTACGATATAAAACCCAACTCGTTCACGCCCGCGCACAAGGACAAAAATTTTTCGGAATTAGTCTGCTCGAACTCGTTGAAGAGTAACGACGTCTACGGCAACGCTTGCGGACTTTTAAAGGAAGAAATGCGTGTCTTAGGCTCGCACCTGATGACTGCGGCTGAAAAGTGCCGCGTGCCTGCGGGCGGCGCGCTTGCAGTGGACAGAGCGGAGTTTGCAAAAATAATAACGGACGAGATAAGGTCAATCCCGAATATAGATATAATCTGCAAGGAAGTCGAAACACTGCCCGACGAATGGTCGATAATCGCAACCGGTCCTCTGACATGCGGCAAGCTTTCCGAGGATATTCAAAGGATATGCGGCGGCGGACTGCATTTTTACGACGCTTCCGCGCCCATAGTTTCGCGCGACAGTCTGGACTTTGAAAAGTGCTTTTACGGCGACAGGTACGGCAAGGGCGGCGACGATTACATAAACTGCCCGTTAAATAAGGCAGAGTACGAAAGCTTCGTAGCCGAGCTTACGAAAGCCGAGCGCGTGATACTGCACGACTTCGAGAAGAAGGAAATTTTCGAGGGCTGTATGCCCGTCGAGGTTTTGGCTTCGCGCGGAGTGGAAAGCTTAAGGTTTGCAATGTTAAAGCCCGTGGGGCTGACCGATAAAGAGGGCAACAAGTTCTACGCAATTTTACAGCTTCGAAAAGAGAACGCGGAAGGCTCGGCGTATAACCTCGTCGGCTTCCAGACGAACCTGAAGTTCGGCGAGCAAAAGCGCGTGTTTTCCATGATACCCGCACTCAAAAACGCGGAGTTTTTAAGGTACGGCGTTATGCACCGCAACACCTTCATAAACTCGCCCGAAGTTCTGAACGCTGACTTTTCATTGAAGAATAACCCCACTGTATTTTTCGCAGGGCAGATAACGGGCGTTGAGGGCTATGTGGAATCCGCCTCAAGCGGACTTATTGCCGCACTGCATATGTATAAAAAATTGCAGGGGCGGGAGAGCGTAGTTCCCGAAAACGATACGGTTATCGGCGCGCTGTCAGCGCATATATCCGCACCGAATAAAAACTTCCAGCCCATGAACGCGAACTTCGGAATACTGAGGGCTGCGGAAAAGAACATAAGGGATAAAAAACAGCGTTACGCGTACCTTGCACAGCGCGCGCTGGACAGCATAAAAAATTTCAAAAACAAACTCGGTATATAGGGAGGATATTTTTATGACTGAATTTCACGCAACAACAATTTGCGCCGTTAAAAAGGACGGCAAAACGGCAATCGCCGGCGACGGTCAGGTCACCATGGGCGAAAGCGTAATTTTCAAAAACAGCGCACAGAAGGTCAGAAGAATTTACGGCGGCAAAGTAATTCTCGGCTTTGCCGGCTCGGTTTCGGACGCGTTTTCTTTAAGCGAAAAGTTCGAGGGTATGCTCAATAAATTCTCGGGCAATCTTATGCGCTCTGCGGTGGAGCTTGCCGAGCTGTGGCGTTCGGATAAAATGGTCCGTAAGCTCGAAGCCCTGATGATAGTCGCCGACAAGGATACTATGCTTATAGTTTCGGGCACGGGCGAGGTTATAGAGCCCGACGACGGAATTGCGGCAATCGGAAGCGGCGGCAACTATGCTTTGGCGGCGGCGCGCGCACTCTACCAGAACACGAAATTTTCCGCCGAGGAAATCGCGAAAAAGTCTTTAAAAATCGCAAGCGAAATTTGCGTGTTCACCAACGACAATATAAAGTGTGAAGAAATTTAAAATGAAAACGCCGTACGGTAAAAAGATTATCGCCTGCGTTGCCGGCTGTATTATTTCGGCAGCGGTGCTGATAGCTGCCATTGCTTTTATATATGAAGGCGTGCGCGTTCCGAAAATTATCACGCTTTTAATGTTCTTCGGCGGACCTGTCGGAGTATGTATGTGCATTGCTCTGACCGTAAAATTTACTTTTTTACTTAAAGAGCAGAAAAAGGAACAACCGTCTTTCCCGCCTTACGTTAAAGTAGACAGAAAGCAAAAGTTCACTTTCAGACCGCAGAGCAAGGAAGAGGACGCTATCCGTATTCCCCTTGAATACGACGACGAAGAGGGACAAGACGAGCTTGAAAAACATACCGAGAAATTCCTTGAAACCCTTGCATATCCCGCGGGCTTTGAAGAGTTTTTAACTGAATTTCAAGCAGGCGAAACGGATAAGCGGTTCTTTATAAACGAAAGACGTGAGTATGACGCCGACCCCGAGTATTACGAAATCGGCGATATTTATCCCCTTGAAGAGATAAAGCAGCTCAATATGGATTTTCTCGTTTTCTGCGACGACTATCACACGCAGTTCCGCGATATTTTAATGTTTGCCGACGATAAGAGCGGTCACTGCCATTTCTTTCTCGATTACGGCAGGGGCGGCGAGCCTAAGGTTAAATATCTTGACGACGAATTTGATTTAATAGTACAGCTTGCTAATTCCTTTGAAGAATTTGTAAATAATCTTGTAGCCGAAGAGGCTGCCAAAAAAATATGAGGTGAAGTATGGATTTAACCCCCAAACAGATTGTACACGAACTCAATAAATATATCATAGGTCAGAACGAGGCGAAAAAGGCTGTTGCGATAGCACTCAGAAACCGCTACCGCAGAAGTCAACTTTCACCCGAATTGCAGGACGAAATCACGCCCAAAAATATCATAATGAAAGGCCCTACGGGCGTCGGTAAAACGGAAATTGCAAGAAGGCTTGCAAAGCTCGTCAAAGCGCCTTTTCTGAAAGTCGAAGCGACGAAGTATACCGAGGTCGGCTACGTCGGCCGCGACGTGGAATCTATGGTGCGCGACTTGGCCGAGTGCGCCATACGCCTCGTCAAAGAGGAAAAGACTGCGGAGGTAAGCTATAAAGCTACGGCAACCGCGGAAAGAAGAATTGCCAAGGTGCTTGCCGAAATGAAGAAGGACGAGCGCGGCGAGCTTGCGCGTGAAATTTTCGAGCAGAACATCGTCGATGATATCCACGCGGGCAAGTACGACAGTACGCTTATAGAAATCGAGGTGGACGATATTCCCAAGCCTTTGGAGCTTTCCCCCGGAAGCGGCGCGGCTATCGACTTGGGCTCGGTATTCAGCGGGCTTGGCATGCACAAGAAAAAGAAGCGCAAGATAACAGTGCGCGAAGCTAAAAATCTGATTTTATCCGAGGAAGCCGACAAGCTTATCGATAACGACGCGGTCAATGCGGAGGCTATCCGCCGCGCCGAAAACGACGGCATAATATTCATCGACGAAATCGACAAAATCGCGGGCAAGGGCAATCAGGGCGCGGACGTATCGCGCGAGGGCGTTCAGCGCGACATACTGCCCATAGTCGAGGGCTGTACGGTAATGACCAAATACGGACCTATCAAGACCGATTACATTTTATTCATTGCCGCAGGCGCTTTCCACGTTTCCAAGGTTGAAGATTTAATTCCCGAATTACAGGGCAGGTTTCCCATTCAGGTCGAGCTTGCAAGCTTGACGAAGGAAGATTTCGTAAACATTTTAACCCAGCCGCAGAACGCGATTACCACGCAGTATTCCGCACTCTTGGCGGTGGATAATATCGACCTGCATTTTTCAAAGGATGCGATAGAAAAGATTGCGGAAATTTCAGAGGATATAAATTCAACGAGCGAGGATATCGGCGCGCGCAGACTGCACACCGTTATGGAAAGACTTTTAGAGGATATTTCCTACAACGCGGGCGGCAACGATTATCCCGTAATTCAGGTGGACGTAAACGAAAAGTACGTCGAAGAACACCTTGAAAATATTATAAAGAACCGCGATTTGAAGAAGTACGTTTTATAAAGGAAAAAGAATTATGAACACGCTTGCATTTACTTTTGAGGGCGGAATACAATTATTTTTCTTCGCAGTCGGCGCGTTTATGTTTTTCGGCGTAGTCGTTACGATAACGACGATCGTAAGGGGCGCGAGGAATCCGGCTTCAAAGAATTACCGTCCTCGCACGGACGGCGAAACGGCGCGCCTTTGCAAGACGCTTGAGGGCGATAAGCTTTACGATATAGCCTGCGGACTTGTGGACGAAGAAGGAATTAAGAAAGATTCCGATAAGTGGGTTGCGTATATGTCCGCCGCGGCGGATAAGGGCTATGCGCCCGCACTGCGCGAAATGGGGCTTTATTACAGATATAAAAATCTCAAGCGTTCGCTCGACTATTTTAAGCGCGCGGTTGAAGGCGGCGACGATAAGGCGGCTGCCGAATTGAGCGATATTTACAGGCGCGGCATAAACGATTTGAACGGCGAGGTTATAATCGAAAAAGATATCGATAAAGCTATGGAGTGCCTCTTGCCGTTCGCAAAAGAAGGCAGTGCTACGGCGCAAAAGGAAATTGCCTATATTTACTATGTGGAAAAACACGACAACGAAAACGCGCTCAAATGGTATTTGAAAGCGGCTGAGCTGGGCGACGCGGAGTCAGCATATCAGGCAGGCGAGCTTTACAGCTTTATGGACGACGATGAAACAAAGTCCAAGGAAATGTATTTAAAGGCCGCCGAGCAGGGATATGCCGACGCGGAGTGTGCGCTCGGACATTACTATAACGATATAGAGGAAGACTTAAAGCAGGCTTTCGAGTGGTATAAAAGAGCCGACGAACACGGCGACAATTATGCAACCTGCCGTTTGGGCGAAATGTATTTAAACGGCGAGGGAGTACTCGCGGACGCAGGTACGGCTGTCAAGTATTTTGAAAAGGCGGATAAAGAAGGCTCGCTTTACGGCAAGTATCTTTTAGGTAAATGCTACTTCGACGGAACGGGTGTTGAACAGAACTATATTAAGGCCATTGATCTTTATACGGAAGCCGCGAAGTACGATTCGGACGCGCAGTATGCTTTGGGTATGTGCTATCTCAACGGCGAGGGCGTAAAAAAGAACGTCGGCAAAGCCATAAGCTATTTGAACAAAGCAACCGACTACAACGACGAAGCGATGTATAAGCTCGGCGAGATTTATTACCACGGCGAGCTTGTCAAAAAGGACGAGGAAAAGGCGCGTGAGTTATGGCGGAAAGCCGCAAGAGACGATAACAAGGACGCTATCGAAAGCCTGAAAATTTACTTCGGCGAACGAGTGGAAGATTAACCGCAATGTTTACACTGCTCGGAATAAATTTAAATACGGCTTGGGTCGGACCGGTTATTATAGCCGTTGCGGCGGTTTGTTTAATAATATTCTCAGTTGTAAGAGAAAGACGCAGAGACTTCAAAGAAGGAAAATACGACAAGCAGAAAAATAAGGAAGCCACAAAGCTTTACCGCAAGGCTCACTCAAACAGAAAAGAGGATTTGTACAATTTGTATCTTTACGCTTACGAGCATTCGGGCGATAAGGATATTTATTACAAGTACAGGAACTGGTACGGATTTTTGAAACGTGCGGCAGAACGCGGGCATCCCCAGGCAATGTACGAATTCGGGAAGCGCAACCTTTATTCCGACCGCACCTACGCAATGGAGCTTTTGGAAAAGGCGGCTGAGCAGGGAGTGGATAAAGCTTGCCTTGCAATCGCGCAGGAATATAGAAACGGCTTGTACGGATACTTTCCCGAAGGCGTAAAAAGGATGAGTGAAAGAGAGTGCGCCGAAAATGCCGCTAAGTGGCTTTTGATGGCTGCCGAGCGCGGCAATTCCGAGGCGCAGGCAGAACTCAGCGACGTTTTACGTCTGTATCTGCATGACGAAAAAGAAGCGCTTGAATGGTCTTTGAAGTCGGCCGAACAGGGCAACAGCAAAGGACAACTGGGCGCGGCGCAAATTTACGCCAAGCGTAAAGAGTATTATAAGGCGCAAAAATATTTTAAGGCGGCTGCCGAGCAGGGCAATTCTTATGCTCAACTCGATTATGCTAGAATGCTTCTTCTTCCCGAAACTTTTTACGATGAGGATAAAGCCGTTTACTGGCTTAAAAAATCTGCGGAAGGGGATAACCCGTTTGCTATACGTAAGCTTGCGGAATTTTACCGCGACGGAAATATTCTTGAACAGGATATCTCCAAATGCGTTTACTGGCTGGAAAAGGGAGCAAAAATCGGCGACGATACCGCCGCTTACGATTTAGGTGTGCGATATTTAAACGGCGACGGAGTTGAACAGGACTTAAAGAAAGCCATAAAATATTTAAAATTTTCCGCAGGCAAATACAACGACAAAGCCGTGGTAGAACTTGGCTTTTGTTATCTGAACGGCGTCGGCGTAGAAAAAAATCTTCCAAAAGCCGAAAAGATGTTCAGGCGCGCCGTCAACGAGGATAATAACGCCCGTGCAAAAGAGGCGCTTGAAACTTATTTCAACAAACAATAATTCCAAAAAATTTTTTAAAAGAGAAAGCTATGATTAATATTCCAAAGGGGACAAAGGACGTTCTGCCCAGCCAGTCCTACAAATGGCAGTTCGTGGAAAACACCGCGCGCGAGGTCGCAAGGGTTTTCAATTTAAGCGAAATCCGAACGCCCGTGTTCGAGTATACCGAGCTGTTTCAGCGCGGCGTGGGTGAAACGACGGACGTCGTAAATAAAGAGATGTACACCTTCGAGGACAAGGGCGGCCGTTCTGTTACGCTCAAGCCCGAGGGCACGGCGGGCGCGGCAAGGCTGTTTATAGAAAACGGACTTGCAAGCAGTCCTATGCCCGTGAAAACCTATTACATAACCCCTGCGTTCCGCTACGAAAGACCGCAGGCGGGGCGCTTGCGCGAGTTTCACCAGTTCGGTATAGAAATATTCGGTTCCAAAGCTTACGAAACGGACGCGGAAGTAATCTTCGCCGCATCGTCGTTTCTGGACAAGCTCGGCGTAAAGTCGCGGCTGGAAATAAATTCCATAGGCTGTAAAACCTGCCGCGCGGAATATAACAAGGCGCTTAAAAATTACTTTGCACCGCATTTGGACGAAATGTGCGTAACCTGCCGTTCGCGCTACGATAAAAACCCTCTGCGCATTTTGGACTGCAAGGAAGAAGGGTGCAAAAAATTCACCAAGGACGCACCCTCGATTCTGGACTATTTGTGCGACGAGTGCGCCGAACACTTCAACGGCGTTAAAAAGCTTCTGGACGGGCAGAGCCTGAAGTATACCGTCAACCCCCGCATAGTGCGCGGACTTGACTATTACAGTAAGACCGTATTCGAATTCGTTTCCGACGCTATCGGCGCGCAGGGCACTGTCTGCGGCGGCGGAAGATACGACGGACTTGTGGAGGAGTTGGGCGGCGTAACTATGCCCGCTATCGGCTTTGCCGCAGGCATAGAGCGGCTTTTAATTTTAATGGAAAACACTGCCGCGCCCTTCCCCGACGAGGACAAGCCGCTTATATATATCGCGGGAATGGACGAGGTCAGCCGTGCAGCGGCTTTCAAGGCGGTTACCGAGTTAAGGCTTAAAGGTATCCGCGCGGAGCTTGACCATATGTCGCGCTCGGTCAAGGCGCAGTTCAAGTATGCGGACAAATTGGGCGTAAAGTACGTTGCGGCAATCGGTGAAAACGAGTTATCCTCGGGCGAGGTCAATATAAAAAATATGACTGACGGCACGCAGGAAAAGGTTAAACTTGAAAAAATTTACGCATACTTATCTGCAAAGGAGAAAATTTAAATGGTAGAAAAAATCAACGCAGAAAAATTCGACGAGCTGTTGAAAGGCGATAAGCCCGTCGTGTGCGACTTTTACGCAACGTGGTGCGGCCCCTGCAAAATGCTTGCGCCCGTTATGGACAAGGTTTCCGAAAAGGTAGAGGGCGCGCTTTTCGTCAAGGTTGACGTCGACGAGAATATGGAGCTTGCCGCGCGCTACGGCGTTATGTCAATTCCCTATATCGCCGTATTCAAGGACGGCGAAATCGCGGGCAAAACTCTCGGTTATATGACCGAGGACGAAGCCGAAGCGTTCGTAAAAGAAAATCTGTAATTCAAAAATTAAAGCGTCTGCGGCTTATATTCGTGCGCAGGCGCTTATTTTTTCCGTTCGTGATTTTACTTGATTTTTAAGATAGCTTGTTTTATAATGGAAATCGGTATAGTGAAATTGCCTGCGGTTTAAAAAGAAGCCGCAAAAAACCGTTACGGGAGAGAAGTATGACAAGCGCGAAAGTAAAGGACTTTTTCATACGCTACGGACATATTTTCTGGCTCGTGGGTATTGTCTTTATCGTCGTAACGCTTTGCAGTAAATGTTCGTTTTTATACCCCTTTAACGACTGGGAAGATTCAAACTGCTTTTTCACGGTCGGCAAGGCAATGGCGAACGGACAAGTCCTCTATAAGGATATTTACGAGCAGAAGGGAATTTACCTCTACGTTCTGCATATCCTCGCATACTATATCTCGCACGATACGTTTATCGGCGTGTACCTTTTCGAGCTTGTGTCCGGCGGACTTTTCGCCTACGCAACGTACCTTTTAATGAAGCTGTACCTCGATAAAACCCGTGCGGCGGTCTTTCTTCCCTACGCGGTTATTGCCGCGTTCGCGTCCGTCAGCTTCTGCCACGGCGACAGCGCGGAAGAATTCATTATGCCGCTCATGGCTTTTTCGCTTTTGTTTATGATGCAGTACGCGAAGGGCGAAAAGCTTCAGCTCTATAAATACGCACTATCGGGCGCGTTCGCGTGTATTGCGTTCTGGGTAAAATTCACGCTCTGCGGATTTTTTATCGGCTGGATAATTCTTGCGTTCGTTTTCGAGATTTTAAGGAAGGATATAAAACACGCCTTTCTCGGCGCGGCGACCTTCCTCGGTACAATGCTCGTAATCAGTATTCCTGCGTTTGCGTATTTCGGCGCGAAGGGTGCGCTCGGCGATATGTTCGAGTGCTATATATACAACAATATGTTCCTGTACACGGGCGAAAAGTCCTCTTTCTTCAAGAAGATAGGACTTATGCTTTGGGGCTACGGAATTTCAATCGGCTACGGCTTACTGTTCTATATTTCAATTATCCCCGGCTTTGTGTATATAGCCCTTTCCAAAAACTTCACGCGCTTTGAAAAGGCCGCTCTTTTCACTCTTTACGCGGTGACGAACTTCTTTATCTTCGTCGGCGGCAGGCGCTCGAAGTACTACGGGCTTCCCTCGTGCATATTCTCGTTTGCGGGCGTGGTTGCGCTGTGCAAACTGACATTTACGCAAAAGGCGATAGATAAAATTTTGAAGCGGCTCGCGCTGTCGTGCGGAATTTCACTCGTGCTTTTAGCAGGCTTTTCGATGGCGCTTTCAAGCAATACGCCGCTGATGTTCAAAAAGAAAAGCGACTTGCCGCAGTTCAAGTTCGCAAAGATTATAAAGGAAGAAAACCCGAACGCAACTCTTTTGAATTACGGCTCGCTCGATAAAGGGTTGTACACGGTTGCGGAAATCGTGCCCACCTGCAAGTACTTCTGCGGACTGAATATTCAGTTACCTGTTCTTACCGAAACGCAGAACGAGTGGATAGCCGAGGGCAAAACGGACTACGTTATCGCTGCCGCCGAGCCCGAAAACATTTATGACAAGTACGAGCTTATCTCGGTTGCTTCATACAAATACGAATGGAAAACGCGTACGTATTATCTGTACGGTTTAAAAAAATAGGAGAATTATGAATACGGTATTGTACGTGGTCGTGCCCTGTTATAACGAGGAGGAAGTCCTCGGCGAAACCTCGGCGCGCCTCAAAGAAAAACTCCGCTCGCTTATGAGCGCGGGGAAAATCAGCGAAGAAAGCAAAATAATGTTCGTCAACGACGGCTCAAAGGACAAGACCTGGCAACTTATTTCCAAGTTCCACGAGGAGGATAAAATCTTCTCGGGCGTCAACCTTTCAAGGAACCGCGGACATCAGACCGCGCTTTTGGCGGGGCTTAACACCGCGGCTAAGTTTGCCGACGCAATCGTTTCCATGGACGCGGATTTGCAGGACGATATAAACGCGGTCGACGAAATGCTTGAAAAGTTCGAAGGCGGCGCGGAAATAGTTTACGGCGTAAGAAAGTCGAGGAAGAAGGACAGCTTCTTCAAGCGCTTCACCGCCGAAGCCTTCTATAAAATTATCGATAAAATGGGCGGCGAGGTCGTATTTAACCATGCCGATTACAGACTTATGTCAAACCGCGCGGTTAAAGCCCTCGGCGAATATAAGGAAGCCAACCTGTTTTTAAGGGGGCTTGTGCCCATGATAGGCTTCAAGTCCGAGCTTGTGTTCTATGAACGCGCAAAGCGCTTCGCAGGCGAAAGCAAGTACCCGTTAAAGAAGATGCTCGCGTTCGCGTACGAGGGTATAACCTCGCTCACGGTAACCCCCATTAAAATGGTCAGAAGGGCGGGAGTTGCGTTCACGATTTTAGGACTTTTGGGACTTGCCGCAACAATAACGCTTTTCTGCCTCGGCATTGCCGCGCAGGGCTGGATAACCATTGCGGCGGTCGTAACCATGGCGGGCGTTCTGCAATTCTCGCTCGGTATTATCGGCGACTACGTCGGCAAAACCTATATGGAAGCAAAGCACAGACCGCGGTATTTTATTTCCGAAGTATTGAACGACGCGGAGACCCGCGATGAGTAAGCTGAAAGATTTCTTTAAAAAATTTCTCGACGTCAAAGCGTTGAAATTCCTCGCGGTCGGCGTTCTGAACACGGTCGTCGGTATGGGCATAATGCTGCTTTTGTCGGCAATGTTCAATAAGTTCACTCCCGAGTTCGCGGCGCATAAGCTGTTCACGCTCGGCACGACGATTTACACCGCTTCGTATCTGATTTCGTCGATAGTCAACTATATTGCGGGCGGAGTTTTAAGCTACTTTCTGAATAAGTACTGGACGTTTAAAAACAAGACGCGTTCGAAGGATATCGTTTTAAAGTTTATCGCAACCGTTTTAATCTGCTATATAATTGCTTACCTCGGCGCAAAGCCTTTAACGGAAGTTATGCTTAAAAACGCGGCGATTGCGGACAAGTGGAAGGAATTTATCGCTCTTATAATCGGCGCGGGCTTATACACCGTTTTAAACTATTTCGGACAGAGGTTTTTCGCCTTTGCCGAACGCAAGAAGAACGGCGGACAGACCGAGCAAGCTACCGAAACAGAACAGCAAGCCGAAGAAGAAGCCGCGGCGGCGCTTACCGAAGAGGAAGCTTCGACCGAGGAAGCCGCTCAACCCGAAGACAAAAAAGAAGAATAATTTATATCCGTCTGCATAACGCAGACGGATATTTTTGTGTTTAAAACATAAGCGTAAAATGAAGCGACGATAGTATCTGATTTTCTCAAATTTGAGAAAATTTAACGCAAGTGTTGAGTTTGCATTAAAATCACATGCGCAAAGATGTTGAAAAATTTTTCTAACAGGATTTCGGATTTTTTAAATATTTTTTCAACTATATTTAATAAAATATTGACAAATTGTGCAAAATTAAGCTATATTTATATTACTGAACTAAACCAAATTAAACCGAACAAAGGAAAAAGATGGAAGATAAGGAGCGAGAAGTCAAAGCATTGGGGTTTGATGCTTTAATAAATGGATTATATTTTATTATAGTTCTAATTTCATTTATTATATCTGTCACTTTATATACTGATAACAATTATAGGGCTTCTTATGCTACGTGTTTTATTTTGGTTGTGCCGTGCCTTTTGGACGGAATTAAAGACTTTGTATCTGTACAAATCAGAAAGAAATGGTTGTCTAGAATTGATGCATTAGTAACCGGCTTGATGGTGGGAATTGCAGTTGTTCTATTGGTATTGATTTTTGGCGATTACCATATTTCAATTTTGGGAGAGATATTAATTGGATTAAGCAGTATTAGTTTTTTGAGATACGGATTAACGTCTGGTTTTTTGATTTTTGAAATAATTAAAAAGAAGAAGAGTAAGGAGGAGTAAAATGGAAACTGTTTTGATTATTAGTATAGTGGCAGTTGTTTTAGGGATATTGAGTATTGTTGTTGGTATAGTTTCTAATATAATCTTAACTAAAAAAGAAAAGCAGGTAAAAGATACTTATTCAAAATTATTGAAAAAAAGTATTGATGAGCTTGTGGAATTAAACCTTCCGAGTGAAATGATTTCTGTGCCCTCACGGATATCCAATGTTAAGAATGTTAGTTATTCAGTTAAAGCGCAAGAAATAGAATCAAAAAAAATTAAGATTTCGAGAATACCGATTAAATCTGAAATTATCGCAACGAAAAATTTGAAAAACAATAAATTTAAGTATCAACAAAATTATAATAATTATAAACATGAAGAAGGATTTGCAGCATGAACGAAGAAAAAAACGTGATTAGCACTTTGACAATGAAAGATCTCTATTTTGAGAAGATTGTTTTTGAACGCGGTGTAGAATTGCCCACAGAAATAAGAACGGGGTTTAAAACAGATTACAATTCTAAAGATGATAATATTATAGAAGTTAAGCTGATTTGTTCAATAAAAACAAATACTTCAGTCTCAATAGACATCACTCTTGTAGGTGTATTTGAGAACAATGAACAGGATGCGGAATTAAAAGAAGATTTAAATAGAATAAATACAGTTTCGATTATGTTCCCTTATCTTAGGGCTGAGTTGTCTTTGATAACTGCTCAACCTAATTTTCCTACGATAGATTTACCTGTTTTTAATATAAATGAGCTGTTAAGATTGAATGGCGAGATTGTGGGGACAATTAATAATCAATGAGCCTTATACAAAATCGACAAAATTAAAGCACTAAGCAATAGCTTGGTGCTTTTTTAATGCGAGAAAAAACGTCAGTCCTTTTTTAGTTCTTCTAACTCGGCTTGTAATTTTTCTATTTTTTTATTTTTGCGCACTAATCTTTTTTCTTCTTTTTTATTTGATGTAGGCAAATTTATGAATATCAAATTAGCTAAAGAAATAATTGCGATTAATGATAAAAACACAATACCAATAATGCAGTAATTTTTCCACCCTTCAACAACTTTGTCTTGAACTTGATAGTAAGAGAAAGGGTAAGGGTCAGTTATATGTATTAATAACTGTGGAGAATTAAATAATTCATTTGCTAATTTTCCAATAAATATTAAACCGACAATTGAACATATAAAAATTGCAATAGAAATTATATTTTTTATAATTTTTTTCATTTTGAAAACCTTTTTTAATATAGTAATACAAAAAAAATTTTTCGTCAAGGAGTACTTAAAATAAATGGCTCTACCCTATATCCAGTTACACTAAAATACAGTCAGTGATAAAACACAAACAATTAATTTTAAAAAAGCGGTTGTTAAACGCGGCGGACTGTGATAAAATAAATAAAAAACGGAGAACGATATGATAGACATTTCCCTGATAGAAAAAACCGACCACGAAATCGCCGAGGCTTTAAAGCTCGAGCTTAACCGTCAGCAGAACAATATCGAGCTTATCGCAAGCGAGAATTTCGTTTCCCCCGCGGTTATGGCGGCGGCAGGCAGTCACCTCACGAACAAGTATGCCGAGGGCTATCCCGCGCACCGCTATTACGGCGGCTGTCAGTTCGTGGACGTTGCCGAGGATTTGGCGCGCGGGCGTTTAAAAAACCTTTTCGGCTGTGAATACTGCAACGTTCAGCCGCACTCGGGCGCAAGCGCAAACCTTGCCGTTATGTTCGCCGCGCTCAACACGGGCGACACGGTTATGGGTATGAACCTTGCCCACGGCGGTCACCTTTCGCACGGCTCGCCCGTGAATATTTCGGGTAAATACTTCAATATCGTTCCCTACGGCGTAAGCGAGGGCGCGGAAGTTATCGACTACGACGAGATGGAAAAAATCGCCCTCGAAACCAAACCCAAAATGATTATATCAGGCGCAAGCGCATATCCGCGAGTTATCGACTTCAAGCGCATACGCGAAATCTGCGACAAGTGCGGCGCGTTGATGATGGTTGACATCGCGCACATAGCGGGCTTGGTTGCGGCAGGGCTTCACCCCTCGCCCGTGCCCTATGCGGACTTCGTAACCACCACCACACACAAGACCTTACGCGGCCCGCGCGGCGGCGTTATAATGTGCAAGGAGGAGTGGGGCAAGGCTATCGATAAAGCCGTGTTCCCCGGCGTTCAGGGCGGACCGCTTATGCACATTATCGCGGCGAAGGCGGTTGCCTTCAAGGAAGCGTTAAGCCCTGACTTCAAGACATACCAAAAGCAGATAGTTAAAAACGCAAAGGCGATGGCGGAGGAGTTTAAAAAGCTCGGCGTTAAAATGGTTTCGGGCGGCACGGATAACCATCTGATACTTTTAAATCTCACTGACAAGGGAGTTACGGGCAAGGAGCTTGAAAAGCTTTTGGACGAGGTGCATATCACCGTCAACAAGAACGCAATTCCGTTCGACACGCAAAAGCCCTTCGTGACCTCGGGTATAAGGATAGGCACGCCCGCATTGACCTCGCGCGGTATGAAAGAGGAAGAAGCACGCAAAATCGCACAGCTTATCACGGCGGTTATCGACAAAAAGGAAGTCGCTTTCGACGAAGTCAACGCGGAGGTTGCAAAGCTCTGCAAGGCTTTCCCCCTGTACGCCGACTGCGTGAAATAAGATTAATTATAAAAGCCGCCGCGCTTATTTAAAGAGCGGCGGCTTTTTTATACTCGCTTTTAGATTGAAAGCAAAGTATTTATTTTTATGGATGCTTAAGATTGTGTGCGATCTTAATTATTAAATCTTTGTTTTCGCTGTCGAGAGCGCGAAAATATTTTAAAAGAGTTTTTTCACGTGTAAAAACATTGCTTTGCTCAGTTGTCTGTTTAAAATCATCTTGCCTGCCCGCAAGATAATCTATCGAGCAATTAAAAAAGTTAGCAATCTTAATCAAAGCGGTGAAGTCGGGCAGTCTGTTTAATGAAGTCCAACCTATAACTGTTGTATAAGGTATGCCGCATTTTTCTGCAAATTGTCTTCTGTTAAGTCCCTCTTCGGACAGCAGGTCGTTAAAAATTTCAATAAAATTATTTTTTTCCATATTTAAATTTTGCCACAAATTATCTTTTTAGATACTTGACATATCTTCTTAGGTCGATATATAATGTAAATATATCTAATTAGGTACTTATACTTAATTAGATAAATACATGTAAGAGGAAAATTGTTATGGCTGAGTTAAGATGTTATCATCATAGCAATTGTGTAGACCGTGCCGCAGTAGCAAGGTGTACGCGTTGCGGCAAAGGCTTGTGCAGAGAATGCGCCGACAAGCTTAGGTCGGAGGATACGGGTGATATCCTTTGTGTGGACTGTTTGAACGCTGAAATGGCGGCAGACGCAAATTGGGCGATGCAGAAAAAAGCATCTGTAAAGAAGGAAATTATTTTAATTGTAGCCGGATTTATTATTGGCCTGCTAATTGAAATAACGTTGATTGCTTTATCAATAAGTACTGAAAACGGTATTTATATGATATTGTGTATCTTTTCGCTCTTTCTTTTCTTCCCTACACTGCTAGCTTCGTTAGGATTGATTATACGAACTACAAGAAACATGTTCGAAAATTTTTTACTGAGAATAATTTTCTTTCTTATTCTGTGTGTAGCATCGCCTATTATGTTTATCGTGCGCATTGTAAGGAAAGCAAGGCAAATTAAAATTCTGAAAAGATTTGCTGCTATTCAAATGATGAAATACGAGGCAAATAAACAATACGCTGAGGCTACAAGACAAATGGTTAGTCTGCCTAATTCGGCAGAGTTCGAGCAACAGTTGATAGTAAAGTATAACTTGTTCTCCAAGGCGGAAGCCGACAGACTGATTGCCGAAGAGCATGAAAAGCGTCTTGCGGCAGAAGCAAAGAACGCCGAAAGCGCGCGCCTTGCGGCTTTCGCTGCGGATGAATTGAAGAAAGCAAATCGTTCTCTTGCCGAGCAGAAAGAAAAATATGAAAAGAACGAAATATTGGGTAAAAGAAATAGGGCTAACGATAGAGACAATAAAAGAGCTTCCTCCGGAAACAGGGCGGCTTAATTCTATAAAAGAGGTTGTTGTATGATACTTTCAGCTTTAGGCAGCGGCGGGATTGCGGCAATTATAATTGTAGCTGTCATTGTTATTGCAACGGCGTTAGTGACCGTGCTGGTTATATTAAAAAAGAAGAAAAATGTTAATGACGTAGGCTCTTCCGACAGTTTAAATCCAACGATTAATAATTCACAGTTATTAGAAAGATTTACTATTGAAAAGATAAAGCCCAATATGGTAGCTATCGTTCCGCCTACACATTCGGCGTTAGTTATTAAAAACGGTTCAGTTACGGACATGTGCTCGGCAGGGGAAGTTAAACTATGCGATAGCAACGTTACGTCAGTACGTTCGTTAGTGGTGCTTTATATTTCCAAAACCGTAAAACTTACATTGCGTTGGGGTACGCAACAGCATCAGCGTTTTGAATACGTCGACCCCAAAATCGGCAAACCTGTATCTGTTGGAGCGTTCGGGGTTATGGATATTAGGGTTAGCGATCCAAGGCAGTTCTATGAAGAACTGGTTGCAGGAAGCCAGTCGTTTTCGGTTGAAGAATTGCAAAATCGAATTCGCACACGAGTAGTTGATGACGTTATACGCGAAATCAGTAATACGCTTCGTGACAAAAAAGTTTCATACGTTGATTTTAATGCTTCGAAGTACGAAATACAGTCTCAGGTTCAGAGAGAGTTATCTCAAAGATTCATCGGCTATTTCGGATTTGAGGTGTGCGACTTTATAATAGAAAATATTAATTTGCCCGAAGAACAAGAAAGGGAAATTAAGGATATTTACGAAGAAGACAGCATTTTTGACAGAGAGGCACTTCGCGACAAAAGACGTCAGGAAATTGAAGAACGTGAATATTTGGCTTCCCGCCACCAAAAAGAGCTTGCATATGCTGACGCAGATTTAGACGATAAACTCTATAAACGTAGTTTAGATAGAGAGCGTGAGCAGGAAGAACATGAACGTAAAATGCGTCACGAGGATGAAGACAGAGCATGGGCGCGTGAAAGTAAGTTAATAGATAACGAGTATGATTTAAGTGGGAAAGCGATAGACGCTTATAAAGAAGTCGGTATTGCTTATGGCGGTGCTGAAAAAGTGCGAGCTAACGAAAGTACTCAAAATATAGGTCATCATTGCAGCGTTTGCGGTACTGCGTATAAGCCCGATGCAAAATTCTGTCCAAGCTGTGGCTCTGTTATACCTCGGGAAAGCATAGCTGTCAAATGCCCATCGTGTTCGGCGCAAGTTCCTTGGGGTACTGCTTTCTGCCCTAATTGCGGAACGAAACTGTGCAAATAAGGCGGTAGGCAATGGCTAGAATAAAATGTCTTGGTTGCGGTAAAGAAATTTATTATGAGGGTCAGGATAAGTTGATTTGCCCTTATTGTAACAGTGAAATAGACGAAGTGCAAACCTTGTTAGACCGCAACGTACTTGACAGGCTGTCGCTTGCGGCAGGCTTCAGAAGAGTTGGGAGATTCGACGACGCCCAGCGCGAACTTGAAAATATTCTTGATATAGCGCCCGATTTAACGGAAGTCATTTTTGCTTTAGTTCTAAATTACTATGAAGTAACTGAATATGCATTCAATGGAGACGGTAGCGTAGCCTTATGCAAGTGCTATTCTACTGATAAACGTCCGATTGAAGATAATAAGGATTGGAAAGAAATTAAAGCTTACGCAGTCGGCGCCAACAAAACAAAATGGGTGGCATTGTGTAACGTGATAGAAAATCTCCGTCAACGCAATCGGCGCATAAGGGACAGTATACCCGATTATAGGGCAATATTGCTTTACGATTACTCGAATGAAAAAGACAAAGCAGTAGCTGACGGACTTTATAAAATTCTATCAAAAAAAACGGATATATTCTTTCCGCCTGAAACGTTAAAATACGTTCCGTATTCAGAAAGAGAAAAATATCTTATGCAGATTTTGCATACTCCCGATAAAGCACCTTTATTGTTTATAGTATTTTCTGATGCGTTCAGTTTTCGCAAAAAATCCGAAGATTACTACCATAACATTGCCCGCCAATGTGAGGAGTTTGCCGATTTTCATACCAAAAATGAAATGATATCCGTTACGTGCGACTATGAACCTCCTTCAATGATAAGACGTTTAAGCATTAAAACTGTATTTTGCGAAGATTTTGAAGAAGAATCGTTTGGCAATATAGCGAAAGAAATGTACGACTATATTGCGGAAATTGCGTTTACAGATGACGAGTACGTTGCCTATAAAAAGCACGGTGAGATAGCTATGAAAAACAACAAATTCAGTCCTATTATCGTTCCTCTTGAAAAATAATTGCAAAATAAGTGTAAAATTCTTGACACGGATTAAGTTAGCCCTATATAATAAAATCACAATTTAAAGTTATTCTTTGGGGCGGGGTGAAATTCCCCACTGGTGGTTAAAGTCCACGAAGGTTTTTAAAAATTTAAAAACCCCGAGCGGGTGAAATTCCCGTACCTACGGTTACAGTCCGGATGTTAAAAGAATTTCAAGGCGGTATATTTATCGTTTAATTTCGCTCCGAAGCAATTTTCGGGGCGTTATTTTTTGCAAAGAATACTTTAAAAATAAATTTTTACGAGGTATTTTTATGCAGGAAACCAACACGGCTCTGCCGCAGTCGGCAGACGAAGAAAAAGCGCCCGAAACCGGCGCGGAACAAGTTGAGCAGCAAGCCCATGAAACGGCAACCGACGGACAGCCGCCCAAGAAAAAAAGAAGCTTTAAGCAGCTTTGCGCCGACTACTTTACGGCAACAAGGATAGCGTACCTTGCGGTGTTCACCGCGCTCTCGTTCATACTGCGTATGCCGTGGTTCGAGTTCTATATAATCCCAGCGGTGCCGTTTCTGAAAATCGACTTTTCGGGCGTGTTTGCACTGATTGCCGGGCTTTCGCTCGGCCCCGTCGCGGGAATAGTGGTCAGCGTTATAAAGGAATTTTTGTACGCGCTTTCGTTTACCCAAACCATAGGCGTGGGCGAGGTTGCAAACATTCTGATAATGCTGCCGTACCTGTTAATTCCCACGATAGTTTACAAAAAGCACAAGGGTATTAAAACCGTTTTAATTACGCTTGCCATAGGCTGTGCGTGTCAGGTTGTCTGGTCTATACCCGTGAACTACGTGCTTACCTTCCCGTTCTATTTAAACCTGTATATGGGTACGCCGTGGTCTTACGGTATGGAATATTACCTGTCGCTCTGGTACTGGGCGGTGTTGTTCAACTTTGTGAAAACGGTTGTCCTGACCGTCGCTGTACTCTTATTGTACAAGCCGCTTTCAAGGCTGATAAAGCTTACGAACGCGAAGTTTGTTTCGATGAAGAAAAAACGCGGATAAACTTAAAAAGCCCTGCGCGTAGAAAACGCGCAGGGCTTTTTAAATATTTTTAATCCGTCAGCCCCAGCAAAAAATCTGCGCTGACGTTCAATTCCTTGCAAATGGAAATCAGCACGTCCAAGGAAGGCTCTCTCTTGCCCGTGCAGTAATTATTCACCACGCCCTGCGACATAAATATCTTTTGCGCAAGCGCGTTCTGGGATATTCCGTTTTCATTCAACGCTTCATTCAAGCGTTCTTTAAATTTGTTCATACCTAAATTATACGGCTAATAGCCGTAACTTTTCTTGACATACTGCTAAAAGCCGTATATAATCAGTTATGGCTGATAGCCGTATATATTATACGCAGGTTAAGAAAACGGGCGTAAAATTTAACTTATCCGCCGCTTCCAAATTCCGCCAGAGCGGCGCACTTTTTCTTAAAACATTGACAACGTAATATGCGTGTGATAAAATGACTATTATATAATGCGGTAAAATATCTTCCGTTATTTCCGCGACTCGAATTTCAAACAGCTTTACGGCTTGGGCGGGGTGCGCGGCGTAAATTTCGGGGCAATGTTTTCGCGCGCGTGCGCGCGTAAGGAGGTGCGGATATGGCGCTTTGGGTTATAGTTCTCATAGTGACGGTTGCGGCGTTCGTCGCAGTCCGCGCGTTTTTACTGCCCCGACTTTTTTTAAGGGGCGAATACGGTAAGCTCGCCCTGTCCGACAGGGGCTATGCGATAGTCGACGAGGAAAACGGCAGAAGCGTAATTTACGAGCCTGACGTGAAATACAGAAAGCAGATTAAAAAATATATCCTGTCCGAGCGCGGCGGCAAAAAACTTTTGGTGTTAAGGCTTGACGAAAGCGTGAAGCATATCGACTTTGACGTTGCACTCTACAACGAAACGGGCAAGGTTTTTAAGGTACTCAATATCATAGAACTTATCGAAAATATCGGCTACACCAAGGCGGCGGAACTGCCCTCGGAAACCGCGTTCGTGACTATACGGCTCAACGCGGCAAACGGCGAACGCGAAAGCCGCGGACTTTTCGCAGGACGGATAAAGGGCGGTATGCTCGTCGCATACGTTGTGTTAAGCTGTCTGGCGGATATATTGTGCGTGCTGTTTGCAAAGGTGTGCGCGGCAAAGCTTTTCGGCGGACTGTTCGGCGAAAGCTTTTTGCTGCTCGGCAAAAGTTGGGGGCTGACCGTTGCGGTGTGCGCGGCGGTTATCGTACTCGACGTAATTTTCACCGCGTTCGTGCTGTGGTTTAAATACGGCAGAAAGCCGAAGGGGGCGGACGATGCAGGATTATAAAGTATTATCCAAGGGCAAGTATTCCGCCGCCGCGGATACCCCCGTACGTATAACGCAGTGGCTGTTGGTCGAAAAGGACGGCAAAAAATATCTTTTATTAAAGCTTTCTAAGAACGGCGAAAAGAATATAAGCCGCGTTCGCGTGAAGATAGATATGCTCGACAAAAGGGGCAAATACCTCGGCACGGCAAGCGCGGAAAGCGAAAATATCCCCGACAAGGACGAGTTCGTTTTCGACGGACAGATTGAGGTTAAGGACGGCTTCTCGTCGTTCAAGGCGCAAATTCAGGCGGAGGACGAAAGCGGATATATCTATTCGCAGACGGATAACGGCGTTGCGGTTGACTTTGCCGACGCAAGGCAGAACGGCGCGGATATTGAAAAGCTTAAAAGCGGCATGGGCGGCAAAAGCGTCGTCGTTTCCGAGCGCGGTTTTAAAGCCCCCGTGTTAATCTGCATATTCGCGTGCGTGCTTTTTATCTGCGCGATACTATTTACTTGCCTGCAGCTTGCAAGCTTCAAAAAATCGCAGTACGACTTTCTGCGCTCGGGCGTGGAATACACCTTCGTCAACGGCGATAAGAGCGATACGAGCGCGCTGTACGTCACGGGTTACAGGGGCAATTCGCCCGACGTGGTAATTCCCGAACGCATAGAGGAACACCTCGTAGTAGAAATCAGCGAGAGCGCGTTTTCGGGCAACAGGAAAATAAAGAGCCTCGTGGTAGAGGGCGAAACGCAAATTCGTCTGCGTGCGTTTTACTTCTGCCCGAACTTGAAATCAATCGAGGCGAACGCGGTCACGCAGATTGATAACGAAGCTTTTTTCGGCTGTGACAAGCTTGAAAATATTTCCGTAAATTCCGTGGTTTCCGTCGGCAGGCGCGCGTTTTACGGGTGCGGCCTGACAGAGCTGAAAATTCCCGAAAGCGAAAACGTGATTTATCTGAACGATTATGCGTTTGCAAATTGCGAGGGCTTGAAGGAAATTTCAATCGGCCGTGAGATAAGCTATCGGGGAACTTGTCTGGCGTTCAGCGGTGCGAAGTCGCTGAAATCACTCTCGCTTGTAAACCTGCCGAATAATTCTAATTTTTCGTCGATTCTGGACAGAGAGTGTACCTCGCTCGAAACCGTGCGCATAAAAAATCTTTTCTCCGTCGGCGACAATTTCTGCGTAAATTTTAAGAACGTAAAATCCTTCACGGTTGAAAACCTTGAATCAAAGCGTGTGGGCAGCTACGCGTTCCACAACTGCACGGCACTTGAAGAAGTAAACCTGCCCGAGGGTATAACGCACGTCGGCGAGAATGCCTTTTACGGCACGGCTATAACCTCGTTTAACGGCAACTCGCTTGAAAGCATAGGCGGCAACGCTTTTTCAAATTGCGGAAATTTAAAAACTTTCCGCCTCGAAGGCAATACGGCGTTGAAGTCTATCGGCGGCAGTGCGTTTTACGGCTGCGAAAGCCTGCAAAAAATCGCAATACCTGCGGATATAACCGAATTGCCGAGCGGCGTTTTTTCGGGCTGTAAGTCGCTTGAAAAAATAACCTTTTTTGCGGACGATATTTTAACCGATATAGGCAACAGCGCGTTTTACGGCTGTTCCTCTCTCGAAGAGATTAATATTCCCGCAACCGTGCGGGAGTTGGGATATTCCGCGTTTATGGGCTGTTCGGCATTGTCGGCGGCAAACCTTCCCGAACGGATTACGGAAATTGGAAGCTACACCTTTGCAGATTGCACTTCGCTTGAATACGTCTATATCCCCGAAGCGGTGACGATGATAAACCCGTACGCGTTCAGCGGCTGTACGTCCTTAAAAACGTTTGCGGTCGGCGGCAGTATTTCGAGCTTCGGCACGTGTATGCTTCAGGGCTGTAATTCGCTTAAAGAAATCTCCCTTCCGCTGAATATAAAGCTTTCATATCTTTTCGGCGGAGCCGTTCCCGACAGCTTAAGAAAGGTTGAAGTCACGCGCGTATCGTCTTTACCGCAGGAAGCGTTCCGCGGCTGTAAAAATATCAGAACGGTCATACTGAACGAAAATCTTTCCTACGTCGGCAGAGACGCTTTTACGGGCTGTTACAGATTATATGAAATTTTCAATCTCGGCGGGGCGAACGTATCCTGCGCCTACGCGCTGGAAATACATAATTCTTTGAGCGAGGAAATGCCCAAAGTTTCAGACGGCGGATATGTTGCGGCTTATTCGGCGCGGCTTGATAAGTGGTATCTTATAGATTATCCCGAGGACGGAAACGAGTTTGATTTACCCTCGCGGCTTATCTATAACGGCGCGGCAATAGATTACTGTCTGGCGGACTACCTGTTTTACGGCACGGACGTAGCTTCCGTTAAAATTCCAGTTGCAGTGACGGGAATAGGCGCGTCGGCTTTCGAGAACTGTATAAAGCTTAAAGAAATAAGCGTTCCGTCGGACGAAGCAGTAAGCGTCGGCACGCGTGCGTTTTTTAACTGCGTATCCCTTGAAAAGGTTGAAATACTTTCCGCCGCAAGCATAGGCGCGTCGGCTTTCGAAAGCTGTGTAAATCTCGTCGGCGCGGATATACCTTACGGCAGCGGCTTATTGGGCGAAAGAGCGTTCTACGGCTGTTCGGCTTTGGAAAGCTTTTCTATCCCCTCGGGCGTTGTAGCCGTCGGACAGTCCGCTTTCCGCGATTGTGTGAACTTGAAAAAAGTCACCCTGCCTGATTCCTTGCGCGGCATATATTCCGAAGCGTTCTTAAACTGCGAAAGGCTTCGCGCCGTGGTCAATTACAGCTCGCTTACAATTTCCGCAGGCAGTGTAAACAACGGCGGAGTGGCGCAATACGCGGTTGCGGTTGCAACGACTGCCGCGGACGCGGCTCAGCTCGAATACGTCGATTACGGCGGAGTAACTTATTTAAGATTTAAAACTCGCTGGTACGCGGTATGGGGCGATAAGTCCGTCGCTTCGATTAAAATAGAAGCGTTCACCTACAACGGTAACCGCGCGGACGATATCGTTATCTGTCCCTACGCGTTCAGCACCCAGTCCGATTTAATCAGCGTGGTTATGGGTCCGGCGGTAAAGGAAATCGGCGCGTGCGCTTTCAGTAATTGTTTTAATTTAAGAGAATTAAAACTTCCCTCGTCGGGACTTACGCAGATAGGCGAAAGAGCTTTCTCGGCGTGTATGTATATAAGCGAAGTCAATATCCCCTACGGCGTAACCCAGATTCCCGACGGCGCGTTTTTAAATTGCAGCTATTTAAAATGGGTAACCCTTCCCGAAGGCTTGCGCACGATAGGAGGGTACGCGTTTTCGGGCTGTTCGCAGCTTAAAGAAATAAACCTGCCCGCATCTATCACGTCGATAGGCGACAGCGCGTTTTTCGGTTGCTATGTGCTTGAAGAAATAACCTTCCCGACGAACCTGAACTATCTCGGCGCAAGTGCGTTTCAAAGCTGTTCGAGGTTGAAGGAGGTAAGGCTTCCCGAACGGCTTACGTATATCAGCGATTATGCTTTTGCTTACTGCTCGCGGCTTTCGGACGTGGTTCTGCCAGCTTCCCTTACCGCGATAGGCAACAACGCGTTCCTCGGCTGCGCGGTGCTCTATCAGGTGCATAATCTAAGCCAGCTCAATATAAGGGCGGGCGCCGACAGCTACGGCAGAGTTGCATATTATGCGTTTAAGGTTTTCAATAACGACAAACAGAGTTTAACGTTCGCGGAGGACAGCTCGTGCAAATTCGTCTACGTTGACGGCACGTGGTATCTGTATTCATATATCGGCTCGTACTACCGCACGGCGATACTTCCCGAAACGTTCACGGTAAACGGCAACACGGTTGCATCTTACGGCATAAGGGGCGGCGTTTTCAGCGGCAACCGCTCGGTTATGATACCCGCTTCGGTCAATTCAATCGAGTACGGCGCGATAGCTTCCGACGCGGTTATATACTACGGCGGAGCGCAGTCGAAGTGGCTTGCAATACGGCCGCAGTCGCTCATAAACGCAAAGGTGTATTTCTACACCGACGAGATTGAAAACGATAATCAGTGGACGTACGACCGCGACGGAAATATAATAACGCGCGAGGGTGCGGGAGTTTGAAAAGATAATGAAAAATTCCGAAATCATACAAAAAATTCCGAACGGTGAAAAAACCGAAATACTGAGGGATATTCTTTCCCTGTCCGATTTAAGCGGCTACGGCGTGCCCGCTTTAAAGTGCGCAAAGCTCGATGAGGTCAACGCGCAAGGCAGGATATATCCCGACTTTTCCGCGCTCGCCTGCTCATGGAACTGCGACGTTCTGGGCAAGGTTTCGCAGGACTTGGCACTGTACGCAAAGGGCGCGGGCGCAAAGCTTATTTTAACCCCCGATATGCGCCTTAGCGCAAACCCCTATAAAGCGGGGCTTACCGAGGACTGCTTTTTAGGCGGCGCTTATCTTTACGCGGTTACCTCGTCAATTATAAACGCGGGCGAGGCGGTCTGCGTTTCGGGCTGCTCGCTTGACGGGCAGGATATAAAGTACCTCGATAACGCGCCCGATATGCGCGCGCTGTACGATTATTTCTTTGCGCCCTTCGAATGTATTGCAAGCTTTTCGGGCGGCGCGGCTGTGATGACCTCGCACGCAAAGCTTGCGGGCGGGTATAAGGATATAAACGAATTATTTACGGACTTTGCAAGAAAAGCCGTAGGAAGCGGCGGCTACGTGCTTTCGGCGGACGGCGACGGTAAGGTTGTTCTTGACGGTACGCGCAAAGCCGAAACAAACGAGGGGCTTGACGAAGCGGTCGATAAGGTTATCGAATTTATAAACTACTGCAATTCCGAAAAACCAGAAAATTTAAAGAGCATAAACGTGACCGAGCTTGCACTTCGTGCGGCGGAAGAAAGCATCGTGCTTTTGAAGAACGACAATTCCGCGCTTCCCCTTGCGGCAAAGCAAAAGCTGTGCGTTATAGGCAACCCCTTTGAAAACGAAGAAGCGCAGAACGGTTTTATTCAGCGCTTAGCCGAGGGCGGGGACTTCGATTATACGGGTTATGCACAAGGCTACAATGCGGACGGTACGCGCGACGATACGCTTGTAGAAGAAGCGGTCAGCCTTGCGCAGAATTCCGACGCGGTGCTGTTGTTTTTGGACGGCGGGCAAATCGATACGGGCAGGCTCAAGCTTCCCGCAAACCGTCTTGCGTTAATCGCCGCACTTAAAAAAGCGAACACAAAAGTCATTGCCGTGTTGCCTTCGGGCGCTTCCGTCGACGTTTCTTTCGACAGCGCAGCGGACGCGCTTATGGTTGCGGATATGAACTGTTCGCGCGGCGGCGAGGCTTTAATAAATATAATCTCGGGCAGGAAAAGTCCCTCGGGCAAGCTTGCAAAAACCTTGTACGACGACGCGGACGAGCTGTTCTCGAAGCTTAAAAGCGACATATCCTCGGGCAGATTAAAGTCGGGTGCGTTCATTGGTTACCGCAGGTACGACACCGAGGGCGTGAAAGTTAAGTACCCCTTCGGCTACGGTTTAAGTTATTCAAAGTTCGAATATTCCAACCTCGTCATAGACGGAGAAACGGTTGAAGTCACTGTAAAAAATATCGGCGATATTGCCGCGGCGGAGGTCGTTCAGCTCTATGCGGGCAAAGTGCAGTCGAACATACTGCGCCCCGAAAAGGAGTTGAAAAGCTTTGCAAAGGTTTTCCTCGGCGCGGGCGAAAGCAAGACGGTGCGCTTGAAGCTTCGTTCCACCCAGCTTGCGGTATATAATCCCGAAACAGGCAGGCGCGCAATCGAGGACGGAGCGTATAAAATTTATATAGGCTCGTCGGTGGACGATATTCGTCTGGAAGCGCAGATCAAAATAAGCGGCACGCAGTTGAAGAGCAACGATAAAAAATCCGACTATCTTCAGTCGGAAAGCAACGTGGTGGAAAAGGGCTACACGCTCGCGCCCGTCCGCCGCACGGAAGATAAATTCAAACTTATGCGCACGGTCAGCCTTGCCGTTTTGCTGGCGGGGCTTTTGGGCGGAGTGGTGCTAGGCTTCCTGCTTGCGCTCGGCGTGACCTCGCTAAGCTATAGCGTGGGGGCAAAGGTTTGCTTTGCGCTGATATGCATACTCTGCGGGGCGGCGCTTATCGCGTTTTTAATAAGCGTGGGGCTTTTGAACAACGCTAAAATCGACGCGCCGGTAATAGCCCCCGCAAAGTCCGAAAAGGGAGTGCAGGCGGAAGTACCCTTTGAAAAGCTGTTCGAAGAAAGCTTCGGCGGCGCGGAGGATTTGCCCGAAGATAACGGCGGAGAAACCTTGCCCGAAGACGAGGCGGAAATTGCTAAACACCTCGATAACTCGCTCGATTTCAAAACGGCTTGCGCGGAGTTTTCAGTGTATTCGGCAGAGCGCGGAATATCGATAACCGCCGTATCGGTGCGCAAGATATTTTCCGCGATATGCGCTTCGCGGTTGGTGTTGCTGAAAACGGATAGCGCACTCGCGCCCAAGTTTTTAAATATACTTTGCGGATACTTCGGCTCGGAATTTATCCCCGATTTATCCCCTAAGGATAAAGCTTTTGCCGAGGCTTTAAATAAAAAACACGCGGTGCATATTGCCGCTTTAAGCGATACGGGCGAAGAACTTGTACCGTTTGAAAAGTATATCCGCAACCCTTATGCGGCAAAAACAATTCCGTCGAATTTGTGGCTTATTTATGCTTCGGACTTAACGCAGATTGATGCGTTCGCTTCGAGAGAGGGTTGCCTTCTCGATATAGATATTTCCGAAACAAGCGAAAAGCAGGAAAAGACTGCCGTGCATACGCTCAGCTTTTGTCAACTTAAAAGAATGGCGGACGCGGCAAAGAAGACCTACTGCCTCGACGAGGAAGGGTGTTGGAAAAGGCTCGACAAGTTCGAAAAGCTTTTGTCCGAACAGTCGGCTTTCAAGCTCGACAATAAGACATGTCAGCGGCTTGAAGCGTATTCGTCGGTTTATATATCTTGCGGCGGCGAAGAGGGTGAAGCTTTAGACTGCGCGGTTGCGGCAAAGCTTATTCTTCCCGCGGCGGCGGTGTGCGAGGATATAAACTCGCGCAAATCGGGAAGCCTAAATAAAATTTTAGAAGACGCTTTCGGCGAGGATATGCCCGAAAGCAAAAAAGCTTTAAAGCTCTTCGGCGCGAAAAAATAATTTAAAGGAGAAAACGGAAATGGCTCTTGCGGCAAGCGGTGCGCAAAAATTCTGGAACGCATTGACCTCGGGCTATGCGATTGTGGTCTACCTCATAATCGTTCTTGTAATCGTGGGCATAATTATTGCTGCGCTCATTTTCGGAAGCGGCAAATCGCCGAGCGTGCTTAAAATTAAAAACGCCGAAGTCAAAGGCACGGCAGGCGAAACCGCCCCCGCGCCTAACGAAAGCGGCGCACGATTTGACGGACTTACGAGAATAGATAAAAACAAAGCAGACTATGAGAGAGCGGATTATACGGAGGATATAACGCTGGAAAGTCTTTGCGAACGCT
>CAMWPZ010000004.1 GCA_947176305.1 uncultured Clostridia bacterium
CGGTGAAACCGTCCGCGCCGCTTATATGTTTGATATGTGATAAGCTAATCAAGTAATAAAGCAATAAAGATACGCCGCGAAGCCTAAGGCTTCAAAAAATCGCTTTCAAAATAAGTCCGAAAACGAACGTCGCCGCCGCACCGATAAAGCCGAGCATTATCCTGAACGCAATATCCCGCTGTTTCTGTTTTTCCGTCCGCTTGAACGCATATCCGTTTTCCTTTAAGCTTATAACGTACATCTTTTCGCCCTTTCTTTCGGAAGTAATCAAATCAAAGTACCCGTCGCGCTTCAAGTCGTTTAGAATATCGTCTATAATTTCGGGGGTAAACTTTTTCTTTGCGGGCAGTATGGAAAGAATATCGAGGGGGGATATAAGGCAGCCGTCCGTGCCGTCGCAAAGACTGAACACGGCGGACATAACTTCATTTTCGTTTTTGGAAAGCATACACCTTACAAAATCGCGAATATCAGTGAAATCAGAAGGCTGCCCAAAGCTCCGCCCAAAAACGCGGAAACGAACGTGAAGTCAACCCTCGGTCTGCGCTCGGCAATAACCTCGCCTATTTCCTCGGTCTCCTCGTCGGGAGCTTCCTGCTCGTATTCTTTAAGCGCCGCCACGCAGTACATATCACCGCGCGAATATTTAATGTCGATATACCCGCCGTTTCTCAGCGCCGTCAAAGCCCTGTCAAGCTCGGCGCCGTCGGCGTTCGCACCCTCGGGGAAGGCCTCCAAAAATTCATCCTCGGCAATTATAACGTACCGCCCGACGGGACTTATCGAACGTATCTTGTCAAAAACCGCTCCGCAAATTCTATCCATATTAATTTTAATATTGACAAAACCCGCGGCTTTTAATACCGCGGGTTTGCAAATTTTCAGAAAGCTATTTATTTAAAGAATAAATTATCCCGCCGACGAGTACCGCAAGCGTCAGCGCGAACACGATATACGCGGCAATTTTTACGAATTTCAGCCACGTAAGATTATTCTTTTTTCTCTGCGTGTTCTCAAATGCAAGCGCGGCAATTGAAAACAGCGCGGAAGCTATCAGAGAGTATATCCCGAGCTTTGTAAATATCAACCCTAAAAACACCGCGGCGGCGACTATCAAGCCTATCGCGATATACGCATAGGTTTTGCCGTGATATTCGGGCTTTACCTCGTTCATTTTTTCGTCGTCTTTTTTCTTCATATTTCAGTCCGTTTTATTTTCGGTATTTGTTTTTTTAATCAGTCTTGTGTAATACCAAACAGCCCAAGCGCACAATACAAGACCTGCCGCCGCCACGCACGGGAACGCTATCAAGCACGATTTTCTGTCGTTTACAGTATAGTAAGGGTTATCTAATTGATAATAAAAATCTAATTTGGTTTTATTATGCACGTAATAGGTTCTTGAATACTTAATGTATTTTTCATATTGCACGTCATCTATTACGTAAATAATTTTTTCTTTAAAAGTATCTACAACAAAGATGTTTTGATTATAAACAGCTTCAGCCTCGTAATGCCCGAATTCTTTATAAGGTCTCAGCCAGAACAGCCACGGCAACATTATAATTATAAACCAAGCCAGCCCGATAGCCAGAACTATTACTAATTCTTTTTTTAATCTTTCTTTTGATTTCGGTTTAAAATATTTAGATAAATCAATTGACTTACTCATATTTCAGTCCTTTAAAAGCTCGGTATGTGCGTTCGGGTCGACGAGTACGGTGCTGTAATCCGTGTAAATTACGAAGCCCGCGTTCGACTTCGGCGGCTTTTTCACAAACTTCTTTTTTGTATAGTCCACGGGAATTTTGCTTCCGCTGCGCCCGTCGGAATAGTACGCGCAGATTTCCGCCGCAACAGCCAGAACGCTGTCGGGAACGTTGCGCCCCTCGCAAATTATACCGACGTGGGAGGAGTGGTACTTCTGCGTGTGCAGCCACAAATCGTCGGGCGCAAGCCCTTTCGTAAGCCGCTCGTTCTGCAAATTATTTCTGCCCGCAACAATCTTGAAGCCCTGATAAAAATATTCCCTGAACGGCGGCGCAATCGGCTTTTTCTTCTTTATCTCAACAGCCTTGTAAAGGCCCAAGGAAATTAGCTCTTCCTCGGTTTCGAAAAGGTCCGCCTTGTTTTCCGCGGCGGCAATACTCGCCGAAATGCTTTTAAGATAGTTCAGCCTTTGTTCGGCTTCGTCCTTTTGCGCGCTAACGCTTAAAAAGGTGCGTTTAAGCTTTGCATACTTTTTGTAAAACTTCTGCGCGTTCTGCGAAGGGGTAAGAGTTTCGTCCAGCTCTATTTTAATTTCGCGCTGTTCGGGGTCGTAATAGTTGACAACCGAAACGGACTTCATACCGCGCTCTATCGCGTAAATGTTCGCGGTTATAAGCTCGCCCTTCAATTTAATGCTCTCCGCGCCCTCGCACTCTAAAAGCTTGGAATTTATCCCTGCAAGCCGCTTTTCAATCTTTTTGACTGCGGCGTTCACAGCGTTTTCAAGCTTCGACCTCTCGGCTTCGAAGCTTCGTTTTTCGTACAGGTAGGAGTAGTAAACGCTCTGCGCTTCGAGTACGCTTTCAAACTTTTTCTGCGCCGCGCTAACCGAGCGCACTTTGAAATCGCTCGGCTCGCCGTCCGAATAAACCACGCACGGCTCGGCGGATAAGCTGTAAATATAATCGCGGATATTTTCGGCGGTGATATTCTCGCCGTAAACGCTCACCATTTCGGCGGCGGTCGCGTAGGCAATTCCCTTGACTCTGTCGCAGATAAGCTTTATCTTATCGCCTTCAAGGCTTAAAACTTCTTTAAGCCCTTTAATATCGTCGGGCGCGGTTTTATCCTGCGGATCGGGCAAAGAATACTTCGCGCCGCCGAGGGTAAGCCTTTTCACGTTCTCCCCGAACGAGTTGGTTTTCAGCGCGCCTAAAATTACGCCGTTTTCGCTAAGCACCGCGTTCGAATATTTGCCCATTATCTCAAAGTACAGCCGCATAACGGAGGAGGAGAAGTCGGATACGCACTTCAAATCGAAGTAAATAATACGTTCAAAATCGGGCTGTTCGATATTAATAATTTCCGCGTTCTGCAAATGCTTTCTTAAAAGCATACAAAAATTCGGCGGGGTTTGCAGTACGGGCTTTTCGGTTTCGTTAAGGCTAAGCCGCGCCGCACGCGCCGAAAGGCACGCGTCGAGTTTAACGTTGCCTTTTGCGGTGTATATAATAAACGTCAGCTCCTCGCGCGATGGCTGTACTATTTTAGAAATTTTGCCGCCGAGCAGTTCTTTTTGAAGCTCGTTGCAAACGTATTTAATTGTAAAAGCGTCCTGCGGCAATTAAAAAACCTCTTTTTTACAGTTTACAAATATTATAAACCAAAAAAAATCAAAAGTAAATTGTTTATCAACGCGGCAAAACGCTTTTCAAAAATAAAGATATGTGATAGAATAAACTTTGTATCAAAATAATAATATATTAAGATAAACAGGAGAACTATCAAAAATGAAGTATACTCACGCTGCAGGTGAAAAAAGCACGGTAAAGCTCACCATTACCTTTACCGAAGAAGAATGGCAGGACGCTATAAACGAATCCTACAAGAGAACGAGGGGCAAGTACTCCGTTCCCGGTTTCAGAAAGGGCAAGGTACCCAAGCCCGTGCTTGAAAACTACTACGGCAAAAGCGTATTGTTTGAAGAAGCCTTCAACGTCCTTTACAGTAAGCACTATTCGGGCATACTCGAAAAGGAAAAGGACAATTTCACCGCCGTCGGCGAGCCTTCGCTTGCGGTTGAAGATTTAACCGAAGGCAAGGGACTCGTGCTTTCCGCAGTCGTTCCCGTAAAACCCGAAGTAAATATCGAAAAGTATACAGGTTTAAAAATTCAGCAGTTTGAATATAATGTATCCGATGCGGACGTCGACAAGGAAGCGAATAAAATTCTCGAAAGCAATGCCGAAATGGTCGAGGTAACCGACCGCGCCTGCAAGTTGGGCGATACGGTAAATATCGACTTCTCGGGCAGCGTAGCAAACGAAAAATTCCCCGGCGGCACGGCTGACGATTATAACCTCGAACTCGGAAGCGGCTCGTTTATCGCCGGCTTCGAGGACGGCGTAGTCGGCATGAAGATAGGCGAAACAAAAGATTTAAAGGTTAAGTTCCCCGACGATTATCAGGCTGATAACCTTCGCGGCAAGGACGCGGTTTTCACCGTAGTGCTTCATAAAATCACTGAAAAGAAGCTTCCCGATTTAACCGACGAATACGTTAAAAAGCACGCAGGCGCCGAAACCGTTGCGGACTATAAAAAGACCGTGCGCGAACGCCTTGAAAGAAACGCGGAAAACCGAGGCAGGGACGAAACCGAAAACAGCATCGTCACCGAAATCTGCAAGCACGCAACCTGCGAAATCCCCGACGCCATGATAGAGAGCGAAATCGACAGAATGGTGCAGGACTTCAACTACCGTTTAATGTATCAGGGCTTGAAGCTTGACGACTATCTTAAATATATGGAGCTGACTATGGAGCAGTTCCGCGCTCAGTTTAAAGAGCAGGCTCAGCCCAGAGTTTTAAGCCAGCTCGTAATCGACAAGATTATAAGGACCGAGGGCATCAAAGCCGACGATAAAGAGGTTGACGCGAAAATCGAGGAGCAGGCTAAATCCGTCGGAAAGACGCTTGCCGAATACAAAAAGAATATTGACCCCAGACAGGTTGAATATATCACCAACGACGTTATAATCACCAAGCTTTTCGACTTCCTGAAAAAGAACAACGAAATGTATACGGAAGGCGGCAAGCCCGTTGCGAAGAAAACGGCTGCAAAGCCCGCGGCTAAAACCGCTACGGCAGACAAGTCGGAAAAAACCGAAAAACCTGCAACCGCTAAAAAGCCCGCGGCAAAGAAGCCTGCGGCTAAAAAAGATTAATCTCAGCATTATATAAAAGGTATCAGGAGGAAATAATTTTATGGAACGTAACGCTTTAGTGCCTTATATCGTGGAGCAGACTTCACGCGGCGAGCGCTCGTACGACATTTACAGCCGACTTTTAGAGGACAGAATTATCTTCTTAAGCGGCGAGATAGACGACGCGGTGGCAAACACCGTAGTAGCACAGCTCATTTACTTAGAGGCGAAGGACCCCCAGAAGGATATTTCCCTCTACATCAACAGCCCCGGCGGCTCGGTTTCCGCAGGACTTGCAATCTACGATACGATGAACTATATCAAGTGCGACGTTTCAACCATCTGCATAGGTATGGCGGCTTCCATGGGCGCGTTCCTTTTATCCAGCGGAACGAGGGGCAAGAGATTTGCCCTTCCCAACAGCGAGATTATGATTCACCAGCCCTTGGGCGGCGCTCAGGGTCAGGCGAGCGACATTAAAATCGCGGCAGAGCATATTTTGAGGACCAAGCAGAAGTTAAACACTATCCTTGCGCAGAACTCGGGCAGGGCGCTTGCGGAAATCGAGCGCGACACCGACAGAGATAACTACTTATCCGCACAGCAGGCGCTCGAATACGGACTTATCGACAGGGTATTCTATAAAAGATAATTTTTAAAATAAATCGGGAGTTTTATATTGAAAGAAAAGAAAGTTTGTTCTTTTTGCGGTAAAACGGAAGATAAAGTCAAACAGTTGATTTCAGGGCAGGACGGCGCCCATATCTGCGACGAATGCGTATTGATATGCGGCGACATGATGAAGGATTTAGAGGCTACGGGTTTCGAACCCGTGCCTTTAAAGAAGCCCGCCGAAATAAAAGAGGAATTGGACAAGTATATCGTCGGTCAGAACGAAGCTAAAAAAGTTCTGTCCGTCGCGGTGTACAACCACTACAAACGCATAAATAACCGCGTTGAAGGTATCGACGCGGACGGCGACGTGGAAATCGAAAAGAGCAATATTTTACTGCTCGGTCCCACGGGCTGCGGAAAGACCTTGCTTGCGCGCACGCTTGCCAAAATTTTAAACGTGCCGTTTGCAACTACGGACGCAACCACCCTGACGGAAGCCGGTTACGTCGGCGAGGACGTCGAGAACATTTTACTGAAGCTTATCCAGAACGCCGACTACGATATCGAAAAGGCTCAGCGCGGCATAATCTATATCGACGAAATCGATAAAATCGCAAGAAAGAGCGAAAACGTATCCATAACGCGCGACGTATCGGGCGAGGGCGTACAGCAGGCGCTTTTGAAAATTATCGAAAGCACGGTCGCAAACGTTCCCCCTCAGGGCGGCAGAAAGCACCCCCAGCAGGAGTGTTTAAGGATAGACACGACGAACATTTTATTCATCTGCGGCGGCGCGTTCGTCGGCTTGGATAAAATCGTCGCAAAGCGCAACGAGGGAACGTCCTTGGGCTTCGGCGGCACGGTCAAGAACGCGGAAGAAAATATCTACGAACAGCTTGCGGACGTTAAACCGCAGGACTTGACTGCGTTCGGACTTATCCCCGAATTCGTAGGCCGCGTGCCCATCGTCGTGGGGCTTCACCCCTTGAACGAGGAAGCACTCGTTAACATTCTGACCCAACCCAAGAACGCAATAATAAAACAGTACCAGAAGCTTATCGCTATGGACGGCGTTAAACTCACGGTCGAGGACGGCGCAGTGCGCGAAATCGCCAACACCGCCATAAATTTAAAGACGGGCGCGAGGGGACTGCGCACCATTATCGAAGGCTTTATGACCTCGGTAATGTACAAAATACCGTCGGAAAAGAACGTTGAAGAAGTAGTGGTTACGCGCGAGTGCATAACTGATAAAGCCGAACCTAAAATAATCTATAAAAAGACGGCTTAACAAGTTTTTTCACACCGTTTCGTTTTGCGCCAGACAAGCTTTAAATGCTGTTTGGCGCATAATTTTAAAGAGGAAAATATAAATGGCTAACTTTAAGGAACTGCCGCTTCTTGCTATGCGCGGCAGGGTAATATTCCCCGATACGACCGTCAGCTTCGACGTCGGCAGAATGGTTTCGCTCACGGCGGTAAAATATGCGTCCGAGCACGATTCCAAAATTTTCGTCTGCGCGCAGAAGGAAAGCGAAAAGGAAGAAATTTCCGAAGCCGACATCTACACCGCGGGCACGGTAGTCAAGTTAAGACAGATAACCCGCCTGCCCGGCAACAACCTCCGCCTTTCGGTGGAGGGGCTTTACCGCGCCAAGACCAAGCAGATAAACAAGGAAAATGGCGTGTTTATCGCTACCGTCGAGGAAATCCGCCCCGTTCACGGCGAAGCCTCGCTCGAAGAAGCATACCTTAGAACTTCTAAGGAAATTTTAAAGGAAATCACCGCGGGCGATTCTCGCTTCCCTAAGGACGCTGGTACGACCCTCGAAAAATGCAGGGACGCGGACGAGTTCGTCAATATCGCCGCGCATTACCTTCAGATCAAGCTTGAAAAAAAGCAGAAGCTTTTGGAGTGCGCGCGCACGGCTGAAAGGCTTAAGCTCGTCGACGGCTATTTGAACGACGAGCTTGAAATTACGCGGTTAGAGCGCAAAATAAGCGCAACCGTAAGGCAGAATATAGACAAAAACCAAAAGGAATATTTTTTGAGGGAACAGCTCAAAGCCATACACACCGAGCTTGGAGACGACGCCGAGGAAAAGGACGAGCTGGAAGAAAAAATCAAGGCGAAAGGCATGCCCGAAGAAGCCGAGGAAAAGGCTTTGAAGGAGCTTTCGCGTATGTCGCGCATGCAGTCGTCCTCGCCCGAATACAACGTTCTGCGCCTGTATATCGACTGGCTGTTGGATATTCCTTGGACGGAGCAGACGACTGACACCAAAAAGCTTTCGGACGCGGTCAAAATTTTAAACGCGGACCACTACGGGCTTGAAAAGATAAAGGAGCGCATAACCGAATACCTCGCCGTGTTGAAGCGCACGGAGGGCAAAACCGCGCCCATACTCTGTTTTGTAGGTCCCCCCGGTGTCGGCAAAACTTCCATAGCAAGCTCAATCGCGCGCTCGCTCGGCAGAAAGTTCGTAAGGATGAGCTTGGGCGGTGTCAAGGACGAAGCCGAAATCCGCGGTCACAGAAAGACCTACGTCGGCTCGATGCCCGGCCGCATTATAAGCGGTATGAAGAAGGCAGGCTCAATAAACCCCGTGTTCCTTTTAGATGAGGTCGATAAAATTTCCTCCGACCTTCGCGGCGACCCTGCGGACGCTTTACTCGAAGTTTTAGACCCCGCGCAGAACTCAACTTTCGTAGACAGGTACATCGAGCTTCCCTACGATTTAAGCAAGGTGCTTTTCATAACAACCGCGAACACGCTCGACACAATCCCCGCACCGCTTTTAGACAGGATGGAAATTATCGAGCTGAGCGGCTACACAACCATAGAAAAAAAGGAAATCGCAAAGCGCTATCTCGTGCCTAAAAAGCAGGAAGTTAACGGACTTAAAGCGGGCGAATTTTCTATAACCGACGGTGCGATTTTAAGCCTTATAGAAAACTACACGCGCGAAGCGGGCGTAAGAAATCTTGAAAGAATGATTGACAGCGTCTGCCGCAAAGCCGCCGTTCGCTTAGCAGACGGAAAGGCGGAAAGCGTGCGCGTAACCGAAAAGAATTTGGAAGAAATAGTCGGCGCGAAGAAGTACGATAAGGACTTCACTCTCGGCGCGGACGAGGTGGGCGCGGCGACGGGGCTTGCGTGGACTGCGGTCGGCGGCACTACGCTGACTATAGAGGTTTCCGCAATGCACGGCAAGGGCGATATAACGCTCACGGGCAAGCTCGGCGACGTTATGAAGGAGAGCGCACGCGCCGCGATAAGCTATATCCGCTCGAACGGCGAAAGCTACGGCATAGACAGCGAGGTTTTCGAAACTACGGATATTCATATTCACGTACCCGAGGGCGCAACCCCTAAGGACGGACCGAGCGCAGGCATAACCATGGCTACGGCAATTCTTTCGGCGTTCACTAAAAAACCCGTCAAAAAGCGCGTTGCAATGACGGGCGAAATCACCTTGCGCGGCAAGGTACTGCCGATAGGCGGACTTAAAGAAAAGGCGCTCGCCGCATACCGTTTGGGAATACGCGACGTAATCATCCCCGCCGACAACCAAAAGGACTTAGAGGAAGTACCCGAGCCCGTCCGCGGCGATATCAACTTTATCCCCGTAACCGACGTCGACGCGGTATTCAGAACGGCGATAGAAGGCATCTGAAGTGAAAAAGCGTAAACTTTTTTACAGCCAATGGTACGGTTGGGTAGGTTTGGCAGCCATTGTGATAAGCGCTGCCGTACTTTGCGTTTCTATATGGTATTTAACCGATACGATTTTTAAAGATACCGACTATATCCGTATCGAAGCCACCGTGGTGGATATAGCAGAAGTATATGTAGACAAGCCGCACGGCGGACGCAAACTTCGCTATTCCGAAATTGCCGAATACACTGTGAACGGAGTGAAGTACAGGGCGCAAAACAATTCGGCGTCCACAGCACCGAAAAAAATCGGCAGTAAAATTAAAGTAGCGTATAACCCCGAAAACCCGGAGGACTGTTTTTTCCCGACCTCAAACTATCCCGCATGCGTGGTAATGTTCGTACTTGGGTGTGGGTTTTTGGCTTGCGGGACGTATTTAATGTGTTTGGAAGCAAAGGAAAGGAAAATGGAAAAACTTACGAAAAGGTTGCCTAACGCAAAATTTATAACGAGCGCGGCGGATAAAGCGCAGTTTATTCAGACGGATAAACCGATAATCGCCGTGTGCGGTAAATCGAACGTCGGCAAGTCGAGCTTTATCAATATGCTTGCAGGTCAGAAGAAGCTTGCAAAGGTTTCCAAAGACCCCGGAAGAACCCGCCTTGTAAACTATTTCGATTTCGGAGCGTTCGTTTTAGCCGACCTCCCCGGCTACGGGTTTGCGCGCGTTTCCAAGACCGAAAAGCAGAAGTGGGCGCACCTTCTGGACGATTTCTTCGCTTTGAAATGCGCAAGCCACGTTTTTGCGCTTGCCGATATCCGCCACGACCCCACGGCCGACGACAAGCAGATGATAGAGTACCTCTATTATAATCTGATACCCTTTACCGTAATCGCAACCAAGGCGGACAAGCTTTCCAAAGCGGCGGCAGGGCGCGGCGTGCAGAATATCGCCTCAATCTTTAAATGCGGCGCGGGCAACGTAATCGCAACGTCCGCCGAAACTCGGCAGGGCTTGGAAGCCGTTTTAGAGCGCATTGAAAGCGTAATAAGCTTAAATCAAGCCGACAGCGGCGACAACTGAATTATTAGGTAAAAATTATAGCCCGCAGACTTCATTTTCGAAGCCTGAGGGCTATTCTGATTTATTATTTAACTTCTTCGTAAAAATCACGGAATTCTTCGCCTAAAACGTATTGATAGCTGCTGTATTTTTCTATAATTTCCGCATCTTTTTCCAACGTTAAAATTTTTACACATTTATGCCGTGAGGACGTATCAATCGGGTTGCCTTTTCCGTCATGGCTGTTGTATTCGCAAAAGTTGGCAGACAAGGCGTCGTCATCTATCGGATAAAACCCTATTGGCGGGATATCGTTTAATTCACAGTCAATCAATACGCATTCCGCATCGGGGTATTGCATACCGTTATTGTTGGGCAATCTTGCAATGACGGAATTCTCGCCTTTTCCGTTGAACACGCACTTAACGAATACATTTCCGTGATTTTCCTTCGTGTTTCTTATCCACATAAAAGCATTAATGCTATTAATCGTCGTTTTATAAAAATAGGCAGGACCCCTTCCCAAAATCGTGTCGCCGTGTCCGTCGATTATGCAACTGTCGTAGTAAGCAGACCCGTTAGTTTGTAATGCGTCGCCGCTGCCGATTATATGCACGTTTTTGAAATAATTATTTTTTCCGTTTACAAGCAAACCTTCCGCCTGACCGTGCGCATCATTTTTGACGGTCAAATTTTTTAAAACGATATGAGTACAATTGTCCATTGCAAAAGCGGCTCTTCTCGAAGGAAACGTACCGGCTTTTTCATTCGTCTTTATAAGCTCGGGATGGGGATTGAATACTTCGTTATTTGTGTAATGGATTATTACTCCGTCCATACTTTCGCCTATAATCGTAACGTAGTCTTTGTTGCGGAAATAGACCAATTCCCGATAATCGCCGTTCTTAACGAAAATAGTATAGCGGGAAGATTTGTCCGTATGGTTTGGAATAAAATCAACTGCGCCTTGCACCGTCCTGAAATCGCCTTTGCCGCTTTTGGAAACGGTCAGTTCTTTGATAGAGGTAGGTAACCTGCGTTTGGTAGTAAAAGTCCAGTCGTCCTTTTTTAAAAACCCTTTAAAGCCTTGAACGATATCTGAATCAATCAAGACGTAATATTTACGGTCGTACTCCAACAAGTTATGATGCAACTGAATATAAACCGAATTACCTTTGATAAAAGTCGGGTAAAAGTGGAACCCGTCGGAAAATCCGCCGATAATCGTTAACTGATATTTTTCGTCACATTTGATATAGTCAGCCGAGGGTGTTCCTGCAACGGTGTTTTTGTTTGTAGCAATGCCGTTTTTGTACTCATACGGTTTTTTAATATAATCGGCTGACGGATTGTTTTTAGGCTCGGAAGGTCCGGCGGGCAAACTTAAATCAAGACAGTCAACCATTTTATCCGTTTCATAATCAAATACTCTAATAAGACCGTATTTATTTAAGCACGGTTTTTCGTTAAACGTCAATATAAGTTCGGTATCGACGCAAGCGTCATTTGAAAGGTTTGCAGGAAATAGAGCGGCTGCTTTCATATTAAAATCCTTCACAAATTAATTTTATAACGTCATATTATCAAAAGCACATAAAAAAAGCAAGGACAGCGTCCTTGCTTTTTATTAGTATCTTTTAAATCAATTCTTTATCGGCAAACTTGTTTCTTAAAACTATATCCGCAATCGACACGCCGAGGTTTAGCACCGCGAACACCAAGACGACGACCGCCGCGCCGTAAATCTTTTTCGTGCCTTCTGCATCTTCCGTACCCATAATTTTGAATACTTCGTTTACGATAACAACCGCAACGACGAGGAAGATAACCGAGAAAATCGTAAGAACTATCGCTTCGGAAAGCGTAGATTTCTTTTCTTCGGAAACCGCGTTGTTTAAGTGTTTCGTAAGCGACTGCATGCTGGCCGAGGAAACCAAGGACACCGCAACTATGCTGAAAATACACATAACCGCAAGCAGTGTATAACCGTGTACGTCGCCGTCCGGTGCCATATGTGCTTCGAAATTAGAAAGACCGAGCATTTGCAGAACCTGCAGCATACTGTATTTAGAAGATGCCTTATAACCCGAAATTGAAACCTTCGCGCCGACAACCGCGCCCGTCGCCTGCGACCAGATAACCGAAACGAATACTATGGCAAGAGCGCACGCCGAAAGGCTTACAAGGTTTCTGACCTTTAAAACCGATTTGTAGTTTACGGCAATTCTGCTTCCCAAGAATAACGCAAGGAAAACCGAGGTTAAAGCAATTCCCGCAACCGTAGCTCCGCCGAAGTGGTAGCCTGCGCTCTCGGAAACTCCCATTACGCTCATTTTTGTACTCGAAGCCCACATCGAGCGAATAAGGCACGCGCCGAGTATGTAAGTGAAGAACGCCGAAAGAGTGGGCTTTAAAACTCCCTTGTTGGGCTTTCCGCGCAGCTCGCCGACGTAGCGGACTATCGCGATAATTGCGTGTACAAGCACCGTAATAATGGTTGAAATAAAGATTACGAAGGTGAATAAAAGAGGTACGTAGGCTTCAACATCGTAAGCAAGCTTGTATCCGTCTACAAAGTTGAGCGCTGCAAGCGAAGGAATGGCGTCTATAGCGTCCGTCTTTTCTTTTAAAACGTCCCACGCGTCGCCGAACAGCCATTTAAGGCTTACGGTATAGCTTCCGTAATGTGAATAGTATTCGGGGTATGCACTTAACTCCTTATACGCGCCGTACGGCGTAACCGTGACGAGGAAGGAAAAGAGCACCGTCAGAAGTACGCCCAAAAGTCCTACAATAGAACCCGCCAAAAGCACCCACTTTTTCCAACCGTTCTTTTTATCGTCTTCCGCTACGGTAGCGCCCCCAACGGTTGCACCCGCATGAGCGTTCTCTGTTGCGTCCGCATAAGCTAACGCGCCGAAGTTGCTGCCTTCCGTTTCAGGTGTTTCGTCCTCAAATAAATCTTCGTCCAATCCGTCGTCGATATTCGCCGCACGCTCGACGTCGTCATCGGAAGCGTTGCAAACGGGGCAGAAGTCGCCCTCGTATGCCGTTCCGCATTCTTCGCAGATTTTAATATCGGTAAGCCTCGTTCCGCAGTAGCTGCAGAAGATACTGTCGTCGGGGTTTTCCCTGCCGCATTCGGGACAGATAATAAGACCGTCAAGCCGCTTGCCGCACTTTCGGCAGAAAGTCGCTTCGTCGTAATTCTCCGTTCCGCAGAATTTACAATTCATCGTAGTTTCTCCAATTTTTTTGCTTTACTGTATACAAAATTATACACGAGCCGCCGCCTTTAAAAGACCTTAATACAAATCTGTATCGTTTTCCGCCCCAAATTCCGCCTTTTTTTAACTATAACCGCCTGAAAACCCGTAAATTTTATGAAAAAACGTCAATAATAACAGTAGGGGATAATATAAAAATGTCGAAGCGTTAAGGAAATTTGCGGCAGCCAAACAAGGGCAAATACAATATATACGCTTGCAATTTATAATGCGGTATAGTATAATAATTAAAATACTATAATTGTCGAATTATGCGGTTTTTGCGGCTCTATATAAACGTAAAACGCGTTACATAAGAGGATTTTAAATGATAATCACAAAAACTCCGTTCAGAATGAGCTTTTTCGGCGGCGGTACGGATTTGCCCTGTTTTTTTGAAAAGAACAGAGGCGCAGTCCTTTCGACAAGCTTTGATAAATACGTTTACGTAACGGTAAGACATTTACCGCGGTTTTTTGATTATACGACGGAGCTTATATACTCTAAGAGCGAGCGAATAACCAAAATAGACGATATGGAGCATCCCATGGTCCGCAACGCAATGAAGATGCTTAACATGAAGGAGTTGCACATCGCTTACGATGCGGACCTTCCTGCAAGGACGGGGCTGGGAACTTCAAGCACTTTCGCGGTCGGCTTATTGAACGCGTTCTATTGCTTAAAGGGCGAATACCGTTCCAAAAAACAGCTTGCGGACGACGCTATTTATTTGGAGAGAACGCTTTGCAACGAGGCGGGCGGCTGGCAGGACCAGATTGCCGCGTCGTTCGGCGGATTAAACCGTATCGATTTCGATTTAAAGGGATACCGTATTACGCCCGTAATTATCAACCCCGAAAGGAAAAACCGTTTAAACGACAGCTTAATGCTGTTTTTTACGGGCTTTACGAGATTTTCGTCGGATATACAGAAGTCGACGGCTTCTTCAATAGACGACAAACAAAAGCAATTATTTAAAATGCTCGATTTAGTGGACGAAGCACAACGCATACTCGAAAACAAGAACACCGACTTGGACGAGTTCGGCAGACTGCTTGACACGGCTTGGAGTTTGAAAAGGCAGACTGGCAGCGCTATTTCCACAGGCTCTATTGACGCGCTTTACAAAAAAGGCATTCAGGCGGGCGCGCTCGGCGGCAAGCTTCTCGGCGCGGGCGGCGGCGGTTTCCTGTTGTTCTACGTTCAGCCCGAAAAGCAGAAAAGCGTCAGGGAAGCGTTATCCGATTTAATGGAAGTTCCCTTCAAGTTCGAAAACAGCGGAACGAGAGTTATTTACTATTCCCCTGAATTTTTCGATAAAAATTCCAGCGTAGAGGGCTAAATATGAAAGTCGTGATAATGGCGGGCGGCAAGGGAACGCGCATTGCTTCCGTTGCAAGCGATATTCCCAAACCCATGATTAAAATAGCGGGCAAACCCGTTCTGGAACACGAAATCGTACGTCTGCGCAATCAGGGCTTTACGGATATAATAATAACTATCAGCCACCTCGGCAAAATTATTTCCGATTATTTCGGCAACGGCGAAAAGCTTGGCGTAAATATCGAATATTACTTCGAGGAAGAGCCCCTCGGCAACGCAGGCGCACTGTTTAAAATAAACGACAAGCTGACGGAAGATTTCCTGCTGCTTAATGCGGATACGGTTTTCGATATCGACTTTAAGCGTTTCGTAAATTATCACAAAGAAAAAGGCGGACTCGTAACGCTGTTCACTCACCCCAACAGCCACCCGTATGACAGCGGTCTGATTATCGCAGATAAAAACGGCGCGGTGCTGAATTGGCTTTCAAAGGAGGACGACCGACCTGCCTATTACCGCAACAGGGTAAACGCAGGCTTGCATGTAATTTCTCCCGAAGCCTTGAACGTTTCGGTTTCGACTCCGAAAATAGATTTAGACAGACAAATACTCAAGCCCTTGGCTGGAACGGGAAAGATGTTCGTTTACGACAGCCCCGAATACGTCAAGGATATGGGCACGCCGGAAAGATACGCGGCGATATGCAACGATTTTTCTGAAGGCGTAGTCGGGCAAAAAAATTTGCGGAATAAACAGAAAGCAATTTTTCTGGACCGCGACGGAACAATAAACGAATACGCGGGATTTCTTCGCAGCGCCGACGAATTTAAACTTTGCGGCGGCGCGGCGGAGGCAATAAAGAAAATCAACGGCAGCGGATATTTAGCCGTCGTGGTTACAAATCAGCCCGTTATTGCCCGCGGCGAAGTCACCTTTGACGAATTGCAGATTATTCACAATAAAATGGAAACTCTGCTCGGCAAAGACGGAGCTTACTTAGACGGGATTTATTTCTGCCCGCATCATCCGCACAAGGGTTATGAAGGTGAAATCCCCGAGCTTAAAATAGACTGCGAATGCAGAAAGCCCAAAGCGGGAATGCTTAAAAAAGCGGCGGAAGATTTTAACATCGACTTGTCGCAAAGCTGGATGGTAGGCGACGGCGAGAACGATATCTTATGCGGTATAAACGCAGGCTGTAAAACAGCGTTTATCGGTCGGGATAACAGGGCGGACGTCTGCGGCGAAAATTTATTGCAGTGTATTAATAAAATTTTTGAGAGAATATGAAAAGTCAGTTATTAAAGCATATTGATTTATTGATAGAGCGTTATCCCGTTCTGGCTTCGTGCAAGGACGAGATAATTTATTCCTATAATATTTTAGAAGACTGTTTTTTAAAAGGTAATAAGCTTCTTATAGCGGGCAACGGCGGAAGCTGTGCCGACAGCGCGCATATAGTGGGCGAGCTTATGAAGGGCTTTAAGCTTTCGCGTAAATGCCCTGACGAGTTTTCGGAAAAACTTAAAGCCGTGGACGAAGTTCGCGGAGCAGAGCTTGCCGAAAGGTTACAGGGCGGCTTGCCTGCAATAGCGCTTACCGAGCATCAAAGCCTTAACACCGCTTATTTGAACGACGTGGCAAACGGCGGCTTATTGACTTTTGCGCAGCAGACTTACGGCTACGGACAATCGGGGGACGTGCTGCTTGCGATAACCACTTCGGGCAATTCCAAAAACGTAATGTATGCGGCTGTCACGGCTAAGGCGAAGGGTATGAAGGTTATCGCGCTTACTGGTAAAAGCGGCGGAGAGATTGCAAAAATTTCGGATGCGGCGATTAAAGTTCCCGAAACGGAAACCTATATGATACAGGAATTACACGTTCCCGTTTATCACTGCCTGTGCTTAATGCTCGAAGAAAAATTTTTCGGTTAAATTTATGGAAAAAATTCAGTTTTTAAACACGTTCGTCAATAACTGCACTATGGAAGAATGTCTTGACGAAATAGAAAATATGATTTCGTCGGAAAAGAAATCTTACGTGGTTGCGGTAAACACGGACGTGATTATAAAAATCGAAAACGACGCGCAGTTAAAGGAAATAACCGACAACGCGGATATGGTCCTCGTTGACGGCAAGCCGCTTATCTGGATAGCAAAAAAGCACAAAAAACCCATTACGGAAAAAGTCTCCGGCTCGGATATGGTGCCCAAGCTTTGTGCAAGAGCGGCTGAAAAGGGTTATACGGTTTTTATTTTGGGCGGCAAGGAAGGCGTTGCAGAAAAAGCAAAAACAAAGCTTGAAGAACAGATGCCGGATATCAAAATAACGGGCGTTTACGCGCCGCCCCTCGGCTTCGAGAAGGACGAAGAAGAAACGGCAAAGATAAATGAAATTATTTCGGAAGCTAAGCCTGATATTTTATTGGCCTGTTTGGGATGTCCTAAGCAGGAAAAATTTATTTATAACAACATAAACAGTTATGAAGCCAAGGTGTCTATTTGCGCGGGAGCCACGGTGGATTTTCTTGCGGGAAATATAAAGCGCGCGCCCAGATGGATGAGCAATCACGGCTTGGAATGGTTATACCGTTTTTTCAAAGAGCCAAAAAGGTTGTTTAAAAGATATTTCGTAGACGATATTAAAATTTTTAAAATAGCCAAAAAATACAGGAAACTTTATGAGTAACTTTCTGGTATCCGTTATAATTCCGGCTTATAATACGGCTGATTATATTGCCGATATGCTGGAGTGCGTAATACGTCAGACGTATACGAATTTACAAATTATAATTATTAACGACGGCTCCGACGACGGAACCGAAGCTATAATTGAAAAATATGCTCAACTCGATAACCGTATCGAGGTTTTGAATTCAAACAGAAGCGGAGTTTCGGCGGCGAGGAATACGGGTTTGTCTCTCGCCAAAGGCGAAAAGATTTTTTTCTGGGATTCGGACGATATTATCGAATTAACTACCGTAGAAGAGTGCCTTAACTTTGCGGAAGAGAAAAACTGTCAGACCGTTCTTTACGGCTACGCCAACAGAACGAACGGGGTAGTTGAAAGTAAACACTGTTCTAAGTTAAGAGAAGTTTATTTAAATCAGGAAATTATAGACGAACTTATACCGTCATTTATCGGGCACTCCTATAATGATATAAATGAATGGATAACTGGTAAAAAGGGTCTGCGTGAAGGTAAGGAGCATACTGCACTATGGCGCGCTATGCTTGATACGAAAGTTATTAAAGATAACGGCTTGACTTTCGATACGAAGCTTACGCTGGGCGAAGATACGAAATTTATGAACCAGTACCTGCTGTATACCCAATCGGTAGGTTATCTGGATAAGTTATTGTATCAGTTGACAATGCGCCAGAACGGTGCAAATCTTACAAGTTTGAAAAACCCCGAGAAGATGCTGGACGATAAAATTAAGCTTATCCATGCGCGAAAAGAAATAGACGGGTTGGCTTTAAGCCTGCACGGTAAAGATATTTATCCTTATTGGCAAGGTACGCTTGTATTTTCTGCAGTACAGTTAGCAATGCGTTTGTCAAAGAATAAAAATAAAAAGTACTCTCAAAATCTAAAATTATATAAAAAATATATGAGCATCCCCGAAGTTAAAGAGAGTGTAAAAAACTTTAAGCCCGCTAAAAAATTCAAGGCGCTTCCGTTCAGAATGCTTAAACGGTTTTCACTGCTTTTCTTCACGTTTTACATAATGCCAAAAAAATTTCTTAAAAAATTCGGGGTATAACGAAGGGTTTAGTTGCAGAAATGAAGAATTTAAAGAATTTTTCAGAACTGAATTTATTGATGTTTACAAGGTCCATGGGCTTGGGGGGAACTGAAAACGTCGTACTCCAACTCTGTGAAATTTTAAAGCCTCACGTAAATAAAATCGTCGTTTGCTCTTGCGGCGGAGTTAACACCGAAAAGCTTGCAGATATGGGAATTGCCCATTACGAAATTCCTGACATTGAAAACAAATCGATTAAGACGATTTTAAAGGTGGCTAAGGCGTTAAAAAAAATCGTTAAAAAAGAGCATATCGATATAATTCACACGCATCACAGAATGGCCGCGTTTTACGTCCGCCTTCTCAAGCTTTACAAAAAGCGGATTTTTATCAGTACGGCGCACAACACGTTTACGGATAAAAAGCTTTTGACAAAATACTCGTATAAGCGCTCGAACGTTATTGCGTGCGGAGAAACGGTGAGGCAGAACCTCGTCGGCTATTACGGCTTGAATGAAAATAAAGTCGTCACAATCCACAATGCGGTAAAAGCCTTTGACGGAAACGCCTCAGACGATTTAACGTTAAAAAGCTATAAAGACAGCGGTTACACCCTCGTGGGAAATATAGGACGGCTCAGCGAGCAAAAGGGTATGGAATATTTTATAAATGCCATACCGAACGTTTTAGAAAGCTGTCCCGACACGAAGTTTATTATCGTCGGAAGCGGCGAAAAAGAAGCCGAGTTAAAAGAACTGTCGCATGAATTAAAAATAGAAAATTCTCTCGTTTTTGCGGGTTACCGTCCCGATATTCAGAACGTTATGCGCCAGCTCGATTTCACGGTTTTAAGCTCGCTTTGGGAGGGCTTGCCTTTAACGCCCATCGAAGCGTTTTCCGTTAAAAAGACGATAATCGCAACCGCCGTCGACGGAACGGTGGAAGTAGTTAAAGACGGAGTAAACGGGCTTTTGATACCGCCGAAAAATCCCGAGGCAATCGCAGAAGGTATAATAGCGCTGTGCAAAAATCCCGATTTGAGAGAGCGGTTGGAAAAGGCTGCGTTTGAAACTTATCAAAGCGAATTCAGCTTTGACGTCTATTCCGAACGCGTGCTGAAATTTTATAAGCAATTATGCAGTTCATAGCCGTAAGCGATAAACGGCTAATATAAAATCGATACGACGGAGAGAGGAGTATGAAAAGAGTAATAACGTACGGAACTTTTGATATGCTGCATTACGGACATATCAATTTGTTGCGCCGCGCGAAGGAGCTTGGCGACTATCTTATCGTGGCTTTGTCGACGGATAAATTCAATTCCGTAATGAAGCAGAAAAAGTGTTTCTTTTCTTACGAGCAAAGAAAGCTTCTCCTCGAAGCTATAAGGTACGTCGATTTGGTAATACCCGAGGAAAGCTGGGAACAAAAGAAAGAAGATATGCACCTCTATCATATCGATACGTTCGTAATCGGCGACGACTGGAAAGGTAAGTTCGACTATTTAAAGGACGAGGGCGTGGAGGTAGTATATCTTACCAGAACGCCCGAAATAAGCACCACGCAAATAAAGCAGGATTTAAAAAGTAAAAAATAATTTTAAATTTGTCCGTAAACCGTCGGTAAAGGAAAATAATGGAAGACACTCAGCAGATATTGGACCGTATGCACGGCTTGCATTTAATACTTGCAGATGAAGTAAAGCGTATTTGCGATAAGCACGATATTAAGTTTTTTATGATTGCAGGCACGCTTTTGGGCGCGGTCCGTCATAAAGGCTTTATTCCTTGGGACGACGATATGGATTTCGGAATGCTCAGGAAAGACTACGAAAAATTCTTGTCTGTTTGCACCTCGGAAATCGACGAAAACAAGTTCTATCTTCAAACGGACGAAAAAGACAAATATTATACTTTTAATTTTGCAAAGCTCCGCCTGTGCGGCACGAAGGTTTTGGAAGGCTTTTCGTCAAACGTTAATACAAATCAGGGAATTTATATTGATATTTTCCCCATAGATAACGTAGCCGACCTCAAGACTGCGGCGTCTTTTCAGTTCAAGCGTTTCTGGTTCTATAGAAGCCTTTTATGGGTAAAATGCGGTTACGGAAGCGAAGACGTAAAAAAGAAAGCTTCTTATAAAATAGCGAAATTCCTTTCGAAGTTCTTTTCGATTAAGTACTTAAAAAAACGCAAATTAAAAATAATCACGAAGTACAAAAACAAGCGCACGAAAAAGGTCGTCACGAGCGACGGCTCGTACGGGTTGAAGAAAGAAACTCTGGAAAGGTCTTGGGTAGAAAATCTGAGCTTGTACCAATTCGAAGACAGGCAATACCCCGGCATTGCAGACTACGACGCGTATCTTTCCTATTTTTACGGGGATTATATGCAGCTGCCTCCCGAGGATAAAAGGAACCACCACGGCAGGCTGGAAGTCGATTTCGGCGAATATTCGTTTAACGGTGATAAATAATGAAAGATATAAAATTATGGGTTGTAACGCATAAAGAAAAAAATTTAAATTATCCGTACAGAACTTATATCAAGGTCGGTAACGGCGAAATAAATTCCGATATGATAACGGATGCAACCGGTGACAATATCGCGGAGAAAAATAAAAACTATTGCGAGCTGACCGCTATCTACTGGATATGGAAAAATACGGCGAGCGATATCGTCGGCATAGAACACTACCGCAGAGTTTTCGGCTTTAATTTTTTCGACGCAAAAAATTACTTCATTTTAAAGCCTAAAAAAATAGAAAAGTTATTAAAGAAGTACGAGGTTATCTGTCCAAAGAAATTCAAGTTCAAGGACACCCTGCTTAACAGATACCGCAAATATTTCGATGAAAACGACTTCGATATAATAAGAAGAATAATAGGCGAAAAATATCCCGATTATCTTAACGCGTACGATTACGTAATGAATTCCAATATGGGCTCGATGTGCAATATGATGATTTGCAATAAAGAGCTGTTCGACAGCTATTGCGAGTGGCTGTTCGATATTCTTTTCGAATCGGAAAAATTTATCGACCCGAGCGGCAGGGACGCGTACAGAGCGAGGGTATTCGGATTCCTTTCTGAAAGGCTTTTGAATATCTGGCTGGTAAAGAATAATTTAAAGGTTAAGTACGTTGCGGTCGTTCAGACCGACAAGGGCAGATTTAAAGGTTTAACGGGCGTTTTAATGACTAAAATAAAATGCCTTTTGCAAAGAAAAATAGTTAAAGTTAAATATGAAAAGTGAAGTAAAGAATTACGGAGCAACTAAATATTTATTTATAGGCAGAAAGAAATATAATCTCAGCACGGCAATTTTTGTAGTTTCATATTTCGTCTATTTGGTCTGCGCTATTTTTTCACAGACGGAGTTCGAAACGGCTTACGACGCCACGATTATAAATATTTTTCAGATGCTGGCTATATTTTTAGTCGTCGTTAAATTTTTTGCGGACGAAAACTTAAACGTTAAAAATCTTATCCTGTGGATTTTGATATTGCTTTTAAGCTTAATCGTTTCGTATAAAACAACGAACGTTACGATTGTAATTCCCATTGCCGCCTATATACTTTGCGGAAGCAACGTCAACGATAAAATCGTAATCAAAACTTCGTTTATAGCCATAACGGTAATGATATTCATAACCGTTTTCAGCTCGGTCGTAGGCATTATTCCGTTTAACTATACCGTTCAGACGGGCGGAAGACTGAGGTATGCGTTGGGCTTTGCATACACGACTTTCTTAGCGAATTATTTCTTCCACGCCGTATTGATGTGGCTGTTTTTAAAGCGCCGCTGCCCGACTTTATTCGAAAGTCTGGTAATTCTTCTTATAAACTTTTTAATCTATTATCTTACCGATACGAGAGCTGTCTTTTATGAAACTATCGTATTGGTTGCCGTCTGTTGGATATTTAAAGGCGTTAAGCACTTGGACAGAAATAAATTGCGCTTTTTGTTTTTAATCGCTTTCATAGGCTGTGCGGCAATAGCTTTATATCTTCAGATATTCTACGACCCGTCCGTCATGTGGATGAAAAAGCTGAATTCACTGCTGACCAGCAGACTGCATTTCGGACATAAAGCGTTCGTTGAATGCGGCGTTTCCCTGTTCGGTCAAAAAATTACCTGGGTTACCTTCGGACAAACGGGCGAGTATTTTTACGTCGATTCGTCGTATATGAATTTAGCGGTAAACTACGGCGTAGTTTTGCTCGGTATTCTGATAATCGGCTTCACTATGCTTATGAATAAGTATATAAAAGCAAATAAGCTTTACTGTTGCATAGCCTTGGCGTTTTTAGCGCTTCACTCGATTACCGACCCTCAGCTTTTCAGTATTATATGCAATCCGTTTTTGGTTTTATTGGGCGGCTTTATACCGTTATCTCCCAAACCTAAAACCAAAAGGGCGAAGGCTTCGCCTGAATTACCAGTAAATAAAATCACGCAATAATAATGAAGTTTTTTAACTTTGGCAAAAAAAAGAGCGTTAAGAAAAATTACGTTTATAATCTGCTGTATGAATTATTCCTGTTGATAATTCCTATTATCGTTACGCCTTACGTCGCCCGCGTACTCGGCGAGGCAGGCTCGGGACAATACAGCTTTACTTACTCAGTTTCAACTTATTTTACGCTTTTTGCGTCCTTGGGCTTCAGCTTTTACGCACAAAGGCTGGTTGCAAGTCATCAGGACGATAAAGAGCAGCAAAGTAAAGATTTCTGGGAGATTTTTTTTGTAAGACTTATTCCCGTGGGAATAACTTTAGCAGTTTATTTTATCCTCGCGGGCGTCGGCGTTTACGGTGAAAAGTATAATTATTTAATGATTATACTTTCAATAAACGTTATAGCGGTTGCTTTCGATATTACCTTCTTTTTCAAGGGCAACGAAGAATTCGGTAAAATAGTATTAAGAAACGTTATCATAAAAGGCGCCAGCATTCTTTTCATTTATCTTTTCGTTAAGGATTCCGACGACCTGTGGATATACGCGTTAATTCAAAGCGGCGCGGTAATTTTAAGCAATCTTTCGCTGTGGCTGTATCTTCCTAAGCAGTTGGTTAAAATCAATTTAAAAGAAATACGCCCGCTGAAACACCTCAAACCCACGATAATTTTATTTTTGCCTACGATAGCAACGTCGGTTTATACCTCGCTTGATAAAACGCTGATAGGTTTAATTACCCGCGACGATACCGAAAACGGCAATTATGAGTATGCGGAAAAGCTTGTAAAAATGGCGCTGACCGTTTTAACGTCGTTGGGAACGGTTATGATACCCCGCAATTCGAAAAAATTTGCCGACGGGGATATAAAGGGAGTAGAGGCAAATATCTATAAAACCACGCAGTTCGTTTTATTTATAGGTATTCCTTTGATGTTCGGAATGATTGCCGTTTCGGATAATCTAATTCCGTGGTATTTGGGGGCAGGATACGATAAAGCCTCGACTTTAATGAAAATACTGTCGCCGATTATTCCGATAATCGGTTTAAGCAACGTTTTCGGAATACAGTTTCTGATTCCGAGCAAGCAGGATAAAAAGTATACGCTGGCGGTCATTTTAGGTGCCGTTATTAATTTAGTTTTAAATCTGGTTCTTATATACTTTTTAAAGAGCTACGGTGCGGCAATAGCAACCGTGATAGCTGAAACGGCGGTAACGGCAATAATGCTCGTATTCTTAAGAAAGAACATTAAATTCGGAAAAATTCTTGTATCCTCATGGAAGTACTGGATTTCCGGTATAACGATGTTCGCCGTGCTTTACTTTGCGTTTAAAGGCTATAAGCCGACCGTTTTGCACACGTTGTTCATGGCGGCGTGCGGAGTTTTGATATATTTCAGCGTTTTAACCGTTCTCAAAGACAGATACGTCTGGGGCGCGTATAAAAAAATCGGCGCGGTTATAAATAAAATTTACCGCCGCACGGAAAAAAGCCTTGCGGAAAACAAGCCGAGGAATTTAAGCCTTGACGCGTTAAAAATATTCGCTTGCTTCGGCGTCGTAATACTTCACACGCTTGACAGAAGCTCGGGCGCGGCGGCTCAGGTTTTATATTATTTAGGCACGGTTTCAATTCCGTTGTTCTTTATGGTAAACGGAGCTTTATTATTAAACCGCGACAAAATCACGTTCAAATACTGCCTTTTAAAAATAGTTAAAATATTTTTAATATCGCTTTTCTGGAGTACGTTGCTGTTCCTCATACACGCAATAATAAACCGTGATTTTTCCAATTGGTATATCGATATATTCGGCTGCTTTATTCAGAAAGGCTATTTCAATATTTTCTGGTTCTTCGGCTCGCTGATTATAATTTATTTACTGCTTCCGATAATACACCTCATTTATAAAAAGCGCGTTTTATCGGTAATTATGCTGATATTATTAATCGTTTCGTCGGTCACGGTTTACGAAATTTCCGTTATCCGTTGCTGTAACGGAAACGATATGCTTTCGCAGCACGTAATTCAGACCTTCAGGCTTTGGACGCATTTAACGTATTTTGTCGGCGGAGCTTGGTTATACAAATTAAGAAAGCATTTTACCGATATATCGCTTTGCATCTCGCTCCCGATTTCGTGTATTTTATTATTTGCAATGACGGCGTACTGTTTCTTTATGGGAACGTGCGTTCTTACTTCGGGTTATGCGGAATATATGTACGATTCGCCCGTGGTCGTATTTGTTACGGCGTTCATTTTCGCAGTATTCAACAGCTTCAACTTAAAGAGCGGCAGTTTATCGGTTATCAGTAAAGCCACGATGGGAGTGTATATACTTCATTACAGTTTTATTTATCCGGTACTTAAATATTTCTCGTCGGGAACTTTAACCTACGATTTTATGGTGCCGGTTATGGTCTTCATAATCGCACTGCTTATATCTATAATCATAAATCAAACGAAATACGTTAAGAAGATAATATCGCTTTAATTTTCGGTATTAAGTTCGTTATTAATCATGGAGGATTTTTTTGAATGTGCAAACGCATTAAAAACGCCGTTGCGGTTTTGTTCTCTTTCTTATTCGTGTTAACAATTTTTGCGGTATCAGGCTGCGGCGATAAAAATTACGATTATACTTATACCTTCGGCGTTGATTACAATTCCAACTACACGGTAAATTCAATTAATCACCGCGGATATTATACCGCTCCCGAAAATACTCTTTCGGCTTACCGTGAATCTGCTATGAACGGGTTTACTATGGTCGAATGCGACGTCTCTTTCACCAAAGACGAACGTCCCGTGCTTTTACACGACGATACCGTTGACAGAACTTCAAACGGCACGGGCAATATCGAAGATTTAACGTTTGAAGAAGTCCGCGCTCTCGATTTCGGAAGCTGGAAATCGGAACAGTACTGCGGCGAGCAAATACCGTCGTTTGAAGAATTTATATCCCTTTGCCGCAATCTTTCGCTGTATCCGTATATCGACGTCAGATTTAAAATTTCGGACGAGCAGATAAAAGCGTTAATCGGAACGGTTGCAAAATACGGAATGCTCGATAAGGTCACGTGGATATCGTCAAGTAAAAAATGCCTGCGCAAAGTAGTGGACGTTGACAACGGCGCGCGAATCGGTTTGGTTGTCAATTACGTAACACGGGAAAGTATTGACGATTTACTCGGCTTAACCGAAGAAAGAGATAAAGCTTTTCTTAATTGCGATTACGGAAACGTTGACGACGAGGCAATAGAGTTATGTATCGAAGCCAGAATACCTTTGGAGGTATGGACGGTCGACAATGAGGAAACGATATTAAATCTTGACCCCTATATAAGCGGCGTAACGAGCGATACGCTCGTGGCGGGGCAGGTTCTCTATAATAATGCGATTGGCCGCAATTAAACTCGCATAAAATTCGGAGCTATTATGAAATATGATTATTTAATCGTCGGCGCAGGCCTTTACGGTGCGGTTTTCGCGCACGAAGCCAAACAGAAAGGTAAAACCGTTCTGGTTATTGACAAGCGCCCGAACGTCGCGGGAAACGTATACACCGAGGAAATCGAAGGTATCAACGTACACAAATACGGCGCGCATATTTTTCATACCAACGATAAAAGGGTTTGGGAATACGTAAACGGGTTTGCGGAATTCAACCGTTTTACAAATTCTCCCGTTGCAAATTACCACGGTGAACTGTATTCTCTGCCGTTCAATATGTACACGTTCAATAAAATGTGGGGCGTAGTAACTCCCGAGGAAGCGGAAGCGGAAATAAAAAGGCAGAGAGAGCAAGCGGGAATAAAAGAGCCGAAAAATCTTGAAGAGCAGGCGATTTCATTAGTAGGCAAAGACATATACGAAAAGCTTATAAAGGGCTACACGGAAAAGCAGTGGGGCCGCCCCTGTACCGAGCTGCCGTCGTTTATAATCAAACGGTTGCCCGTGCGGTTCACCTTCGACAATAATTATTTTAACGCGCTGTATCAGGGCATTCCGATCGGCGGTTATACCAAAATGGTTGAAAATATGCTTGACGGCGTTGAAGTGCGCCTGAACACCGATTATCTTGAAAACAAAGCCGAATTCGATAAGCTGTCGAAGAAAGTCGTCTATACCGGCCCTATCGACGCGTATTTTGAATTTAAGCTGGGAACGCTTGAATACCGTTCCGTCAGGTTTGAAACCGAAGTTTTGGATAAGCCCAATTTTCAGGGCAACGCCGCGGTGAATTACACCGACAGAGAAACACCTTGGACGAGAATTATCGAGCATAAATGGTTCGAGTTCGGAACTCGGCCCAAAACGGTAATCAGCAGAGAATACAGCTCGGAATGGAAACGCGGCGACGAGCCGTATTATCCCGTAAACGACGAAAAGAACGGTAAGCTTTATCAGGAGTACAAAAAGCTTGCGGAAAACGAAAAGAATATAATTTTCGGCGGCCGCTTGGGCGAATATAAGTATTACGATATGGATGCAGTCATTGCCTCCGCATTAGATACTTGCAGTAAAGAATTAAAATAAGTGAAATTAAAAAATAAACGCGCCACAGCGGTAACCGCTGTGGCGCGTTTAACGTGTTAAAACAACTTAATACAAATCCGTATCGTTTTCCTCCGTATACCGCCCGAATTCGACAAAAAGTCTGCAAATTACCTCCTAATCCGCATAACGCGCGGTTTTTCGGCATATCTATTTAATACCGAAAATTTGGGGGAGCCGAAATATGTGGGATTATATTGCAGACAGGGTTACGAGGGAAGCAAACTATATAATTGAAACCAAGTCCACCGTCCGTGCGGCGGCGGTGCATTTTTCAATCAGCAAATCTACCGTTCACAAGGACGTGACCGAACGGCTTAAAGAGGTGGATAAACAGCTCTATAAAGAGGTAAGGGAGGTTTTGGACAAAAACCTTTCCGAGCGCCACATTCGCGGCGGTATTGCCACAAAATACAAATATCTCCATAAATGCGAAGCTTGAAATAATCAAATTTTTGCGCTAAGTTCGTCAATAAATTTGAAAAATCGCGCTTACTGTGATATAATGTATTGCGATGACGAAACTAATGGGAATTGACGTCGGCTCGACCACCGTAAAGGTAACCGTTGTCGACGAAAGCGAAAACGTAATATATTCGTCCTACGTGCGCCATTTTGCGCGCGTCAAGGAAACCGTTTTAGACGAGCTGAAAAAGGTCAGAAAGTCCTTCGGCGGCGAATACGCGGTAAGCATAACGGGCAGCGCAGGCTTAGGTCTTTCGCAGCGCAGCGGACTGAACTTCGTACAGGAAGTGCAGGCCGCCTTTATCGCTATCCGCAAATTCTATCCCGACGCGGACGCGGCTGTCGAGCTCGGCGGCGAGGACGCGAAAATCATATTCATAACGGGCGGCACCGAACAAAGGATGAACGGCAGCTGCGCGGGCGGCACGGGCGCGTTCATAGACCAAATGGCAACTCTTTTGAATATCGACGCCGCCAAGATGGACGAACTTTCCTTAAAAGCCGAAAAAACCTATCCCATAGCCTCGCGCTGCGGCGTGTTCGCAAAGTCGGACGTCCAGCCTTTAATTAACCAAGGCGCGAAGAAGGAGGACATTGCGGCTTCCATTTTCCAGGCCGTAGTCGACCAGACCGTTTCGGGACTTGCGCAGGGCAGAAGAATTAAAGGCAAGGTTTTGTTCCTCGGCGGTCCGCTGTACTTTTTAAAGGGGCTCAGAAAAGCCTTCGTAACGACCTTAAAACTCACGGAAGAAAACGCGGTGTTCCCCGACAATGCGCCCTGCTTTATGTCAATCGGCGCGGCGTTCGGCTCGGTCGGAGAGAGCGCGCAGAGCATCGATAAAATTATTGAAAAAATAGAAAGCGTTGAGGAAAGCGACGAAATCGTCACGGGCGAGCCGCTCTTTAAAGACAAGGCGGAATACGCCGACTTCGTCAAGCGCCACCGCGCAACCGACTTGCAGTTCGCGGATATTGCAAACTACAAGGGCGACTGCTATCTCGGCATAGACTCTGGCTCGACGACCACGAAACTTATCGTAATCACCCCCGCCTGCCGCATACTCTATTCGCAGTACCTTTCCAACAAGGGTCAGCCCCTCGACGTCATAATCGATAAATTAAAGGAAGTCTACCGCCTCGGCGAAGGCAGGCTTAAAATCCGCGGAAGCGCGGTTACGGGCTACGGCGAGGACTTGATTAAAAGCGCAATCTGCGCCGACTTCGGCATAGTCGAAACCGTCGCGCACTTCAAGGCGGCAATGCACTTCAAGCCAGACGTCGATTTTATTATCGACATCGGCGGACAGGATATGAAGTGCTTTAAAATCAAAAACGGCGCAATCGATTCCATAATGTTAAACGAAGCCTGCTCGTCGGGCTGCGGCTCGTTCATACAGACCTTCGCCCGCGCAATGGGTATGGAGATAGACAAGTTCTCGCAGGAAGGGCTTTACGCCAAACACCCCGTAGAGCTCGGCTCGCGCTGTACGGTGTTTATGAACAGCGCGGTAAAGCAGGCGCAGAAAGAGGGCGCGGGCGTCGACGATATTTCCGCAGGACTTTCCTCGTCAATCGTCAAAAACGCAATTTACAAGGTCATACGCGCGACCTCGCCCGACGAAATCGGCGAACATATCGTCGTTCAGGGCGGTACGTTCTTAAACGACGCGGTGCTTCGCTCGTTCGAAAAGGAAATAGGTAAAGAGGTCACCCGCCCCGGCATCGCAGGACTTATGGGCGCGTTCGGCGCGGCGCTGTTCGCAATGGAAAACACCACGGGCGAAACTTCCACCCTCGGCGAAAAACAGCTTAAAGAATTTACTTATAATTCGAAGTCCACCAACTGCAACGGCTGTACCTCGAAGTGCAATATAAACATAATCACCTTCGGCGACGGCAGAAAGTTCATTTCGGGCAACAAGTGCGAACGCGGCGCAGGATTAAAGCCCGCGTCTGCGGAAACGGACATATATACATATAAACAGGAGCGCATATTAAAGTGCGTAAACGTCACGAAAGGCAAGCGCGGAAAGGTAGGCTTACCATTGCAGCTCGGTATGTACGAACAACTCCCCGTGTGGGCGGGCTTTTTCGAAACGTGCGGCTTCGAGGTGGTGCTTTCCGACAAGTCCTCGCGCGAGCTGTACTTCAAAGGTCAGCATACGGTAGCTTCCGACACGGCTTGCTACCCTGCAAAATTAATGCACGGTCATATCGAAAGCCTTTTGGATAAGGGCGTCGATTTTATATTTATGCCCTGCGAAAGCTACAATTTGGACGAACACTGTTCAACCAACCACTACAACTGCCCCGTCGTCGCGTACTATCCCGAGCTTTTAAAAGCCAATAACGAGCGTTTGACCGAAACCAACTTCATTATGCCGTATATCGATTTGAATATGCAGTCAAGCACGGTCAAAAAGCTTTATGAAGTGTTCAGAAAGTACGGCGTCAAAAAGGGCGAAATTAAAAAGGGCTTAAAGGAAGGCTTTGCCCGCCTTGAAAAATATCACACGGATATTAAAAATAAAGCCGACGAAATTTTAAGCAAAGCCGAAGCGGAGGGCAAGCAGGTCATAGTGCTTGCGGGCAGGCCCTATCACCTCGACAACGAAATAAACCACGGCATAAACAAGCTTTTAACCTCACTCGGGCTTGCGGTACTTTCCGAGGACAGCGTGTTCGAAAAGGGCGATATAGTAAAGGTAGACGTACTCAACCAGTGGACGTACCACGCAAGGCTTTACCGCGCGGCGGACTTCGTTGCAAAGCATAAAAATATAAACCTCGTCCAGCTCGTTTCTTTTGGCTGCGGACTTGACGCGATAACCACCGACGAGGTGCGCACGATTTTGGAAAGAAAAGGAAAGCTCTACACCCAGATAAAAATAGACGAAATCAACAACCTCGGCGTCGTGAAGATAAGACTGAGAAGTATGCTCGCGGCTATCGAGGAGGCACAAAGGCGTTAAACAATGGAAGAGAAGAAAACGGCGGACTACACAACCAAGTACCCCCTGTGGGACAAGTCCATGAAGTCCACGCATAAAATTTTAATACCCAATATGCTGCCTTGGCACTTCCTCATAATTCAGGAGCTTCTGAAAATGGAAGGCTACGACGTGGAGGTGTTGGAGGGCGATTCGCGCACAGTCATAGACGAGGGCTTGAAGCACGTCCATAACGATACGTGTTATCCCTGCCTTTGCGTAGTGGGGCAGTATATCGACGCGCTTAAAAGCGGAAAGTACGATTTGGATAAAACCGCGGTTTTAATAACCCAGACGGGCGGCGGCTGCCGCGCTTCAAACTATATGCCGCTTATAAGAAAAGCTTTGGCGGCGGAGTTCCCCAAAGTTCCCGTGCTTTCTCTGAACTTTTCGGGACTTGAAAAAAACTCGTCGTTCGAAATGACTTTAAGCCTTTTATTAAAGCTCGCTTACGCGATTTTCTACGGCGACAGCATTATGTGGTGCTACAACCAGACCAAGCCGTACGAGGCGGAAAAGGGCGCGGCGGACGTTGCAAGGAACGTCGCGGTCAAGTTCACCGTCGAAGCCTTTAAAAAGGGCAAGTACAAAAATTACAAAAAAATCAACGGCGAAATTATAAACACATTCGCAGCCGTAAAGCGCACGGAGGAAAAGAAGGTCAAGGTCGGCATAGTCGGCGAAATTTACGTCAAGTATTCCCACCTCGGCAATAACAAGCTCGAAGAATTTTTGATTTCCGAAAATTGCGAGCCGGTAGTTCCCGCGCTTATGGACTTCGTTTTATACTGCATTATAAACGTAGTCAACGACAGGAAGCTATACGGCCACAGCGCGGCAAAGGCGGCGCTCTACAAGCTCGTTTACAAGGCTTTGCATAAAAAGCAGATAAACATAATAAAACAGTTTGAAAAGGAAGGCACGTTCGAGCCGGTGCACGATTTTGAGCATTTAAGAAAGTGTGCGGACAAGGTGTTGAACCAAGGCGTAAAAATGGGCGAGGGCTGGCTTATCCCTGCGGAGATGGCGGCGCTTGCCGAAACGGGAGTGCCGAACGTCGTCTGCGCCCAACCGTTCGGTTGCCTTCCAAACCACATAGCGGGCAAGGGCGCGATAAGAACGCTTAAAAATCTGTACGCGGACGAAAACGTCGTCGCGGTCGACTACTACCCGTCGGCAACCAAGGTCAATCAGGAAAACCGCATAAAGCTAATGCTTGCAA
>CAMWPZ010000005.1 GCA_947176305.1 uncultured Clostridia bacterium
AGTTACTACCGCTTCTTCGGGCGGTTCGCTTCTTTCAAGCTTTTCGGCAACCAACACGGGGCCAACCTGCTTGTATACAGCATTATATTCCATAGTTATTTTCGCCGTGACCGTCAGCCAGTCGCGCGTGGCTATGTCGTTTAAAAGGTTGTTGGTCTTTACGGCGAAACCGTCGTACTGGATATCGGCTTCACAGCAGGTCATAATATGCCTGCCGAGGACTATCTGCCCCTGCGGTACTTTTTTGGAAACCGCCGCCATGCCCTTGAACTTAACCGTCTTTCCGACGTACTCGTCCGCCTTCTCCGCCATATCGCGGTAGAACCACGCAAAATCTCTGTCCTCGATTTCGATGACGGGCGCGTTCACGTCGAAGGGCAACGGGTCCTCTATGTCGTCAAATTCGGGATTGCCGCCTATATATTCGTAGACTATGTCGGGGCGGCGCGAAATTCCGCGCACGGTTTTATGGAACTCCATTTTGTCGTATTCGCCCTTGAAACGGTTGAACACTACCATCTGCGTCATCTGTATTTTGTCGAACACAAGCTGGCGCATATTCGCGTTGTAATTTAAAAAAGTCGTCGCGTCGAAGAAGGTCATCATCTGGTTAATGACCCAGCTTTCGGGCATTGCGTCGAAGAACTGCTGTAAAAGCCAAGTGCCGTTATATTCCACAACTACGCGCTGAGCCTTGTGCTTTGCCGTGAGCAAGGTAAGGTTTTCTTCCGTCAGCTCTGCCGCGCTTTCAAGCGTCACCTTGACGACGTTTTTGACTGCGAACTTTTCGGGCGCGTATTCCTCGTCGCCCTCTTCGCAGACGAGAAGCAAAGTTTTCTCGCCGTTTTCCATGCGCTTGTCTTCAAGCGTTTCCTGTATGAACTTGGTCTTGCCCGAATCGAGGAAGCCCAAGAAAAGGTATACGTTTACTTCTTCCTGCATTTTATACACCGATTATACGCCGAAAAGTTTTTTAAGCTCGTCGCCGTTTATCTTACTGCCGATAACGCACAGCCTGCCGGTATACGCCGCCGCGCCGCCGCGCACGTCGATTTCCTCGGGGATATAGTCGAAGTGAAGCCAACCGCCCTCGCCCGCAACTATGCCCTTGGCACGAAGGACTACGCCGTACTTTTTCTCGTCGGAAAGCGCGGAAAGCATTTTTGTAAGCTCCGCCTCGGTGAACTTCCTGCCCGTTTCAACGCCCCAGCTTTCGAATACCTCGTCCGCGTGGTGGTGGTGATGTTCGTGTCCGTGCTCGTGGTCATGGTGGTGTTCATGGTCATGGTCGTGATGACAGCAATGACCGTGTTCATGTCCTTCATGGTCGTGGTCTTCGTCGTGGTGGTGTCCGCAACCGCAGCCCTCGCCGTGGTGGTGCTCGTGTTCATGCTCGTGGTCGTGGTGGCAGCAATGACCGTGCTCATGTTCATGGTCGTGGCCGTGGCGGTGACAGCAATGTCCGTGTTCGTGCTCGTGTTCGAGTTCTTCAAGCTCGCCCTCGAGCGTGTTCGAGTGTTCCATTGCTTCAAGTATCTGCTTACCGTCAAGCTCGTTCCAAGGGGTGGTGACTACCGTTGCATTATGGTTATGCTCACGCACAAGCTCGACCGCGGTGTTCAGTTTGTCCGCGCCCGCTATATCCGCGTGGCTGAATATTATGCACGATGCGGTTTCAATCTGGTCGTTGAAAAATTCGCCGAAGTTGCGCATATACGTCTTGCACTTCGCCGCGTCCACAACCGCCGCGTGCGCGTTGATTTTGCAGTCGGAAAGGTGCGCGCTTTCTACTGCGCGTATAACGTCGGAAAGCTTGCCCACCCCCGACGGTTCGATTAAAATTCTGTCGGGCTTATATTCCGCGTAAACCTTTTTCAAGGCTTCCGCAAAGTCGCCGACGAGCGAACAGCATATACAGCCCGAGTTCAGCTCGTTGACCTTTATGCCCGCCTCGGCAAGGAAGCCTCCGTCCACGCCGATTTCGCCGAACTCGTTCTCGATTAAAACGAGCTTTTCGCCTTGGTACGCTTCCTTGATAAGCTTCTTTATGAGCGTGGTTTTGCCCGCGCCGAGGAAACCCGAAAAAATATCGATTTTAGTCATAGTTAACTCCTTTTAAAATTATCTGCCAAGCCAGCCACCGTCAACCGCAACAGTGAAACCGTTGACGTAGTCCGAAGCGGACGAGGCAAGGAACACCGCCGCGCCCTGTAAATCTTCGGGCGTGCCCCAGCGGCCTGCGGGTATTCTTGCAAGTATATCCGCACTGCGTTCACCGTCCTGACGGAGCTGTTCCGTATTGTTGGTTGCCATATATCCGGGGGCTATGCCGTTTACGTTGATGCCGTACTTCGCCCACTCGTTCGCAAGCGTCATGGTAACTCCGCGGATAGCCGACTTGGAAGCCGTGTACGAGGGAACGCGTATGCCGCCCTGATAGGAAAGCATGGAAGCTATGTTTATAATCTTGCCGCCCGACTTCTGCTCGACAAAGCGTTTTGCGACCGCCTGAGTTAAGAAAAACACGGTTTTTAAATTTACGTTCAAAACGGTATCCCAGTTTTCTTCGGAAAATTCAAGCGAATCCTCACGCTTGATTATTCCCGCATTGTTGACGAGAATATCAATTCTGCCGAACTTTTTTACCGTTTCTTCGATAATCGTCGGAATAACGTCAACCGAGCTTAAATCGGCAATTACGTTGTAAAAGTTCTTGCCGAGCATTTCCGCGGTTTCGGTACTGGGTCTTCTGGATACGCCCACTACCTTTGCGCCCGCTTCGACGTAGGCCTTGCATATGCCCTGTCCAAGCCCCGTGTTGCTGCCCGTCACAATTGCCACTTTGCCTTTAAGGCTGAATTTGTCAAGTATCATTTTTCTCTCCCTTATATTTAAAAATTTTATTATTTCTTTCTTATTATAACTTTATTGTTGCGCCCGCGTCTATTTTATAGGTCTTGCCGCGAACGTCCATCCACACGGGTATATGCGAGGGGTTGTACACCCTTTCGCCGTCGGCGGAGTAGACCAAGCTTTCATAAGCCTTGGTATATTCGTAAATTTCCTCGCCGCCCGCATACCATATATCCCTGCGGTTTGAAACCTTTTTCGCAAAGTCCTCTATTATATTCCAGTTGTTATTATCGTCGAATTCGTAGCTGTGCCCCCAGACGTAGTAAAGCAAAGGCTCGCGCTTTTTGAACTCCGCGTTCGGGTCGGCGGATAAGAACTTTTCCGTAAGAGAGCCGAATATATCCTCGGTGTGGTGGCAGGTGGGGTTTAATTCCAGCCAGTCCGTCGGCATATCGAAAGCGTGCGTGCTTCTGGTCGTCCTTGCGTAAATAACGCCGAGCGCCGCAAGCATATCCTTGACTTTTTGGTTAAAATCGCCGTAAGCGTAAGCCATGCCGCGCACGATTACGCCGTACTTATTTTCGAGATAGTTTCTGTTGTCGAGAATTTCCGCCGCCGCTTCCGAAAGTGGAACTTTGGTTAAAAATATATGCTTGTCGCCGTGCAGGGCAATTTCCTGCCCGCAGTTTTTATAAACTTCGAAAGCTTCCGCCTCCGCCATAGTGCCGTGCTTGCCCGCACCATATAGGGGGTTGTTCAGGTTAAACGCGCCCTTTAAACCAAACTTATTGAAAAGCTTTAAAAGCCGCTTGTCGGCGGAAACTCCGTCGTCATAGCTTAAGGTTAAAGCCTTTGCACGACCTTCGGGGAAGCGCATAAATTTTTCTTTATACATTTGCTTAAACATTTTTATCACCGTTAAATATTGCCGCGACCTCTTCTTCGGCTATGCGCTCGGGCTCGCCATAGTCGGGGCCGTTCAGAAGTCCCGAGGACTTTTTCCACCGGCCCGATATAAGCCGTCCGCCGAACAATAAGCCGCGGAAGCCCCAGTCGGAAACCATACCTATCCATAGTCCGAGTGCGCCGAGGTGCGCGCCCACCCAGTCGCAGGTTAAAATATAGCACAGCCCCACGCGCATCAAAAGCATAGAGGTAACCGCCGCAACCATTACGAACTTCATATCCGAGTTGGCTTTCAATACCGCGGGAAGCCCGAACGATAAGGGATACGTTACGAACTGCAAGGGCAGGCACAGAAGAAGACACTTCCACGCATACCCGCGGGCGGCGCCCGAAATGTTGTAGAAGTTTAAAAGCACGGGCGAGAGCGCGAAGGTTACCGCCACACAGCACGCGTTGCCGACGTACGAAATGGCGAGCATTTTTCTGATATAGTATTTAACCTGACCTATATTGCCCGTGCCGACCGCCTGACCTATAACCGTAAGTATTGCGGTATTAATGCCGTTGCCGACGATAGAGCTTATAGTGTTTATGTTGTACGCGACGGAGTTCGCCGCCGTCTGATAGTTCGTGATATTATCTGGGCTTAAATTTAAAGAATTGCCGTCCAAAAATACGTTGTAGCTCGCAATTGAAATAAACACTATTACAAGAATTTTGCCAAGCTGGAACAAGCTGTTTTCTATACCGCTGGGTACGGCGAGCTTTAAAATGCGCTTTATTTTCTCGCCGTCGAAACGGAATTTTTCGAAAATCTTTATCCTGACAACGTTGCCTTTCCTCGTCAGCAGGAACAGAGTGAAGAACGCGGGGAAAATTCTTGCAAGCAGAGTGCCGAGCGCGACGCCAGCAATACCGAGTTTGAAGCCGTAAATGAATATTGCGTTGAAAGCGATATTTAAAAAGAAGCTGATTATGCCCGAAAGCATAGTGTTCATACTCTTGCGCTGTGCCCTAAGAAGCGCCGCACACGAATTGAACACCGCCACGAATGGAAATGATGCGGCTATAATGTAAAAGTAGATATATGCGTTCTTTAACGTATTTCCACCAGACGAGCCAAACAGTAAATTTATTATCTGGTGGTTTAAAGCAAGCGATATGCCCATAAGTCCCAAAGAGAGTATCAACATTATCACTATAAGTTGTTTTGCGGACTTGTTCGCTTCCTCAACTTTGCCTGCTCCGAGGTATTGCGATGTTATTACCGCACCGCCCACACCGAACGCAACAAATAGCTGTATGATAAGACTTGAAATCTGGTCGACATCAGTTATTGCGGTGAGTATGTCGTCGCCCGCGCCGCTCTTTGCGTACGATGCCATAAGCCCGTCTATCATACCGAGCGACATAGACAGTGCGGATTCTATGCAAATGGGTATGATTAAAAACGCAAGGGCTTTCGCCGTGAACAGCGTATATTTGGGTTGTGATTTTACCTTCTGCATTTTTCCGCCTCGATTAAGTTTTACCATTGTATTACTTTCGCGCGGAAAAGTAAAGCGTTGTAAACCTTTTAATTATTTCGTATTAAATCTGCCGTCCGTTCGGGTGACCTTGAAGTATTTGAACGTGGCATATCCCTTGCTTTCCTTATCCGAGCGCGCGTATATGCCCATTCTCGCGCCCGTCCAAACTGCGGGGCTTGCCTCGAACACGCGCGTGAACGCGCTGCCGCCCGAGGTGAACTTAAAGGTCATCTTGTGCCTGTCCTCGTACTTTACGGAAATATGGAACTTGACGTACTCGTCCGCATAGGGTTGGCTTCTTGCAATGGTTTCGTCCTCGTCGCCGCCTATGCTGCCCTTGCGGATTTCAAAGAAGTTCTGACCGTTACGGCGCACCACGCAGGTATAAAGATATTCCTTGCCGAACACTATAAAGCCCGCCTCGTCGCCGTCGTTTATTAAATGAAGTCTGCACTTTGCCGTTACCGAAAAATTGAAGTACGGCGGCTTTTGCAGGAACATATGCGGAAGATTGCCGAGCGCGTTCTTTTCGTAGTAAGCGCAGTTTAATTTCAGTCCGTACTTCATTTCATACAGACCGTCCGCACGGTTTGCGGGGCTTTGCCATATAGGCGAAAGCGTTTCGCCCTTAAAATCGTCGTTTGCGTCAAGGCAGTAATCTGTCTTGATATCCACGGGATATTCGCCGCCCGATACTGGAACGCCCGCAAGATTAATATCGTGAATAAGTCCGCAAAGGGGCCAGTCGTTAACCCATACCGCGGGCTGAAGATGCACCACCCTGCCGTACGCGCCCATATCCTGAAAGTGCATGAACGCCCACTCTTCGCCGTTATCGTCCAAGTCGATAAGCGCGCCTTGGTGGGGACCGTTTATATCGGTATCGCCCTGCATTAAGATGATTTTGCTTTCGTACGGGCCGTAAATATTTTTGGAGCGAAGCGCAACCTGCCAGCCCGATTTAACTCCGCCCGCGGGCGCAAGCACGTAATAGTAACCGCCGCGGCGGTAGAACTTGGGGCCCTCTATCGTGGGCGCGTTGTCGTGACCGTCGAATATTATTTTATAACTGCGCTCGGCGTAGGTTAAGTATTCGTCCGCCTCGAATACCGCAATCTGCGAATTGTCGCCCGTGCGGCTTCTTGCGAACGCGAACGCAACGTAGCACTTTCCGTCCGCCCATATGGGGCAGGGATCGATAACACCCGTGACTTTTATAAGCGGGCGCAGAGGCGACCACTTGCCGTATATGTCCGTCGTTTCGGCAACGTATATCCCTTCGTCGGGGAAGGGAACAAGGCAGTAGAACTTGCCGTTGTGGAAGCGCAGCGAAGGCGCCCACGCTCCATCGCCGTGACAAACTTTCGAAAACCTTTCAAAAGGCAGCTCGTCCGCAACGTGGTTAATAAGCTCCCACTCCACCAAGTTTTTAGAGTGAAGAACGGGAATAGCGGGAACGTAGTTAAAGCTTGACGTTACCATATAAAAATCACTGCCCACGCGTATTACGTCGAGATCGGGATAGTCCGAAGGTATTACGGGATTTTCGTATTGCATAAATCTTTCTCCGTTGTGTTGCTGCGGCATATCCGCCGCGCGTTTTCAGTTCAACGTTATTTTATCACTTACGCAAAATCTTTTCAAGGCTTTACGAGCAGTTTTTGCAAAATAAAAGGGCACGGAACTTCCCGCACCCCGAATTTAAGAATTATATTTTTATATCGTCGCCGAAAAGTGAAACCAACTCGGCGAAGGCTTTGCCGTCACTGCCGTATAGCTGGGTATTTTTAACCTTTCCGTTTTCGCTTATCCTGATTTCCAACCGGTTTATTTCGTAGACGCGGTTACCGCTGACCACGAAAAAGCTGTAAAAGGAAGCACACTTGCACGGCTGATATTTGGGCTTTACGGTGATATTTTTTATCCTGCCGAAAAATTCGATAAGCTTTTCACTGTCGAGTTCCTTTTCCGTCATACTGCTGACTGTGGCGGAGTGGTCTATATAGGATATATACACCCTGTCCGCGTCCGACGCATCCAAGCTGAAATATGAAGAAAGCTTCCTCGGACAGAAAAGCCCCAAAAGTATTGCGCCCAGAATTATAAGCGCGCCGAACACCGCCGAAAGTGAAATTATAAGTTTTTTTCTTCCTGTCAGCCTTTTGCCGTTTGCCTTTGACATATATCCCCCTTTAAATATTTACCCGCTGCCGTTCAGCGGTCGATATACTCGATTATATCCTCGACGCGGCAGTTTAATATTTTGCACAAATCGTCAAGCTTGGCGGTGGTAATACCGCCGCCCTTTTTCATCCTGTCTATGGTGGCGCTGCTTATACCGTGCTTGAATATCAGGGTATAAGTAGATTCGCCTTTTTCTTTAAGCGTTTCCCAGAACGGAGCGTAGCTTATCATATTCAAAATTATATTATATGGTCAAATACTTGACAATAGTCATAAATTTGAGTATACTTTGTGCAGATACTTGTAATATAATTGATTTATGTTTAAGGAGGAAAGTTATGATTTGTAAAAACTGTGAAACCGACAATCCCGACGGCGCGGTATACTGCATGAACTGCGGCTCGCGTCTGGACGGAAAGACGGTATGCCCGACCTGCGGAAAGGAAACGCCGGCGGACGGAAAGTTCTGCATATTCTGCGGAAGTGATACTTCGATAAAGCAAAAGCCCGCAAAGTATGCCGCGGCTACCAAACCGCAACACGCCGAAAAGCCGCAAAAGTCACAAAACCCGCAACACGCTGCGGCGGTTGCTAAAACGGTTTTCAATAAAACCGCGCTCGGCGCCGCGCTTGCCTGCGTGCTGTTCTCGCTGATTTTCGTATTCTTAATCGGCATAGTCGTAGAGGTCGATTACGACAGCATATTTGCCGCAACGGTTAAAAAGACCTGCGGCATTAAGTTCTTTTTCGGCGAAAATTTCGATAACTACCATGATATGGTCGATCAAATAGACGCCTACAACCTCACGGCAGGTAAATTCGATATAATGTCTTATTTCCCTGCCGACACCACGCTTATAACCTACATATTCGAAACGGTTATTATGGCGGCGACCGTTCTCGCGGTGCTTATACTTTCGGTAATCGCAACGGTTTTCACCGTGAAAAACCTTTTGGGCAAAACCCAAAGGAACGGCGTGAAGTATGCAATCGCCGCATATCTCGTGTACGTTCTCGGCACCGTGCTTTTATATTCCGTGTTCAACATGGACTCTAACGTTGACGCAGTCGATACCTCGGTTGAGCTTTCGGGCGCGACTATTGCGGGGTTAACCCTCGGCGGAATATTCGCCGCCGTTGCTGTAATTTGCAGAGTGTGCGAACAGGGCAAGGAACTTCTGAACACGCAGACGATTATAAATTATTCGTTCGCACTCGTCGGAATAATACTTTTGGCGGTTACCCTCGGCTTATGCGCCGCTCCCGCAGTTGGCGACGGAGAAGATAAATTGAGCTATATGAATATGAATATGGGCGTGGGCACTATGTTCTCGAACTGGGATGATTTCCAAGCCGCAGGCAGCGCAAAGGGCACGGTCGTGCTCGGAACGGTTGCATTCGCCCTCGTTTGTATAGTCGCGGCGTTTGCGGTTACTGCAATGATATCTCACGCGAACAACCTGCAAGAAGGCAAAAGCAAAACCCTTCCTTACCTGATAGTTACCTTCGTGGCCTCAGTTGCGCTTTTGGTAGTTTCCATAATAATGGGCAACGAATTTAACAAAGCGATAGAATTCCTTATGGGCAAGGAAGCCCGCGCCGACTTCGATTACGCTATACCCATTGCTATTCTGGTCGTATCCGCGCTTGCGCTCATTGCGAATATCGCGCACCTTGTTGTAAAGGGTGCGGCGAAAAAGCCCGAGCAAGTACAGTACGAATATTAATATCCGAATATATCACAGCCGCCCGCGCCTATCTTCAAGCGCGGGCGGCTTTTTTTGTTAAAAATTTACACGGCGAAATTTGTAATATCCCGTCAAAACGTTTTGTATCTTGTCGACGGTGTGATATAATTAATCAGTATTTAATTACTTAATTAAAGAACGCAAAAATTTAAAGGAGTGAACGATGTCACAAAATCCATTCGAAGGTACCGAAGGGCAGATGAAGGACTTATTGAAGTCCATAAAGTCCCACCGCGGTGAAGCAGGCGCGCTTATGCCGGTATTGCACGACGCGCAGAACATTTACGGCTACCTGCCTGCGGAAGTGCAGACGGTAATTGCCGAGGAACTTAACGTTCCGCTTGCCGAGGTTTACGGGGTTGCCACCTTCTACTCGCAGTTTTCCTTGACGCCCAAGGGCAAACACCAGATAAGCGTGTGCCTTGGCACGGCTTGCTACGTTAAGGGAAGCGACAAAATTTTAGAGGCGATTGAAAAAGAACTGAGAATATCCTGCGGGGAGTGTACGCCCGACAAGAAATTCTCGATAGAAAGCTGCCGCTGCGTAGGCGCGTGCGGACTTGCACCCGTTATGATTATCGACGGCGAGGTTTACGGAAAGCTTAAACCCGACGACGTGGCGGGCATACTCGATAAATATATGAAGGATTAAGGAGGTAAGACATGACTTGCGAAGAACTTGAAAAACTCGCCGCGAAAAACGCGGACTTAATCAACGTCAGGAAAATCGTGCGCGAACAAGCCGAAAAGCTTGCCCAAAACACGGGTTACAGAAAACAGGTACTCGTCTGCGGCGGCACGGGCTGTACTTCCTCCCACTCCCTCGACGTTATCGCACAGCTTGAAAAATCTTTTAAAGAGCTGAAAATAGACGACGTGTTAATCGTCAAGACGGGCTGCTTCGGACTTTGCGCGCTCGGCCCCATTATGATAGTTTACCCCGAGGGCGCGTTCTATTCCCAGATGACCCCCGAGCACGCCAAGACGGTTGCCGAAAAGCACCTTATAAAGGGCGGCGAAATAGTAAAAGAGCTTTTGTACGCGGACACCGTTCACGAGGACGGAAGCGTTATCCCCTTTGCGGAAATTCCCTTCTATAAACACCAGATGCGAATAGCTTTAAGGAACTGCGGCGTAATCGCGGCGGAAAGCGTTGAAGAAGCTATCGCGGCGGGCGACTATAAGGCACTCAAGAAAGCTTTATTCGAAATGACGCCCGAAAGCGTTATCGACGAAATAAAGAAAGCAGGACTTCGCGGCAGGGGCGGCGCGGGCTTCCCCACGGGACTGAAATGGCAGTTCACCAAGGACGCGGTCGGCGACAAGAAATACGTTTGCTGTAACGCGGACGAGGGCGACCCCGGCGCGTTCATGGACAGGTCTGTTCTGGAGGGCGACCCCCACTGCGTACTCGAAGCAATGTCCATTGCGGGCTATGCAATCGGCGCGGAAGAAGGTTACATATACGTCCGCGCGGAATACCCCATAGCAGTCGAAAGACTGAACATAGCCATTGAGCAGGCAAGAAAGTTGGGGCTTCTCGGCAAAAACATTTTAGGCAGTAATTTCAGTTTCGATATCCATATCCGCTTAGGCGCGGGCGCGTTCGTATGCGGCGAGGAAACCGCGCTTATCGCAAGCGTTGAAGGCAAGCGCGGAGAGCCGCGCCCCAAGCCCCCCTTCCCTGCAAACAGCGGCATATTCCATAAGCCTACGGTCATCAACAACGTTGAAACGTGGGCGAATATCGCGCCGATAATTTTAAACGGTGCGAACTGGTTTGCTTCTATCGGCACGGAAAGAAGCAAGGGCACAAAGGTGTTCGCTGTCGGCGGAAAGATTAGAAACGTCGGACTTGTGGAAGTTCCCATGGGCACGACCCTGAAAACCATTATCGAGGACATCGGCGGCGGCATACCCGACGGTAAGTCGTTCAAAGCCGCGCAGACGGGCGGCCCTTCGGGCGGCTGTATCCCCGCGAAGTATATCGACATTGCAATGGACTTCGACAACCTTACGTCCATCGGCTCGATGATGGGAAGCGGCGGACTTATCGTTATGGACGAGGACACCTGTATGGTGGACATTGCGAAGTTCTATCTTGAATTCACCGCTGACGAAAGCTGCGGAAAATGCACTCCCTGCCGCATAGGCACGAAGCGTTTACTTGAAATTTTGACGAAGATTACCGAAGGCAAGGGCGAACCCGAAGACCTTGAAAAGATTAAGGAAATTGCCGAGCATATGAAAAGCTCGTCACTGTGCGCGCTCGGACAGTCTGCGCCCAACCCCGTGCTCTCCGCTATGGAGCATTTCGGCGACGAATATAAGGCGCATATCTACGACAAGAAGTGTCCCGCGGGCGTGTGCAAGTCGTTACTTTCCTACTACATCAACCCCGACAAGTGCCGCGGCTGTACGCTGTGTATGAGAAGCTGTCCCGCGAACGCTATATCGGGCAGCGTAAGAAACCCGCACGAGATAGATCTGAAAAAGTGCATAAAGTGCGGACAGTGTATTGCGCACTGCAAGTTCGGCGCAATAACCAAAAAGTGAGGTGAGCAAAAGTGAAAATAATTAACCTTAAAATTAACGGAATACCCGTAAGCGTACCCGAAGGCTCGACCATATTGCAGGCGGCAAAGCTCGCCAACGTAAGAATACCCACCCTCTGCTATTTAAAGGACGTGCAGTGCGTCGGCTCGTGCAGGCTGTGCCTCGTTGAAGCGACGGGCGCGCGCGGACTTGTTGCGGCTTGCGTATACCCCGTTTCCGAGGGTATGGAAGTACGTACCAACACGCCGAGAGTAAGAAAGTCGAGAAAGACCACGATAGAGCTTATCCTCTCCACCCATAAAAAGAAGTGCTTAAGCTGTCCCCGTTCTATGAACTGCGAACTGCAAAAGCTCGCCCTCGAATACAACGCGGAAGAAGACCGCTTCGGCACAGACCACGATATAAAACCCATTGACGATTTATCCCCTTCCGTCGTGCGCGACAACAGCAAGTGCGTTATGTGCACGCGTTGCGTTGCGGCTTGCGCACAGCAGACCATCGGCGCGATAGGTCCGAAGAACCGCGGATATGCCAAGGTTATCGGCTCGCCTTACGACGTTTCGCTTGCGTATACCCCCTGCGTAAACTGCGGTCAGTGCGTGGTTGCCTGCCCCGTTGGCGCGCTGTATGAAAAGAGCGCGATAGCCGACGTCTGGGGCGCGATAGTAGACCCGACGAAGCAGGTCGTGTTCTTCACCGCACCGTCGATTAAGGCGACCATAGGCGAAGCGTTCGGCTTGCCCGTAGGCACCAACGCGGAAGGTAAAATGGTTACCGCAATTAAACAGCTCGGCGACGTGAAGTGCTTCAATATGGATCTGACCGCCGACCTCACCATTATGGAAGAAGCGACCGAGCTTTTGGGAAGAATTAAAAACGGCGGCACGTTGCCTATGTTCACAAGCTGCTGCCCCGGCTGGGTAAAGTTCGCGGAACACTACTATCCCGAGCTTATCCCCAGCATATCCTCGTGCAAATCGCCGCAGGAGATGTTCTCGGCGGTGCTTAAAACCTATTACTGTGAAAAGCACGGCATAGACCCGAAAAACCTGTACGTCGTTTCCGTTATCCCCTGCACGGCGAAGAAGTTCGAAGTTGCGCGCGAAGAGCTTGGCGGATACACCGACGCGGCGCTTACCACGCGCGAGCTTGCGAAGATGATTAAAGAAGCGGGCATCGACTTCGTGAACCTTGAAGAAAGCACGTACGACACGCCCTTCGAAACGGCAAGCGGCGCCGGCGCGATTTTCGGCGCGACGGGCGGCGTTATGGAAGCGGCGCTACGTACTGCGGCTTATAAGCTCGGCGGAACGGGCGCACCCCTCGAATTTAAAGAAGTTCGCGGAACTCAGGGCGTAAAGGAAGCCGAATATACCGTGGGCAATGCAAAATTAAAGGTTGCGGTTGCAAGCGGTCTGGGCAACGCGAGAAAGGTTATCGAAGATATAAAGAGCGGCAAAAAGGATTATGCGTTCGTTGAAATTATGGCTTGCCCCGGCGGCTGTATAAACGGCGGCGGTCAGCCCTACGTTCACGACGAAGTGCGCAACACTATCGACCTGAAGGCAGTCCGCGCACAGGCGCTGTACGATTACGACAAGGAAAACGCGTTGCGCTGTTCGCACGAAAACCCCGCGGTCGAAACGCTTTATAAGGAGTTCTTGGGCGAACCGAACTCGCACAAGGCGCACAAGCTTCTGCACACCACTTACCACAAACGCGATAAATATTGATTTAGTTTCAAGCATAAAAAAGCCGCGCGGTTTCAATAAACCGCTCGGCTTTTTTTATTTTAATCCAAGGATATCGTCTGCCGAAACGTCCAGAATTTCGCAAAGGTTTGCAAACGTTTCCAAAGACGGGAACTTGTCCATGCGCATATACTTGCTAACCGTGGACTGCGTTATGCCCAGCTTTTTGGCAATTTCGTACTGGGATATGTGGCTTGTTTTGATTGCTTCCCTCAATCGGGTCTGAATTTCTTTAATGGTTATCATAAAATTAAAATAACACATTGTGACTTATTTTCGCTTGACTAAGTCACAGTGTGACAGTATAATAAAATACGGAAGTAAGTTCTTTCGGTTTCTACCACACACCCATGCAAAGGCGGCGGACTTAAAATTAAGTCCGCCGCCTTTCTGTTTTATGCAAAAAATTTTATACCGTAATTTCGGCTTTACTGCCGCCGCTCTTGTCCTTGGTGACGACAATCTTCTTGTCGATTTTCTGCTTCAGATCGCCCACGTGCGAAATTATGCCGACAAGTCTGTTTCCGTCCGCAAGGGTGACGAGCGCACGCATAGCCTGCTCTAACGAATCCCCGTCGAGCGAGCCGAAGCCCTCGTCCACGAACATGGTATCGAGGCGTATGCCGCCCGCCGACGACTGAATTTCGTCCGACAGCCCCAAGGCAAGGGACAGCGACGCTTTGAACTGTTCACCGCCCGACAGCGTTTTAACGCTGCGTTCCGTGCCGTTGTAATGGTCGATAACGTCAAGCTCCAACCCCGACTGACTACGGTAGCTTTCGGCTTCCTTTCTTCTTTTCAGCTCGTACTGTCCGCCCGACATAACCATAAACCGCGTGTTGGCGCGCGCGATAATTCTTTCGAAGTACGTCGTCTGCACGTAGGTTTCGAGCATGATTTTTTCCTTGCCCGAAAGGTTGCCGTTCGCCGTGTCGGAAAGAGCTTTGACCCACCGCCACTTCTCTTCCGTGCGCTTCAGGTCCGCCGCCTTTGCGGTTATGTTCTCTCTCGCCGTGCGGTTGATATTCACGCGCGTATGCAATTCCTTCTGCTTTTCCGAAAATTCGGCTTTCTGAATATCCGCCGCGCGCTTTTGTTCGGCAAGCTTTTCCAAGTCGTCAGCCGCCGCGCCCGATAAAAGCTTTTCAAGCTGGGCAATATTGCCCTTTAAAATGCCGATATTTTTTTCGCACTCGGAAACCTTGTTTGCCGAGCTTTCTATTGCCGCGGCAATATTCGCCGCCGCATCTTCAAGCTTTTTGATTTCCGCCTGCGCCTCCGCCTTGCTTGCAAATTTCAATTTGCCTTGCAGTGAGGTTATTCTTTCGGCGCACGCTTTCTTGTCCGCTTCCGCGTTTGCAAGCTCGGTTTTAAGCTTCAAAATGTTTTCGTCGATTTCGGCAAGCGCGGCTTCGCGCTCGGGTATCTGCTTGTCAAGCAAGTCTTTTCTTTCCGTCCGCGCCTTTTCGGCGGCGATTGCCCCGTCTATATCCCTCACGCAATTTCTTAGCTTTTCGATTTCGGCGGCAAGCTTTTCTTCCGCGTCCGCACCGAACTCTATATTAATTTCACCAAATTGCTTTTCGATTGCCTTCTTCTTTTCTTCCGCCTGACCGTTCAGACTGCCCGCCTTTCGGCTTTCCTCCGCCGCATCTTCCGCACGCTTGTCCGAATTCTTTTTCAGGTTTTCAAGCTCGTCCGCGGTCGGCGCGGTCTGCGCTCTCTTGGCTAAACGGGGGTGCGAGGTCGAGCCGCACACAGGGCAGGGCGCGCCCTCCATCAAGGTTTCTGCAAGTATGCCCGCCTGACCGTCAAGGTAAGCGCGATTGGCTTTGTCGTAAACTTCCTTGCTCTGCGCGGCTAAATCTGCGAACAGCTTGTACTGCTGTTGCGCGGACTTAACGCGAGCCAAAAGCTCGGAATATCCTTCAACTTCGCCCTTCAATGCGGTCAGCTTTTTGCCGTTTTCGACTGCCTGTGCACGCTCGGCCTCGAGTTTTACCTTCTTTTCCCCCGCACCGTCGAGCGACTTTTGCTCGGCTTTCAGCGCGGCAATATCCTCCGCCGAACGCTTTTTATCCTCGGCAAGTGCGTCAGCTCTGTCGCCGTAGTTTTTCACTTTCTGTTCGCTTAAATACAGGCTTTTGCGCTTTTCTTCAAGCTCGTCATATTCTGGCAGATGCGCACCTATTTCTGCGGCGGTCTTTTCCGCCTTTTCCTTTTCAGGCAGCATACCCTTGTTCTTTTCGTAAACTTCTTTAAGCGCGGCAAGCTTTTGAGGGTACTCGTCAAGCATTAATTTATAGCGCTTCAAGTCCTCCGCGTTCTTCGCGCGTTCCTCGGCTTTGGCAAGTTTTTTGGTCAATTCCTCGGCGGCTTCGTCAAGCTTTTTCGCCGCCTCCGTCACCGTCTTTTGCCTTTTCAAATCTTCGTCGATAAGTTCGTCGATTAAGGCAAGCGTTTCCGCAAACGGAAGTTCGCCGCTCTTTGCCTTGCGCACTTCTATGTATTTAACGTCGTCATCGGCGCAGGTTATTCCGCCGATATACTGCCGCACGCTTTCGCTCGCCGCGTAATATTCGTCGCGCAATTGGGAATTAGCCACTTTCAGCTTGTCCTGCAAAATCCCGAAAAGCCCCGTGTGGAAAATCTTGCGGAATATCTTTTTGCGCTCCTCGGTAGAGGAAAACAAAAGCTTCTGGAAATCGCCCTGCGCAATCATCGCAATGCGCGTGAACTGGTTGCAGTCGATGCCGATAATTTCCGCGACGTACGCGTCCACGTCCTTAACGCCCGTAATTGGTTTACCGTCGGGCAGGATAAGCTCGGCATTGGGCTTTTCAACCGTAACGCCCCCGCCGCGCTTTGAGGGGCGCTCGTACTCGGGGTTGCGCGTAACTTTATAAACCTTGCCGCCGTAGGCAAAAGTCAGCTCTACATATGTGGGGGCTTCGGGGGAAGCGTACTTTGAACGGAACATATCCGGCGCCCTGTTCTCGCCGCTCGCCTTGCCGTACAGCGCGAAGGTTATCGCGTCGAATATGGTGGTCTTGCCCGCGCCCGTGTCGCCCGTGATTAGATATAAACCGCTTTCGCCGAGCTTGGTTAAGTCGAGCACGGTTTCGCCCGCGTAAGGTCCGAACGCGGACAGCTTCAATTTCAAAGGCCGCATTTATTCGTCCTCCGTAATTTTTTCTATTAACGCTTCCACAAACTCCGCCTGCTCGTTTGAGAAGGGTTGGTTATTCTGAATTTCGTAGAAGTCAGAAAACAGCTCGAACGGGGTTTTTTCAACGGCGGCAACGCCCGTCTGCGCGTCGGTGCGCGTGCGCGTGTTGTCGTAATCGAGCTTCATTAAATTCCTGTAAATCGTGCGCAGCTTGCCTATACCGTCAGGGATATCCTCATCGTCGGTCAAAGTTATATGCACGTAGTCGTCCTGCAAGGTCGTGTTTTCGTAATAGCTTTTAAGGGTAAGCTCGGCATAACTGCCCCTTATCTCGACCATATCCCTGCGCGGTTTTAAAGGAACCGCGCGAACTTCGAGCGAGCCTTTCTCATTAAGCTTTACAACCGTCACGGATTTTTCGTGGTTGGCTTCCGAAAAAGAATACTTCAGGGGCGTGCCGCAGTAACGCGCTTTCGTGCCAACGTTCTGCGGGCGGTGAATATGCCCGAGTGCAATATAGTCGAATCCGTCGAACACGCAAGCATCGACGTTATCCGTACCGCCGACGGAAATTTCCTCGGACTCAGAACGTTCCGCGCCAGTCACGAACTGGTGGGTAATCAAAACGTTTCTGACAGAAGTATCCACATTCATTTTGTCGACGGCAACGCGCACCGCGTCGGTATAGGTTGAAATTTCCTCGTCGGGGAAACACTTCCTCACGTGCGCGGGCTTTATGAAGGGAAGCATATAAAAGCGCACTTCGCCGTATTCGTCGTGCAATATTACGGGCTTAACCTTGCCCGAGTAGACGGGCGACATTCTTACGCCGCTTGCGTCCATAAGCCTGCCGCCGAAGGCAATACGCTCGGACGAGTCGTGGTTGCCCGAGATTACGAAAACCTGCAAGCCGCGCTTTGACAGCTTGTACAAAAAATCGTCGAACAGCGCGACGGCTTCCGCCGACGGTACGGACTTGTCGTAAACGTCGCCGGCAATAATCACCGCTTCGGGCTTTTCTTCGTCGATAATATTCAGTATTTTCGTCAGGATATATTCCTGCTCCTCCAGCATGGGGAACTCGTTTACGCGCTTACCCAGATGCAGGTCGGATAAATGTACGATTTTCACCTTGCCCTCTCCTTTTTAGTTTTTGCTCTTAATTTAAATAAGGTCCGTAAAGCCAAGACTTACGGACCGGACTTTTTGGTGCACCTGACTTGATTCGAACAAGCGGCACATAGCGTCGGAGGCGTAGCTACCATACGAAATATCTTTTATAATGTATAATATCTTACATATCTTGCATAATGAACGCAAATATCTTTTATATTTTGCATATTTTCGTTTAACTTTTATATCTTTTACAGCTTCTCTTCTTGTTTGGGTGTATAAAAGGTGTATAAAATTAGGGTGTATGAAATCAACGCCTGTACTCTATCTAATGTAACTTTTATTTCGTAAAATTAACGATAATATCTCAATATCTACCTTGTCGAAAGAACTATTGCAAATATTAATGATTTCAAGCTAATACGCAGAATTTAGAACACATTACTGGTCGAAGGATATTCGCCCATCTTTATTGCTCTGTCATAATCGAATCATAAAATCCATTTTGATTCCCATAATAGTCTAATATCAAAAATAATGTAGTATTTATTACTGAAATTTTGTTTTCCACATCTATTTTCTTCTTTTCTGCTTCATAGAGTCGCAACGTATCCATTATCTTTTGATATTCATTATACGATAGAGCTCCCCACAAATCGTTTACAATATAATTAAGTTTAAAAATATTCATTAACGAAAGTTTACATAATTCTTCTTTAGTAAAAGAATCAACACGTTTATTACTTAACTTCTTCTTTCCCACCAATGCTTTGTAATTTACGATATCATTAATGCTCACGACAGCATCTTTATATTGCACATCAAAAAACTCATTCGCATCTCGGTAAGATTCCATCATAGGATAATTTATGTACAACTTCCCTTTGGATGGGTCCGTTTCATCATTGAAATAGTTTAATAGTTCTCCAATCTTAATTAAATTATCGAAAACAATCTGTTTAATATCTCTATCGTCATGCATCCTTGGATGGTGGACATCACAATCGAAAATTAGATAGGTATAAGCAAATTTATTGTTCAAAATTGATGCTTGTTCAGGATGTAAATCCTTCAAAACATCTTTAATATCACAATTGAAATCTAAGTCCTTAATTTTTCGATATAAAGTGTATATATTGGTACCTAAACAATATATCTTATAATCTATATCAAACTTTTGACGGATCTGCTTAAAAAATTTAGGCTCCGTCTTCCGCCCCTCGACAATTAGCAAAATGTTCCGCATATTAATCGCTGAACGCTCCGTTAATATACATCTTTTCCAAATTATGCGCTTCCCTAATCTCCTTTTCAGTTGAGTTGAATAAACTTTTTATTTTGTTGTTCGTAATTATATAACAACAATCAGGTCTTGTTAATGCGTTCTGCATTAAATATGTGTTATGGGAAGTTAAAATAGTTTGGAAATTATTTGCTTTATTCAATTTTTTAACAATGCTTTCCGCTGCTTCATAATGAAAAAACGCATCAAATTCGTCTATAAATAATAGTGACAGTTTCTTAAAGGCTACTACACTCCAAATAAAAAATAGAAAAAGTGCCATAGTACCAGTAGAAGCAATGTTTACAAACGGCAATTTATTTCCGTTTTCAAACACAACCAACAGTTCATGTAAACCATTAATTGTTCTAAACTCAAGTTTATAATTAAGGTCATTTTCCGCAAGAAACTTTTCGAACTCCCGAACTCTACCACTTTCGTAGAGCTTTTCAACTAATGAACTACCACCGTTTGTAAAACCGGCATAATTATTGCCATCCGATAAACTGCGGTACCACAGCATATTATCACAAAACTCCATCATTTTTGTTAATGGCGAGTCAAAATTAGTCGGCGTATTCCTATAAATGTATTTTATTACAGATAATTTATTATCAATTAAGTCAATATTGAGATTGCCTATTAAATCAGCATCAAGATAGTTTTTCTCTCTGTTGAAATAATCAAAGAAAATCATTAACTTATCATTTATTGTCAATTTTTCATTTATTAGATTAAATGCATCACGTTTATTATACTCGTATTCTACGATATCATCACCAAACTGGAATACATATTTAAATGTTGCCGTCAATTTACCTGTTTCCGCATTAATATAACTAATCAAGTATTGCGGTCTAATATTTTCTTTATCGGTTAAATGAATTACAATATCAAATAAAGCAATACCTAATGAAGATTTGCCTGTACCATTTTTACCATATATTATGGCTTTATTTACTATTCCATTTGACACAAGATTTTTATTAAATTCATAATCACGTGCAGTCAAATCAAAAACTAATCTGTCTTTAAAACCTTTATAATTTTCGACTTCAAATCTTTTTAACATAGTACATACCCCGATATTAAATTTTGTTTCACTCATATTATATACCCTAAACCCTATTAAGTCAACTGTATCCGTAATGTTTTTACGGAGCCGTAAAATATTTTCGGTAACAATATATTAACCAACTTATTCCCAATTTATTCATTTGACACGCAAAATATTTAACAATAATCTTAATTGTTCTTCTGGCACAATTAGATAATAAGCAAAAACAACCTCCGAATTAACGGTGGTTGTTTTTATGATGAGATCTTATGGACATTACACAGCATTAAGTTATCTAATATAATTTGCAAATCTATCAACCGTATTAAAGACTACTCAACTCAAACATCATGATTTTGTTGATAGCAAGAAAAAGAAGGAACAACTCTTTTTCTGAATTTTTCAAAAGTTGTTCTACTGGATGAAAATAGTACAAATTGAAATTATATAATGTATCGACAGACAGCCCTTTATATTGATGCACACTTTTACTTCTTAACCTATAAGCAGTTTTTATTATTTTTTCTATATCCTCATCTGAATACTCTTCTTTATCTAAAACCACTCTCAATTTTTCTACTATTGTTTTTGATTTTAGACTATCAGCACTATCACAATAAAGGTATTCCAACAAGAATATACAATATAAATTGGCATCCTTAAAATTTTTATCAATAATTAATCCATAAATCTTATTATAAAAATTAACAAGCTTTATTAGTTTTTCATTGCTAACATTTTTAACAACTTTTTCCAACAAACAATCAAAGTTTGAATTAAGACTTTCTAAATTTATATCCAACGACAGCTTTTTAATATCAAGTTCTAATATATCCACCAGTTTGTCATTTGCGTATAAAAAAGAAAAATATGAATAGTTATATGGTCTTTGCCATTCCGACCATAGCCTTCTCCTATTCTCATAGTTATATGCCAGAATATCAAAAATTCTAAGAATCGCATAAAAACTTTTTATTATAACAACTATATCTTCATGGCACTCAAAATCATCTCTGCACAATGTGAGCATTGCATATGAAAGTTTGTATAAATGATTCGCATCTATGTCATTTATTCGAGGAATTTTTAACGTACAAAAATCATTTGCTATATGCCAAAAATTATTGTGGAAAAGCATATGATTCAATTTCTTATCAAATTGAAAGATATTGTTTGTTTCAATATAATTATTTGGAAATATAGTAAATCTCTGCCTATCGCATATTTCATTTATTTCGATATGATTTAACGGTATAAAAAGTGATATACGTTCTTCCATTGTTTACACCAATTCCTTTACAATTATTTCACCGAACAAATCCAACAAGAAATATATCTCTTTTTTATGCTCATCAAAGAAATTATCGATAGAACTTTCTCCATAATTTTTTACTAATTTATCTTCTATTTTTCCTTCGTGAACTACTTGATTTTTGAATTTTATAAGCTCTCTGAGCTGTTCTATTATTTGATCCTCAGTTAATGTTTTTAAACTTATATTTTTCGCCACTTCCTCCGGCACATGATTTAAGCGTTTACATTTGTAAAAGTATTCAAAAAATCCAAGTGATTTTATTACAGCCAAATCATATTGCTTAACTAAAAATAGTTCCCAAATCTCACCATAGGTTATAAGCAATGAATTAAATCGCTCATCGTTATCTTTTACTTTTCCCAGTACAAAATTTAAATTTTTGAAAAGGGTGTCCGATATTTTAATAGTTGTGCCTATTAATGAATAATTTGATGGTATGGCCACTTTATATTCAAAATTCGGATATGCCAATAAAGTAAACAAACTGCTAGCATATTCATTTCTGCAAAAATTGAAAACCATGTTTTTGCCAAATTCTTGATATTGTGAATATCTTAAAAAAGCATATATCTCAAAAACACATTGTGCGCTCTTAGTATAGAATTCATTTACATTGTCTTCAAATTCTATAGTTAAAATAGGATTGAATAAAAATTTAAAGTCTCCATATTCAAGGTTTATTTCAGAACTGGTTATATTTTTTAAATTACAAAAACTTTTATATATATCCAAATAAGATGGATAATATTGTTTTTTTGTCCTTTCCATATAAGCAAATATGTTTTCCGCAGGGATTCCGCTAATAGCAATATTGCCATTTGACACGGTATCTTCAAATATTACTCCGTTTAAAGGAATAGACAACAGGCATTTATTATTAACATCACTTGCTGCATCAGTCCAATGGTATATTCCATTCCCGATAATTACCGGATTGATTTTCCCCATGCTTCTATGCATGGCATAAACCAGAGATTCTTTCCCCGCCCCGAAATTTCCAAAAATGACCTGATGAGGCATCCTAAGCGATTCTTCATATGTCAAAACATAGGAATCAAAGCCAATATATGGCCTATGGGTATACGGCAAATCCCCCGTTTTTAACATCTTCTTAGTTTTATCTTTTAATATTTTTGATTTCATAGTAATATTGTACCATTAAAATTCGATAATGCAATAATTATCTAATAATGAATCAATATCCTCAATTTATTACTTATAACGTACACTATCTATACTTTGAAAACCAACAACTTAAAACTAATATTTTAGATAGATATTATTTTACATCTTTCAAAATCTGATTTTGGTAAAATCCTAAAATAAATTATATGAGGTGAATTATGCCAACAATCAGGAAAAGAAGAACAAAGAAAGGTATCGTTTACGATATACAGGTAAAGATTAAAGAATTTGCTACTCAAAAATATATCTACAAAACCACTATTTGGCGACCAGTCGAAGAGATGGACGCCAAACAAGAAGAAAAAGCTTGCGCTTTGTTTGCTGCTATATTTGAGAAGAAAATGATTAGCCTGTATGCCGTAAGCAAAATACAAACCGTAAATCACAACATCAAGGTTACAGAATACGCAAAACTTTGGCTCGAGCGCATACGTAAGGACTACTCATTAAATTATTACGAGATGAGCATTAGAAGCGTTGAATGGATTTGCCGCTACTTGGGCAGATATAAGGTTACAGACGTAACGCCTAATATAATTCAATCTTTTTATGACGAACTCGACAATGCAACTTATACTACTACCACTGCTCACGTAAAACCAGCCTTACGGAAAGTGATGAACGAAAAGAATATTCAAGATAAAGACTTTCGCTATACGTACAAATTAAACAGCAGTTCATTAGCAAATGCTCTAAAAGGCAAAAACATAAGTCTTGAATACGCACATAAAATGGCAGATATACTCGGCATTAAGGTTGAATCAGTATTTGAAATTGAAAGCACAACTAAGCAGTATTCCGCTTACACAATTGATAAAATTAAAAAGGCAACCCATTGTATTTTTGCAATGGCAAAACAACAATTACTTGTTGAACATAACTACGCATCTGCTGATTACGTTTCATACGGCAGACACCCCAAAAGGACAATACATTATCTCGACGATGAGCAAGCTAAACAATTTTTAAAAGTTCTACAAAGTTGCGATGATATTCGCATTAAAACAGCTTTTATAATTTTACTTTTTACTGGCATGCGCCGAGGCGAACTTGCGGGACTTGAATGGAAAGACGTAAACTTTAAAGACGGTACTATAACTATTCGCAGGACAAGCAACTATTCTAAATCTTGCGGAATTTATACAAAAGAACCCAAAACCGAAAACTCTATCCGTACTATCACCGTTTCCGAAATTGTAAAAAATCAGTTATACGAATATTGGCTATGGTATTACAGCAATAAGAAAAGTTTGGGCGATAAATGGATTGAAACGGACAGGATTTTCATCGGCAAAAACGGAGGCTCAATAGCTCCTCAAATTTTTGATATGTGGCTGACTATATTGCGAATACGCCAAAATTTACCCCAATTTACAGTTCACAGTTTACGGCATACAAATATTACACTTCAAATTGCGGCGGGCGTTCCGTTGACAACTGTTACCGGTAGAGCAGGGCATTCAAGAACGAGTACCACGCTGGATATTTATTCTCACTTTATAAAGACAACCGATCAACAAGCGGCGGCTATCCTTGACAATATTTTTTCTACCTGAGACTGTTAATAACTAATAAAAAGCAGCGTATTTAATGCAAAATACGCTGCTTTTCTGGTGTACCCGACAGGGCTCGAACCTGCAACCTTCAGAATCGGAATCTGAAACTCTAATCCAATTGCGCTACGGGTACAAAACAATTAATTTTATTTATTTGTACGCTAAGATATTATAAAAGATATTCAAGATAGAGTATGGGTGACATATATCTTTAGGGTGTAAAAATTTATGTATAAATTTGTCGAAGTGTATACATATACTGTGCGCTATCTTTTATAATGCGATATATTGTGTATTTTATTGGATATCTTACAGAAGTCGGAGGCTATTGCTCTATCCAGCTGAGCTACAGGTGCAAAATTATTTTAAAGAAAAGCAGTTGCGGACCTCGTCGTAAGTATAGCCGAGTGCGCCCAAACGCGAAACAACGGCGGATATATCCGCGTCTTCTTCTTCGCAAAGCTCATGCAAAGATAAATACTTATCGCGCAGTTTGGTGTTGATTATCGACAGTAAAATAAAGTCGTCCGCAGGCAATTCCATAACGATATTATAACATGAAAATGCAAAAAATCAAAGATTTTTTGCGCCGCTTTTAGCGGTGCCGTTTTGCATACGCAAAACGCATTAATGTTTGAATACGGCGCTCAAAAACCCTTGCAAGCAAGTTTTTTCGCTTGTATTATAACACAATTTTTTTTAATTGCAAATTTATATCCGCCTGTGCTATAATAAATTTAATATGGAGATTAACCTTTCGGGCGGCGAAAAACGGCGAATATTAGCGGAACTGAAATACCGCTTTAAATACGACGGCGGATATTGGATACCTTTTAGAAACGTGCCTATAGATAAAGAATATGTCGTGGTTTCCGACGAAATTGCTTTAAAGCTTACCGACAAGATAGAAGCGTATTTAAAAGAACAAAGCAAACACTTTTATCTTACAGGCGAAGTCGGATATATAGAGCCACACAAAACTTGGCTGCAAAAGGTTGACAGTATCGACTTGAATTACGGCCCTGTGGAGTTCGTATATTTTGACGATAGTTTTGACTGGCTGATATATATCTCCCACGAAAACACCGTAACATTCTGCGGCGAACATCTTGTAAAGTTTATAAAAGAGAACTGCTAAACATATTAAAATACTTTAAGGACAGGTTATGAAAAATAAGACCGTGGTCGTGGGGATGAGCGGCGGCGTGGATTCTTCCGTTGCCGCATATCTTTTAAAAAACGACGGCTACAACGTAATAGGCTTGTATATGCTCAACTGGGAGGAAACCGACGAGCGCGGCGCATGCAACGCGGATGAGGAATATTCCGACGTGCGCAGAGTGTGTTCGGCGCTGGATATCCCCTACTACAGCGTGAACTTTGCAAAGCAATATCAGGACCGAGTGTTTTCCTATTTCCTTGCGGAATATAAGGCAGGCAGAACGCCCAACCCCGACGTTTTGTGCAACCGCGAAATTAAGTTCGGACCATTCCGCGAATATGCAAAGAGCTTCGGCGCGGACTATATAGCGACGGGGCACTACTGCGGCATTGAACATACGGCGGACGGCAGGCATAAGCTTTTAAAAGCCGCCGACGCGAACAAGGACCAGACCTACTTTTTAAATCAGGTGCGCGAGGAACAGCTTGCGAACGTGCTGTTCCCCCTGTCAGATTTGCCCAAACCCGAGGTGCGCAAAATAGCCGAAGAGTATAATCTTGCAACGGCGAAAAAGAAGGATTCCACGGGGATATGCTTTATCGGCGAGCGGAATTTCAGAAAGTTTCTGCAAACATATCTGCCTGCTCAAAGCGGCAAAATACTCACGCTCGATAATAAACAAGTCGGCGAGCATATCGGGCTTATGTACTACACTATAGGTCAGCGAAAGGGCTTGGATATAGGCGGCGTACACGGCGAGGAAGGCAGGTGGTTTGTCGTTAAAAAGGATTTGGAAAACAATATCCTCTACGTTTCCCACGGCGACGAAAGTCCGCTGTATTCCAAGGCTTGCCGCGTTTCGGGCTTGAATTTTATCGGCTGCGCGCCTGAAAAGAAATTCGAATGCACGGCTAAGTTCCGCTACCGCCAGCCCGAACAAAAGGTCAGGGTTACGCTTAAAAGGGGCGGCGCACTCGTTGAATTTGACGAGCCTCAACGCGCCGTAACCGAAGGGCAGTTTGCCGTGTTCTATTCGGAGAAATACTGCCTCGGCGGCGGAGTAATCGATACGGTTATATACTGAAAATAGAAAACGCACGGGCATATGCCCGTGCGTTTTTTTATTTGTTTACAGATTTTCCATTATCATTTCAATGCGGATCCAAGGCAGAAAATTACGTTATACATATCAAGTGCGCTCGTATAGGTCATAGTTTTTCCATCAGCCTTGAAAGTCATATTTATATAGCTTCCGCAATACAGACAGTCGTCAGGCTCGGTATAAGTAATACGCAACCGCAAATCGTTTCCATCTACGGTATAAGGTAAATTTATTTCGCTGTCTTCCCCGGTTTTATAAAGGCTTACCGAAACAACGTTCAGCCCGCTCGTCTGGAACGACACGTCCGTTATCTCTATCTCACCGCTTATGGATACCATATAGATTATTTCTTTTTTGCCGTTATCGTCGGGTAAAACTGCCTGCTGCGACGAACATGACGACGGGAACAAGAAGTCGGCAGGATAAAGATTGGCACAGCCCAATAATATATCCGTTGAGAATTCATAATCTTCTCCATTAATAACTACCGTCACTCCCTCTATTTTTCCCGAATACAGATAATTCGCCGTCATATATGCGTAAAGCTTATAATAGTAATATCCGCCCTTTGCGCCGCCGTCCACAAGCTCATACCTGACCACACGGATTGCGGTATTCGCGTAGTAGTCAAGCTTAACTTCTTCTATCTCGCCCTCTTTGATTTCGTCGCGGGATATTATGGGCAGCTCCAAAGCTTTTTCATCGTAGAACTCCACCCTTGCCAGATAATAACTTCTTAAATACGTCTTCTCTGAGTCTATCCCGACAATTCTTTTAGGTTGCGGTTGCTCTGCTTTTTCTTTGCATGCGGGAAGCATTAATGCAAGGGCAACGGATACTAAAATCAAAATAAAAACCGCCGCTTTAATCAAAGACGCTTTAATAACTTGCTTCATATCTTTTCTCCTTTAGTTTACTTTCATTATAGTCCAATAAAACTAAAAAACAACTTTTTTTCAAATACTTTCATTACAGATTTTTAAACTGGTAGTCGTACAGTTTTTTGTACGCGCCGTTCTTTTTGATAAGCTCGGCGTGGGTGCCGCGCTCCTCTATTCCGTCACTCGTTATCACGATAATCTCGTCCGCGTTCTTGACGGTGGAAAGTCGGTGCGCTACGACGAGCGTCGTCCTGCCCTCGGAAAGCTTGGAAAGCGCGTCCTGTATCTGCATTTCTGTCGCGTTGTCGAGTGCGGAAGTCGCCTCGTCCAAAATAAGTATCGGCGGATTTTTCAAAAAGGCGCGGGCAATGGAAATTCTCTGCTTCTGCCCGCCCGAAAGCTTGACGCCGCGTTCGCCTACGCACGTATTATATCCGTCGGGCAAACTGCATACGTAGTCGTGTATGTTCGCCTTTTTCGCCGCCTCGTAAATTTCCTCGTCGGGCGCGTCGAAGTTTCCGTAGGCAATATTCTCGCGGATAGTGCCGTTGAAAAGGAAAACGTCCTGCTGAACTATGCCTATATTTTTGCGCAGCGCCTGCCTGTCCAAGTCGCGGATATCGTAACCGTCCACAGTGATTTTGCCCGCGTCGATTTCATAAAACCTCGGAATAAGGTGGCAGATAGTCGTCTTACCGCCGCCCGACGGTCCGACAAGCGCAATGGTCTTGCCCACATTAATTTTCATATCGAAGTTGTTTATAACCGTGTGCGCACCGTCCTCTTTATTGTAGCCGAAGGAAACGCCGCAAAACTCGATTTCGCCGCGCAATATATCGGGGACAAGCGCGTTCGGGCTGTCTTCCTCGCACGGCTCGTCCATAATTTCGCAGAAGCGCGCAAAGCCCGAAGCTCCCTCCTGTATCTGCTCGTAAATGCTGACGAGCGTGCGGATAGGCGTTATCAGCGTGGTGATATACAGCACGAACGCGGTGAACTCGCCGACGTCGATTTTATCGTAATAGAAGAACAGTCCGCCCGCAAGCAATACGGCAAAATAGAGAAAGTCCATTAAAAAGTTCATTGACGAGTGGAACTCGCCCATAACCTTATACTGCCTGCTCTTTGCCTTGACAAAATCGATATTGCCCTCTTCGAACTTTTCGCCCTCGTGCTTCTGCGCACAATACGCGCGCGATATCCTCACGCCCGAAACCGCGCTTTCTATATCCGCGTTGATTTCGCCCTGAACTACGCGCATACGGGCGAAGGTTTGCTTCTGCCTCTTTCTCAAAAGCATGGCGACGACGACTATAAAAGGCACGCACGCGAACACGATAAGCGCAAGATATACGTTGATGAACGCGAGCATAACGAACGCGCCGATAAGCGTTACCAAGGATAAAAACACGTCCTCGGGACCGTGGTGGGCAAGCTCGGAAACGTCGAATAAATCGTTTGTCATACGGCTCATAATAACGCCCGTCTTGTTGTTGTCGAAGTAGGTAAAGGGCAGTTTTTGCAGGTGTTTGAAAAGCTCTCTGCGCATATCCGCCTGCATACGCGTCCCGACGAGGTGACCCCAGTATTGCAGAATATAATTCAATACCGCCTTGATTGCGTACAGTCCTAAAAGAAGCCCTGCGCCCGCCAAAAGGTAATATAAAAGCTTGTTGGGAACGTAGTTGTTTATAATTTCCTTAGTGATATACGGATAGACGAGGTTGAACACGGAAATTAAAAACGCGCAAGCCATATCTATTATAAAAAGCTTTTTGTGCGGCTTATAGTAGCGGACGAACCGCTTTAAAAGCCCCTTCTTTTTATTGTTTTTCATACACTCTCCGATATTCGCCGCACAATATACGGCGGTTAATTTCGGCGCGCGGACTTACCGTCCGCGCGCCGTTAAAAATACTCTGTTTTTAGCCTGCCTGCGGCATCTTTCTGCCGCTCTTCAATTCGCGCTCTATCTCGCCGCAGGTCTGGGCGAGTTCCTCGTCGGTTTCGGCAATTTCAACGCCGTCTAAAATTTCCTGCAAGCGGTATTCATAGCTTAAATATTTAATGGTCTGGTAGCCGATAACCGCGGTCAGAACGCCGTTCGTCAAACCCTGTACCGAGCTGTCTACAAGTGCGGATATTGCCGAGCCTAAAAGGGGTATACCGCGCACCGCGTCGCCCATAGTCTTTACAATGCTGTTGCCGATTTTCACACTGCCCAAGCCGTAGGCTATCAAGGAATTTTGCAGTACGCGCCCGAATATTTTGACGAGCTTCACGTCCGACGGACGGAAGCCGTACAGGAATACCAAGTCCTTTATAAGCTGTAAATTCAGAAAGGCAACGAGCGCCGCGTCCGTCTTGTTGGTCTGCGAAAGCGCGGAATACATTGAGGGTTATACCGAGATTTTTGTAATAAGTTCATGTGAGGACTTTTTGCAAGAGCCGGTATA
>CAMWPZ010000006.1 GCA_947176305.1 uncultured Clostridia bacterium
ATATAAAATATCTTTATCGGGCAAAGATTGATTTTTTAAGTCGCTCAAAATTTTTATTGTTTGCTTTTTAGTAAAGTAATTAATGCCAAAGTAATCTAATTTACCAAATTGACTAAAAATCTTATCGTAGTAATTATAAAATATCTCATCTGTTTCTGTAAATGCTTCAATATACAATGAATCCGATTTCCAGTTAACGATATTTTTATAGTTTAGAAGCTTTTTGATCGGTAAATCCTTGTCACAATATTGTAATTCGTGAAATCCTGTGCTATTTGTTGCTAAGCGTTCCTCATTATTTTTAAAAATCTTTATGTTTTCCATAAACAAATTATATCATATATTTCCAAAAATTCTATATGGAAACTACGGTAAGTCCGCCGTTTTAATTTTAAATATTTCTTATAAGTCCAATAACCTTTCCGATTATTTTTACGTTGTCAAACACGAAGTCGGCCATTTCATCGTTTTCGGGATGCAAAATAACTTTTCCGTCGCGCTTAAAAAATCTTTTAACAGTCGCACTGTCATCCACCAAAGCTACAACAATATCTCCGTTATCGGCGGTTTCCTGTTTTTTAACGATAATCTTATCACCCTCGTACATGCCGATTTTAATCATTGAATCGCCATGCACGTTAAGCATATACAAATCTTCGCCCGAAAAGAAATTGCTCGGTAAAGAATAAAAATCCTCATAATTTTCAGTGGCGAATATCGGCTGGCCCGCCGCAACTATTCCGACAAGAGGAACTGTAGTGACGTTCTGTTTCAATGATACAGCACGGTTTTTTAAATTGGCCTTATTTATAAGCCCGCGGTCGGCAAGCTCGTTCAAGTAAGTAAAAACGGTAGCAGTGGACTTAATTTCACAGCCTCTGCAAATCTCCCTGACAGAGGGGGCGTAACCGTTTTCCTTAATATATTTCTGCACAAATTCAAAAACTTCGTCTATTTTTCCCGTAAGCGCTCTCATAATTTCTCCTAATAAGTTAATTATAATATATTTTCATAAAAAAATCAAACGTTTGTTCCTAAAATTTCGCTTGTCAGCTCTGTATGTTTGTATTATAATAATTACAGAAAAAATAAAGGTGATTTATGGATAAAGAAGATAACAAATGCGTTTTATATGATAGGGAGTGTATAGGTTGCCTCGAATGTGAAACCTGCGACTTAGACCCTTCGAAAACGTGCGACAACTGTGGCAAATGCCTGAACATTCAGGACGACGCTGTAATTAAAATCGATAAAATTATTTTGAACGATGATTCTACGAAATTTTGAGAAATCAGATATAGAACAGTTGCAAAAACATGAAAACAGCTTGTCAAAAGCAGATTTGGAAAAGCTTATTCAAACTTGGAACGAAAAAAAGTATTTTGATAAATACTTTGAAATGTTTGCTATAATTGAAAACGGCGAACTTATAGGAAAAGCTTCTTTATACGAACGGTCTGAACATATTGTAAGTTGCGGACTTGAATTATATCCTGAGTTCTGCGGAAAAGGTTATGGCACCCAAGCATATAGTTTATTACTTTCGTTTGCCAAGCAAAAGGGCTTTATAATAGCAGTTGCACAAGTTCATGCGGATAATATTGCAAGCATAGCTCTAAACCGAAAAATGGGCTTTGAAGCGGAAGACTATACGTACGTAAACAAAAAGGGTAATTCAATTTATTATTTTATTAAATCATTACAGTAAAAAATGCGCGAAATTATTTCGCGCATTTTTTAATTATTTAATCTTCGTCGCGTTTTAGTTTAACTTTTCCTGCAACGGCACGGCGGTTATCGTCACTTATTGCGGCATAGTGTTTTCTTGTAGTATTGACGTCCTTATGCCCCAAAACATCCGCGACTATATAAATATCGCCCGTCGCCTTATAAAGCTGTGTGCCGTAGGTTGAGCGCAGTTTATGCGGCGAAATATTTTTAAGGGGAGAGACTATTTTCGCATATTTATGTACAAGATTTTCAACCGCACGCACAGTAATCCGGCTTTTTTTATTGGAGAGGAAGAGGGCTTCGCTTCCCTTTAATATTTCGAAGTTTTCGTCCTTGTATTCCAAATATCTTTTAAGAGCATTCGCAACGTCGTCGTCAAAGTATAGTATGGCTTTATTGCCGCCTTTGCGTGTGACTATGAATGAATTATCCTTAAAATTGATATCTGCGTTGTTCAGCCCGACAAGCTCGCTAATACGGATACCGGTCCCGAGAAATAGCATCAGAATTGCGCTGTCGCGAACTCTGTTTTTTTCATGGTAGGCCATTTGATGGGAGGTAAGCCCGTTTCCGCTTTCTGCCGCATCAATTATATTGAACACCTCGTCAGTGTCAAGCCTTATTATCGGTTTTTCGTGAAGCTTAGGAGTGGAGACCTTCGCAGAATTGTCAACACTTATATATCCGCGATTAAAAAAGAATTTGAACATTGCGCGAACGGAGGAGAGCTTACGCGCTTTTGCTCGCTCGTTGCAAGTATGAATTTTTCCGCCGTATTGATAGCGTGAGAGGAAGCCGAGAAAATATTCTATATCGTTGCTTGTAACCTGTTCTAAATCTTCCAAAGTTATTTCTTTTACCGACCTACCGCGACAGCGGCGCTGCAGTAAAAAGTAGAAAAATATCTTTAAATCGTGCGCATAGTTAAGACGCGTCAAAGTGCTGGTCTGGCTGTCGATAGCAAGAAAATAATCATAACAAAAATCAGGCAGTTCGTTTTCTAAAAGCCTGCCAATCGTTTCTAAATTTTGATTGTTTCTCTGAACGTAGTAATCAGCACCCATAAATCCATTATAAAACAAAAAGAAGATTAAGTCAATTTTACGAACAATTTAATTTGAAAAGCGTAAAGTGAGACCGAGACCACCCTCAGTCTTTATTTGTGGTTTGAAGAGTATATCTAACTATTCGTAAAACACAACTTTTACGAAGAATAAAGTCATATTTTGACTAGTAAAGGAGGTTTTTATGCTGATTTACGTTTATATCACGATTATTATTAAAATTGATTAACAAATCTTTGCTTTTGTTTAAACCGATAGAATACTTAAATCTATAACCATCTTAAATTATGAAAGTAAAATAATAGCAATTATGTCAGACATAGTACGTAAAAAACGGGGCGATTAGCCCCGTTTTTTACTAAATACTGAATTTTATTTATCCGACTTGATTACAGATTTAAGATTCCAGACTTCGTTTGCATAATCGGCAATAGCTCTATCCGCTGAGAATTTTCCTGCCGCCGCAATATTTCTGAGCGACATTTTATTCCAAGTAGTTTTATCTGTTGAGTACAGTTTTGAAATTTTCTGCTGAGCTTTATGGTATGCTCCGAAATCAGCCATGCACATATACGGGTCAGCCACGGGAGTTTCTGTAAGCAGATAATTTGCAATATCCGCAAACGATTGACCGTTAAAGCCGATAATCAAAGCTTCGATAATTCTTCTGAGCTTAGGTGATTCGTTATAATACATACTCGAGCTGTAACCCGAGCGCCATACGTCGTCAACCTCGTTCGATTTAAGTCCGAATATGAATATGTTTTCGTTACCGACTGCCTGAGCCATTTCCACGTTCGCGCCGTCAAGCGTACCGATTGTCAATGCGCCGTTTATCATAAACTTCATATTGCCCGTGCCGCTTGCTTCCTTACCGGCAAGTGAAATCTGTTCGGAAACTTCGGAAGCCGGCATAAGCTTTTCTGACATTGTAACGTTGTAATCTTCCATATAAACGACGTTTAATTTTTCGTTTATCTTGGGATTTTTCTTAATGTCTTCGGCAAGGAAATTTATCAGTTTGATAATCTTCTTTGCCATGTCGTACCCAGGTGCAGCCTTAGCGCCGAAGATGTACGTTTTAGGCACAACTTTTTTATCGGGATTATCCTGCAAGTCAAGATAGGTATCAATAATGTTTAAAACGTTTAATAACTGGCGCTTGTATTCGTGCAATCTCTTTGCCTGAACGTCGAACAAAGTTTCGGGATTGATTATCACGCCTTGCTTTTTCTTTGCATAGTCGGCAAACTGCTTTTTCTTAATGGCTTTAATTTCTTCCAAACGCTTTAAAACGGTGCTGTCGTCTTCAAACTTTTTGAACTCCGCAAGCTGAGCGCTGTCAAGAATATATCCCTCGCCAATACACTCGGTTAAAAGTTCGGAAAGCTCGGGATTTGACTGGTTGAGCCAGCGTCTGTGTGCAATACCGTTCGTAACGTTAGTGAACTTTTCGGGCGTAAAATCATAAAAATCTTTAAATACGGAATTTTTGATAATTTCGCTGTGCAGGGCGGAAACGCCGTTGACCTTATGACCGCCGTAAACCGAAAGGTTTGCCATTTTAATGCGGTCGTGTTCCATTATCGACATTCTTGAAATTTTCGCCCACTCACCGGGGAATGCATTCCACAGCTGCTCGCAAAGTCTTCTGTTGATTTCCTTTATAATCGAGTGAATTCTCGGAATAGTGCGCGCAATCAAATCTTCCGACCAAGTTTCCAAGGCCTCGGCAAGTACGGTATGATTAGTATACGCGCATGTCGCCGTGGTTATTGCCCAAGCTTGATTCCAATCGTAGAAGTACTCGTCAATAAGTATTCTCATAAGCTCGGGAATAGCCATTGCAGGGTGTGTATCATTGAGGTGAATAGCCGCAAGTTTAGGCAAATCTCTCAAATCGCCGTATCTGTGCTTGTGGTCCTGTACGATATTCTGAATCGAAGCCGAGCACAGGAAATACTGCTGTTTAAGTCTTAACGATTTACCGGCAGTGTGGTTATCTGCAGGATAAAGAACTTTAGTAAGAAGATCCGCATCGTTATCTTGCGTCATTGCCTGATAGTAATCGCCCTGTGAAAACAGCTTCATATTGAAGTCCTGCACGGGTTTTGCTTTCCAAAGCCTTAATACGGAAACTGCCTCGCTGTTTTTGCCCGATATCATCATATCATAGGCAACGGCCTGAATTTCGTTGCAGTTGACGTACTCGGTTTCAAGTCCGTTTTCCGTCCACCGCTCTTCTATCTGTCCGTTAAACCTTACTATAAAAGACTTATCTGTGCGTTGCGTAAGCCACGCTTCGCCGCCGGGAAGCCAAACATCGGGCAGTTCCATCTGCCAACCGTCAACGATTTTCTGCTTGAAAAGCCCGTACTCATAGCGCAGCGAATAGCCCATTGCAGGGTAATTCCCAGTTGCAAGCGCGTCCATAAAGCATGCCGCAAGCCTTCCTAAACCGCCATTACCTAAGCCAGCGTCGGGTTCCTGCTCGTAAAGCTCCTCCATATCAAATCCGTATGAAGAAATAACTTTTTCAAAGACGGACGTCGCGTTAAGGTTGTAAAGACTGTTTTTCAGCGAACGCCCAAGCAAGAACTCCATGCAAAGATAATAAACCCTCTTTGCGCGTTTTGCTTTGATTTTTTTATGAAACTGCTGTCTTTTTTCAAGTAAAATATCTCTTACCGACATAACAACAGCTTTATAAATCTGGTCCTTGGTCGCTTCGGTCGGGCTTACTCCGAAATATCTCGAAAGTTTACCCTTGATTAACTCCTTAGCTTCCTTTTCGGTAATTGCGGTACAATTCATTTTGTTCTCCTGTTTTAAGTAAAATTATTTAAGCATATCTTTGTAGAGCGCCTCGTATTCCTTTGCCGAGTGTCCCCAGCTGAAATCTGTCGTGGCCGCTCTGTACATAAGTTTTTCCCAACCCGACTTATTTCTATAATCGGAAACCGCCTCTCTTATGACATATAACATATCGTGGGCGTTGTAGTTCGAGAAGGTGTAACCGTTTTCAAGCGGCTTGATACTGTCGTAAAGCCCGCCCGTTTCCCTTACTACGGGAATAGTTCCGTAGCGGCAGGCAATCATCTGCGAAAGTCCGCACGGCTCCGACTTGGAAGGCATAAGGAATATATCCGAGCCGGAATAAATCTTTCTGGACAAATCACCGTTGAAAGCAATATTCGCGCTCATCTTATCGGGATATCTCTTCGCCAAATCGGTGAAATAACCTTCGAAATGCGCGTCGCCCGTGCCGAGAATTACCACCTGCACATCGTCCTGCAACAGCTCCTCGATAACGTTCGTTACAAGGTCAAGACCTTTATGCGAAACGAGGCGCGTAATCATTGAAATTATCGGAGTTTTAGGCTTTACGGGAAGATTTAAAAGTTTCTGCAATTCGGCTTTACAAACTGCCTTGTTAGAGAAATCTTTTGCAGTATAGTTTGCATAAAGATGCCTGTCAAGCTCGCAGTTATAGCCCGTATCGTCTATTCCGTTTAAAATGCCGTGAAGCTTAAACTCGTTTCTTCTTATAATCGGGTCAAGACCGTGTGCAAAATAAGGGTCTTTAATTTCCTGCGCATATCTGGGGCTTACGGTTGAGAACGCTTCGCAACATTCAATCGCACCCTTCATTAAGTTTATGCAGTTTTTGTATTCAACGAGATACTGGTAAGTTCCGTAAATATCGAACAAATCCCCGAGCAAATCAAGCGAGTATTGCCCCTGATATTCTATGTTGTGTATGGTGAAAAGTGCCCTTATGTACTGGTACTCTTCCCTGAAACAGTAATTGGTTTTAAGGTAAATTGCCGCAAGCGCCGCCTGCCAATCGTGGCAGTGCATTACGTCGGGATAGAAATTCAAGAACGGCATTATTTCAAGAACGCTTCTCGAGAAGAACGCAAACCTTTCGCCGTCGTCGAAATATCCGTAGCAACCGGGGCGCTTGAAGTAAAACTCGTTATCAATAAAATAGAAGGTAACTCCGTTTTGCTCGTAGGTGAAAATACCGCAGTACTGATTTCTCCAAGCGAGGTGAACGTACAGATTGCCGAGGTAAGTGAACTTCTCTCTGTACTCCCACTTTATATCCGAGTAAAGCGGCAAAACGACGCGCACGTCATAGTTGCCCGTCGCGGCAAGCGCTTTTGAAAGCGAGCCGATAACCTCTGCAAGTCCGCCAGTCTGGATGAACGGCGTGCTTTCCGAAGCAACGAACAGTATCTTTTTCTTTCTGTTTTCGTTGTCCTGAACAACTGCAGGTGCATTTTCGGTTTTAACCGGCACCTTTTTTACGGGCGCTTTCGCCGCAGTAGTTTTAGCAGCCGCAGGTTTAGCGGTTGCGGTTTTAGCCGCAGGCTTTTTCACTTCGGCGGGTTTATTTACGGTTTTGGTTGCCGTTGCCGAAGTTCTTTTCGTAGTCTTTTCTGTTGCCATAATCAAATTTCCCCCATAGTATCCTTAAATCAAAGAGCCTTTATTGATGAAATAAGGTTTTTGTTCGCAACCTGCAAGCAGTCTGTTATCGCGTATTACGGAATCCTTATCGCTTACGACATAAGAAAGATTGCAGTTTTCTCCGACGATATTTTCCGACATCAGAATACAGTTTTTAACTACCGTACCTTTACCTACTTTAACGCCGCGGAAAAGTATACTGTTTTCGACAGTACCCTCTATAAGACAGCCGTCGGAAACAAGCGAATTCTTAACCTTTGCCGTAGGCGCGAATTTTGCAGGCGCACTGTCATTAACCTTGGTATAAACGTCCCTTCCGCCGAAAATTTCGTTTCTTACTTCCTTGTTCAAAAGGTCCATATTTGCCTGGAAGAACGACGAAAGCGAAGAAATGCTCGAATAATATCCGTCGAATTTATAGCCGTACAAATTGAGCGACTTTACGCCGGGACTTAAAATATCTCTGCCGAAGCTTGTATATCCCTTCTGCGTTGCGTTCTGGATAAGGTTTACAAGGAACGACGTGCGCGCAATCATTACGTTTATGTAATTCTTTTTAAATCCGCTGGTTGCAGGGTTAATATCGATACCCGTAATTCTTCCGTCGTCGTTGGTGTCGAACGTCATATAATAGTGCGATTTATCAACGATATGCTCGTGATAAACGAGAGTTATATCCGCGTTCTTCTTAATATGGTAATCTATAATTTTGCTGTAATCGAGTTTATAGACAGCGTCGCTGTCTGCAAGAACGACGAAATCTTCCTTTGCTTTTCTCAAAAACGACGACGCGCCTTTAAGCGCTTCCAAACGGTTTTTGTAAAGCATTTCGGAATCGTCTATGTACGGAGGCAGTAAAATAAGTCCGCCTTCCTTTCTTGCAAGGTCCCAATACTTGCCCGAACCTAAATGGTCCATAAGCGACTGGTAGTTATTTTTTGTTATCATTCCTACGGTTGTGATGCCCGAATTAACCATGTTAGAAAGAGCAAAGTCAACCAGGCGGTATCTTCCGCCGTAAGGAACCGAGCCGATTGACCTTACTTTTGTCAACTCGGGTACGTTTTCTTCGTTAATGCTTGAAAAAATTACACCTACTGTTGAAGCCATTTTATATTTCCCCCGTTATACGTTTTTATCTACTATTTCGCCTGCGGCAACTTTGCCGTCTTTCTTTACGGAAATTCCTCTGCCGAGTACCGTAATGCCGCTCGTTTTGCCTTCTACCTTGCTTGCCTGCTCAATGGGCGCGCCGACTACCGCATTTTTACCGATAGTTACATCCTCGTCGATAATAGCATAATTGAGCTTAGCGCCCGATTTAACTACTATATTACCCATAAGCACGCAGTCAACTACTTCCGCGCCCTTTTCAATTACGCAGTTCGTGCCGACTACGGAATTTATAACTTTACCTTCAATCTCGCCGCCGGTTGCAACGATAGAGTTTACAACCTCGCCCTCAACGAATGCGGGCGGAGCAAGCGGACTTCTGGAATGAACTTCTCTATCCCTGTCCGAAAGCTCGAAGTTGGGAACAACGCCCAAAAGGTCCATATTTGCTTCCCAAAGGGAGGTAATCGTGCCGACGTCCTTCCAATAGCCTTCAAAACGGTAAGAATACATCTTCTCGCCTGCGTTAAGCATAGCGGGAAGCACGTTTTTACCAAAGTCTTTTTCTGACTTAGGATCTGCTTCGTCTAATTCAAGATATTTATAGAGCTTGGAAGCCGTGAAAACGTAAATACCCATGGATGCCAGATTGCTCTTGGGTTTTGCGGGCTTTTCCTCGAATTCGTAAATCGTGCCGTCGGGATTGGTGTTGAGAATACCGAACCTCGAAGCTTCCTTCATGGGTACTTCCATACACGCAATCGTGCAGTCCGCCTTAGCTTCCTTATGGGCCGCAAGCATTTTATCGTAGTCCATTTTATAAATGTGGTCGCCCGAAAGTATAATTACGTACTCGGGGTCGTACATTTTCATAAACCTTATGTTCTGATAAATTGCGTTTGCAGTACCTTTATACCACGAAGTATCCTGTTTTGCCTCGTACGGCGAAAGGATATGTACTCCGCCGAAGGTCCTGTCCAAATCCCACGGCTGACCGTTTCCGACGTATTCGTTTAATACCAAAGGCTGGTACTGCGTAAGTACGCCGACGGTATCGATGCCCGAGTTAATGCAGTTTGACAACGGGAAATCGATTATCCTGTACTTCGCGCCGAACGATACGGCGGGTTTTGCTATATTGCTGGTAAGCGTATACAGTCTGCTACCCTGTCCGCCTGCAAGCAACATTGCGACACATTCTTTTTTTCTTAGCATTTTTATTCCCCCATAAAAATTTTATAATTTTTTTAAATAAAGACAAGTCAGCCGCGGAACGTCTACGCAAATAGAATATTCTTTGCCGTGACTTGATTTTAATTTGGTTTTATATCTGCGTTTAACCCGCTTACCCTCTCCGCCAAAACGTTTTCCGTCGGTGTTGAGAACAAGCTTGTACTCGCCTTGGCTTATTCCGAGCCTGTAACCGATTAAATCGACGCCCGAAAAATTTATGATTGCCGTTATGCTTTCTCCGTCCTTTGAATAGCGGCTGAAAGCCAAAAGATTTTTTTCTCTGTCGTCAACGGACAGCCACTCAAAACCTTCCCAACCGCGCTCAATCTCATAAAGAGGTTTATTTTCCCTATAAAAGAAGTTCAAAAACTTAACGAACGCGGCCATTTTACGGTGCTTTTCAAACTTTTTCAGGAAGTACTCAATTCCCTTGCGGTAATCCCATTCGCTGAACTGCGCTACCTCGTAGCCCATAAAATTCAGCTTTTTCCCGGGGTGCGCGTACATAAATCCGAGCAACGCGCGCTCACCTGCAAACTTGTCCGCATACTCGCCCCACATTTTGTTTACTATCGAGCCTTTGACATGCACGACCTCGTCGTGGGAAAGCGGCAGAATATAGTTTTCCGAAAATGCGTAAACGAGCGAAAAAGTTATTTTATTGTGGTGATAATTTCTGAAATACGGGTCTTGTCGGCAATAAAACAATACGTCGTTCATCCAGCCCATATTCCACTTATAATCGAAGCCCAAACCGCCGTCTTCTATATTATCGGTAACTCCGTGGTATGCAGTTGACTCCTCCGCGACCGTAACCGCCGACGGAAACTCACTTTTTACCGTAGCGTTAAATTTTTTTATAAACTCAATAGCTTCTAAATTGCGGTTATCGCCGTATATATTTGGCGTCCATTCGCCGTTCGGCCTATCGTAATCGAGATACAGCATCGAAGCAACCGCGTCTACCCTTAGCCCGTCCACTCCGTAAACGTCAAGGAAAAATATTGCCGAGGATAAAAGAAAGCTGTCAACTTCTGCTCTGCCGAAATCGAATTTCCTCGTACCCCAACCGCTATGCTCCATTCTGTCCCACAAAGGACATTCGTAAAGCGGTTGACCGTCAAACTCGTACAATCCCCATTCGTCTTTGGGGAAATGCGCAGGCACCCAGTCTAAAATCACTTTAATACCGTTACTGTGGAAAGCGTCGACCAAGCTTTTGAACTGTTCGGGCGTACCCATTCTCGAAGTTACGGAAAAGTAGCCCGTCACCTGATATCCCCACGAACCGTCGTACGGAAATTCCGTTACGGGCATAAACTCAACGTGGGTATATCCCATACTTTTAACGTACGGAACCAACTCTTTTTCAAGCTCGGAATAGGTATAATATGAATTATCCTTATGCCTTTTCCAAGAAGTCAAGCTGACTTCGTATATATTTACCGCTCCGTCGTTTTCAATAATTAAATTCGGCTTTTCACTTCTTTCGGGAAGTCGGCAAATCTTTGATAAATGTGAATTGGGTAAATCGGAATAAAATGCGTAAGGGTCGGCTTTTATCAGTTTTCTACCGTCGTAGGTGTGTATGCAGAATGCGTAAGTATCGCCGAAGTTCGCTTTCCTTACGGTTTCATAACTTTCGCCGTCGGGCAAAAGCTGCATCTCGTCGGCGGTATCGTCCAAGTTGTTAAAGCTGCCGATAAGGCTTACTTTCTCTGCGTGCGGCGCCCAAACCCTGAACGTAAACACCCCTTCGGATACTTCGTGACAGCCGAAAAACTCATAGGCTTTGCAATTCGTTCCGTTATGGAAACTTTCAAGCTCAAGCTTATAAGTCATAACCCACCACCATACCTAATTTATTTTAACATAACCTTATACTTTTTTCAAGATTGAAACCAAAAAAAATGAAAGATTTTTCTAAATTATTATAAATTTTCCACTTGAATTTTGCTTGACAATAATAAAAGCACGGCAACCGCCGTGCTTTTACCTTATTTTATATAATTTTCAAGCAATTCCATATTTGCGTTTACAAAACCGTCAAGCTCGGAAGCTTCTAATTTTTTGAATGACAGCAGCGCGAGCGAATAAATATATTTGCAAACGAACTTCTGCTTTTCCTCGTCAAGCTCCTTAATTTTAGAAACTACGGGGCTGTTTAAGTTTACGATAAGCGTCATTGCAAGGCCACCGTCGGTCATACCATAAAGCTGACCCATTTCACTGTAACGGCGCATATATTCGTCGGTTATGATAATTGCAGGCACTTCCGCGTTTTTCAGCTTTTCGAATTTAACGGTTAACTTGTCGTTACCAAGCGCGTTTTTGAAAATATCCGCAAGAACACTGTCCTCTGCCGTTTCTCCATCCGCCTTCAAGGCACCGTCCACGCCTGCGTCTATGCGCATAAACTTGACTTTGTTAGGCGTGTTGTATTCGAGGAAGCTCAAAAAGTGCGGGTCGATAAAGTTGTCGCACAGAATTGCGTTCAATCCTTGGTCCTTGAACATTTTTATATACTGCGCCTGCTGTAACTTGTCGGAAACGTAGTAAACAGTTTTCGGCTGTTTCTTATCTTCAGATTTTTCTTCCTTGACTTCCGTAGCGCTGAATTCGGAAAGGTTGACAAACTTATCGTTTACATCCTTATATATAATTATGTCTTTGACTTTCTCGTAAAAATCTTTGTCCTTTATGCAGCCGAATTTAATGAAATTAGCCGTATCTTCCCAGCATGTTTCATACTTTTCTTTGTCGTTTTTATATAATGCAGTCAGTTTATCCGCAACTTTTTTAGTTATGTGCTTGCTTATCTTCTGTACTTGGCTGTCGTTTTGCAGGAAGCTTCTTGAAACGTTCAGCGGAATATCGGGGCAATCGATAACTCCGTTCAAAAGCATTAAGAACTCGGGTATAACTTCCTTAATATTGTCCGCGATAAACACCTGATTGCAATACAGCTTTACCTTACCGCGTTCAAGCTCGACCTTGTTTCTAACCTTGGGGAAATACAGAATACCTTTTAATTTGAAGGGATAGTCCATATTGAGGTGAACCCAGAAAATAGGCTCGTTATAGTCCATAAATGTATCACGGTAGAAGTTTTTATAGTCCTCGTCCGTGCAGTCCTTGGGGTTTTTAGCGTAAAGCGGAAGCGTTGAATTGAGCGGCTCATCCTTGCCGTCACCCTTGTAAGAAACGTAAACATTGTATGGCATAAACGCGCAGTACTTGCGTACAAGCTGTTTAATATTGTTTTCGTCAAGGAACTCCTTTTCCGCCGCGTCGATGTGCATGACAATTTTTGTTCCGCGGTTTTGCTTATCGCATTCCTCTATGCTATAAGTCGCGTTTCCGTCCGATTCCCAGTGTACGGCAGGCTTGTCCTTATACGATTTCGTGAAAATTTCCACATTTTCGGAAACCATATACGCGGAATAGAAACCGAGGCCAAAATGACCGATTATTCCGTCACCGTTTGCTTTTTCATACTTAGCAAGAAAATCGGAAGCGCCCGAAAAAGCAATCTGAGTAATATAATTTTCTACTTCTTCCTCGGTCATACCTATGCCGTTATCTTCAACGGTCAAGGTCTTTGCCTTTTTGTCGACGGAAATTTTTACGCAGCATTCTTCGCCGTCGTCCTTGGCTTCGCCCATGGAAGCAAGCTTTTTGAATTTCGTAATCGCGTCAATACCATTTGCAACTATTTCCCTTAAAAAAATGTCCTTATCGGAATAAAGCCATTTCTTTATAATAGGCATCATATTTTCGCTTGAAATTTTGATATTTCCTTCTTTTTTCATAAAAAGCCTCCGCTTACGTTAGTTATTTAACAGTATAAATATAAACCTTATATAATTGCGTTAAACTTTATCACAAAATTTTTCGATGAATTTATAAAAAATACCACGCTTTTACGGTTAGACAATGAACCCTTCCCTTGCTTTTATATTATAGTTTTGCTATAATTTAGCCACGATAAACACTAATTTATAAATTAGAAAAGGGAGCAAAATAATATGGCAATGTGGAATCCTTGGCGAGGATGTAAAAAATGTAGTGACGGTTGCTTACATTGCTATATTCATAAAGGCGATTTTAAAAGAAACATAGATACAAATGAAATTGTAAAAACAAAGGACTTCAATAAGCCGATAGAAAGATTAAAAAACGGAAGTTATAAAATGAAATCAGGAATTGTTTATCTATGTTTTTCAACTGATTTCTTAATCGAAGAAGCCGACGAGTGGCGAAATGATTGTTGGAAAATGATAAAAGAAAGACAGGACTGTACTTTTTTATTTCTTACGAAGAGAATCGATAGATTTCTGAAATGTATTCCAAGCGACTGGAACGACGGTTATAATAATGTAGTTGTGTGCTGCACCGTTGAAAATCAAAAAAATGCGGACTATAAACTATCTATCTTTAAAGATTTACCTATAAAGCATAAATGTATAACCGCGCAGCCTTTATTAGAGAGTATTGATATCGAAAAATATCTCGATAATATTGAATTAGTCGTTGTGGGTGGCGAATCCGATATAAATGCAAGACCTCTCGACTATTCTTGGGTACTTAATATCAGAGAACAATGCATAAGAAAAAACATTAATTTTGAGTTCAGACAATGCGGAACTTATACCATAAAGGACGGAAAACACTATAAAATACAGACAAAAGATTTGTGTAAACAAGCGAAATTAGCAAATATCGATTATAAAAGTAATTGATAAATACACAAAAGTAAAAATATAGCCCGCTATCTTCGAATAAGAAGATAGCGGGCTTTTTATCTACAGAAATTAAACAAAATTATTTGCTTTTCTTTGCGTTTGCAAGGATATCTGCAAGCGAAGTTCCCACGGAGATACTGCCTTCACTCCAGTTGGACATCTCGTCGTCGCCCCTTCTGGAAGAACGGGGCCTGCGACTTTCGCCTTCACCGTCGTCATGCTTTTCGGCACGGGGCTTTCTTTCGGGCTCGGGAAGAAGCGCCTTTATGGAAAGGTTCATCTTCTTCAATTCGGTATCGAGCGCGATAATCTTTGCGTCAACTTCGTCGCCAACATTAAGAACGGTTGCCGGAGTTTCAATTCTTTCGTGGCTGATCTGGGAAACGTGAACGAGTCCGTCGATACCTTTTTCAACCTCAACGAACGCGCCGAAAGGTACGATTCTTACTACCTTACCGTGGATAACTTCGCCGACGGTGTATTTATCGCCGACCAAATCCCAAGGCTGAGGCTGAAGCTGTTTATATCCTATGGAAACTTTTTTGTTCTCTTTGTCTATTTTAAGTACTTTAAAGTGATAAAATTTGCCGATTTCGAGAACGTCTTTTACAGATTCCGCACCAGTCCAGGAAAGGTCGGAAATGTGTGCAAGGCAGTCAAAGCCGTTTACGGATACGAACGCGCCGAAACTCGTCGTTCTTTCTACTTTGCCTTCAACTATGTCGCCGACAGCGATGTTTGAGAAGAACGCTTCTTCCGATGCAAGTCTTTCTGCTTCCTTCGCATCGTATTCTTCCTGCAAAATCACGCGCTGGGACGCGATAATTTCCTTTCTGCCCGTCTTTTTAATTTCAAGGGCACGTAAACGAAGGGTTTTTCCTTCGTACTTGGATAAATCTTTAACAAATCCGGGGCGAATTTCCTTAGCCGGAACGAATACCGAATAAGTACCCATCTGCGCAACGAGACCGCCTTTATTCGTACCCGTGCAAACAACGGAAAACTCTTTACCTGCTTCTATATCCGCGCTGAGCGCTTCTTCCTCTTTAAGCATTTTAATCATTTTCTGAGAAAGTTTTAAAACAGGCTTAAGGTCGACAACAAGTAAATCGATAGTTTCGCCGATTTTGTCCATATACTCGTCTGCGCTGTAATTTTCGCAATCAAGCTCGTCTTTGCTCAAAGCAATTTCCTTCTTTGAGAAAGGCAACAAAATCTGAAGTCCGTCGTCAGTCGCCTGTGAAATCGTGGCCTTTACGATTTGACCTCTTTTAAACTTCGATTCGTTGTCGATTTTAGCAACTACGTCAGCCATTGAGTTCGTTGCCTTAACTTCTGTGTTTTCTGCCATCTTTAAAAGAACCTCCCGGGTTTGCGAATTCGGGGTTGACGCCCCTGAAACAATACCTACACTTTTAAAATTTTTTATTTCGGAATAATCCAAATCGTCGGCGTTCGCAAGTCTGAAAACGTTACCGCAATGCTTTGAAGCAAGCTCATACAGCTTGTTAGTATTACTGCTGTTTAAGCCGCCTATTACGAGCATAGCTTCGCACGTTTTGGCTAGATTTTCCGTCTCGCGCTGCCGTTCTATAGTAGTATAACAAATCGTCTTGAAAACAGCAACTGTTTTTTTACACAGTTTTTTAATATTTTTTATTATTTTTTCAAATTTCTCTGCCGAAAAAGTGGTCTGACAGACTATACAAAGCTCTTTTTTCTCCAATTCACTCGGAATTTTGTTAAAATCATTCACAACCACAGCGTTGCCGCCGCACCAGCCCAAAAGTCCTATAACTTCGGGATGATCCGGTTCGCCGATTATTACTATATATTTTCCGCTATTGCTCTGTTCTTCAACTATGGACTGAGTACGCTTGACAAAACCGCAGGTACAGTCAACTACTTTAATATTTCGCGAAGCACAAATTCCGTAATACTCTTTGGGAACTCCATGAGAGCGAAACACGACAGTCGCACCGTCTGGAACGTCGTCAAGACTTTCAACCACCTTCAGACCCCTGTCGTTCAACGCTTTAACTACGTCGGCGTTATGAATAATCTCCCCCAGTACAAAAGCGTTTTTAACTTCTATTTCAAGTGCGGTATTTACGGCAAATTCAACGCCTTTACAAAACCCGCTGTTTTTTGCGACCGTAACAATCATTGTTTTTTCTTCTTTTTCTTTTTAGAGCGCATTTCCAACAGCTCGTTATAAAGCTCATGCATCTTATTCAGTAAAATTTCGTCGCACTCGGATATCTCTTTTTCAGTAATTTTTCTGTCATAGTACTCTGCAAACTCCAAAGGCTCGCCGTAAAGCACGTGTGAGCGGCGCAAAAACCGCAATTTTTTAATCTGTATGAAAGGAATTATCGGCGTTTTGGTTTTTATTGAAAGCGCCGTCGCGCCGCTTTTAAAGGGCAGAAAAATCTCGTTTGATTTATTACGCGTGCCTTCGGGGAAGATTGCTATCGATTCGCCGTTTTTCAAGTATTTCATCGACTGCATCACGGCCTTTATATCGTTTCCGTCACGGTTTACGGGAATACACTGGCACTTTAAAACAAATTTCCGCATCAGCCCTTTTTCAAAAAGCTCCTTCTTGGCAATGAAATGTATTGGTTTACTAATAGCGCGGACAGCAAAAACCACGTCCAAAACACTGTAATGATTTCCGACAACTATATACGGACCGTCACCGTATTCAGCCTTTTTGTACTTCTTAAACGGGAAAAACGGACGGTAAACTATGGGTTCCAAACGCAATAGAAACCTGAACCACTTTTCAAACTTACTGAGTTTTTTCTTTTCCTTTTTAGCCATTAAAATTTATATCCTTTCATGTATGCGCTTCAAAACGTATTCAGCAACTTCTTCCGCATTCATTTTGCCGGTATCCACTTCTATAGCGTTGGCGGCTTTAATAAGCGGAGCAATTTTACGCGTTTTGTCCTGCTTATCACGCTGTTTTATTTCCTGTAAAACTTCGCTATACGGCTGATTTATGCCCTTTTCACGGTTTTCAATAGTTCTTCTCTCCGCTCGAACCTCGTCGCTCGCAGTAAGATAGAATTTAAAATCCGCATTCGGCAAAACGTTCGTACCGATATCTCTGCCGTCCAGTATACATGAGTTGTTTTTCGCTATCTGCCGTTGAAGTTCAACCATTTTTACCCTTACGTACTCGTGCGCAGAAACAACTGAGGCCTGCATGGATATTTCGGGCGTACGTATTTTTTCGGAAACGTCCTCGCCGTTTAAATAGGTTAACTGCACGCCCCCGACGTTTTTAGCCTCGATTTCAACGTCTTTTAAGATATTTTTGACGCTTTCGCTGTCCGAACAAGCAACATTTGCGCGAATACAAGCCAAAGCACAAGCGCGGTACATTGCACCCGTATCAAGATATAAAAGGTTTAATTTTGAAGCAATTATCTTGGAAACCGTGCTTTTACCGCTGCCGGCAGGGCCGTCAATAGCGATATTCAGCCGTTTTGAAATATCTTTTCTCAAATTTTCGGCTCCGTGTAAATAAACGTGGTGCGCATCTTTCCCAATTTCCGCAAGAACCATTACGCGAATACATAGCTTTAAAGCTCCGTTAATTTCAGGCTCGAGCGATGAATACAATGCGCAGTTGAAAAACCCTGCTTCCCTTGCCGCTTTTGCAGGATAATAAGAACGGATATCCGCAGTATTTGAAAACATAATGCAGATAATATTTTCTTCAGCTAAACCGTTTGCATCTTTAATTTTTTCAAGCAATTCTTTAACGCTTGCCTTAATTTCTTTGGCGGAATCTTTTAAAACCGTCGTCGCTCCTCTTATTGCTTTCATATTCATTCCTTTATACTGTTACCTGCGGCATAGCCCGTTGAAAACGCAATTTGCAGATTGAATCCGCCAGTAAAAGCATCTAAATCAAGTACTTCGCCACACATAAATAACCCTTTTATAAGCTTGCTTTCCATTGTCTTAGGGTTAATTTCCTTTACGTCAACCCCACCTGAAGTCACTATCGCCTCATCAAGGCCTCGAAGTGACAATACAAGCATATCAAAATTCTTTATTATTGTCAATAAACTCTGCCGTTCGGTTTTGGTTACCGAGTTGACCTTTTTATCCTGCGCTATGCTGCTGCGCTGTAACACTTCCGAAATCATTGCCATAGGCAGTAATTGCTTTAAACAATTAGCAACCGACTTATTTTTATATTCCTCGAAGTCGCGCAAGACGCGCTGGTCGAGCTGTTCGGGACTTAAAGCAGGCTTCAAATCTATGGTAAGTTTAATAGCACTTAAATCTAATCTGTTTATAAGGCTCGAAGCTGATAAAACAATCGGACCGGATACACCGTAATGCGTAAACAGCATTTCCCCGAAAAACTCTTTTATTGCTTTATTGCCGTTATATACTGTCAGTCGGACATTCTTTAACGAAAGTCCTTGTAACGACTTAAACCAGCTTCCCCTTAAATTGACACCGCACAAAGCTTGTCTCGGCGTAATAATATTATGTCCTACGCTTTTGGCAAAGCCGTAGCCATCGCCAGTTGAGCCCGTCGTCGGATAACTTAAACCGCCGGTACTTATTATCACTTTATCAAAGGAATATTGCCCTTTTGTGGTAAATATGTCTGACACAGTACTGTTTAAAACGTTGATTTTCTTTACTTCTTCGTAAAATTTAAAAGTTACGCCCTCGTTTAAGCAATATTTTTCAAGACATTTGGTGACGTCACTCGCTTTGTCTGATACGGGAAAAACCCTTGCTCCGCGCTCAACCTTCAGCTTCAAACCGCCGTCCTCAAAAAATTTCATCGTATCTTCGGGCGAAAATGCGTAAATTGCGCCCGTAATAAATTTGGAATTATTCACGACGTTTGCAAGAAATTCGTCGGGAGTACAGTCGTGTGTTACGTTGCACCTGCCCTTGCCCGTAATATAAATTTTCTTTCCGCACTTTTCGTTTTTCTCGAATACGGTTACTCTATTTCCGTTTCGTGCAGCGGCGTATGCGGCGACAAGCCCCGCAGCACCCGCACCAATTACGGCAACGTTACTCATAATTATAAACCTTACGGCATGAACGATATTCGCCCATGCCGTCTTTATTGTTATTTAAACGGGATATACCTTGTTCGGGTTATCCGCTAAGTCCTTATCAATTCCCGTTTGCTTTGCCTTACGCCATTTGAAGAAATTGGTTGCAACCTCAGGGAACAGTGCATAGGACAATACGTCCTCCTGCTTTTCATAGAAACCGTCAGCTTTAACCTTTTCGGTAAGCTCACCCATTTCGTCACTCAGTAAATCGGCAGGACGGCAATCGATAATTTCTTCACCGTTTTTAGTGCACATCTTAACAATTTCGGGATTTTTCTCACCCGATACTGCGCCGTACTTACCTAAAATCAAATCTTTGTACTGTGCAGTAATCGTTTTATATCTTCCAAGCAAAACGTTCCAAACTGCCTGAGTTCCTACAATCTGGCTGGAAGGCGTAACAAGCGGCGGATAACCGCAGTCCTTTCTGACCTTGGGCACTTCCGCAAGACAGTCTAAAAGCTTATCTTCCTGACCTGCCTGTTTAAGCTGACTCATAAGGTTTGAAAGCATACCGCCGGGAACCTGATACAAAAGCGTATTGATATCCACTCTTCTTACCTTGGGGTTGAGGAAACCGTCTTTTTCAAGCCTTGCCGAAACCGTATTGAAGTGAGTCACTACCGGCAACAGCTTCTGAATATCAATTCCGGTATCGTACGGAGTTCCTTTAAGCGTTGCCACAAGCGGCTCGGTCGCAGGGTTCGACGTTCCGTTGCCGAGCGGCGAAAGCGCACAGTCAACGATATCCACTCCTGCCTGAATTGCCATTAAGTTTATCATATCGCCCGTGCCGGAAGTATTGTGCGTATGCAAATGTACTTTGGTTTCGGGTTTTAAAGCCTTTTTAAGCTTTTCAACAAGGTCGTATGCGGTGAACGGCAACAAAAGGTTTGCCATATCCTTTATACAGATATTATCGGCACCCATACTTTCAAACTGTTTTGCAAGGTTTACGAAGTACTCTGTTGTGTGTACGGGACTCGTAGTATATGAAATCGTTGCCTCACATACGCATTTGCCGCCCTTGCCATATTTCTTTATAGCCTTAATCGAAGTTTCAAGGTTTCTGGGGTCGTTCAACGCGTCGAAAACCCTTATAACGCCCACACCGTTTTCTATGGATTTATCGATAAAGCTTTCAACAACGTCGTCCGCATAATGTCTGTAACCCAAAAGGTTTTGACCGCGCAAAAGCATCTGAATAGGCGTTTTCTTGAGATATTTTTTGAGTTTTTTCAACCTATCCCAAGGGTCTTCGTTTAAAAACCTTAAACACGAATCGAACGTAGCGCCGCCCCAAGCTTCAAGCGAGTAATAACCGATATCGTCCAAAAGCGGCAACACGGGCTCCATTTCTTCGAACTTCATTCTCGTCGCCGCGTGAGACTGGTGCGCGTCGCGGAGTATAGTATCCGTAATTAATACTTTCTTACCTTCCATAAACTCTCCTTAAGCTATCACTGCGTTGACCGCCGTAGTTACGGCTTCCACCGTCGCAGTTCCGTCAACGTATCCGTTGAAGCAAGCAATAAGTATACCTGCGGCTATTGCCGAGCCTATTACGCCGGCAACGTTAGGTCCCATAGCGTGCATTAACAGGTGATTTTGCGGGTCATATTCTCTTCCCACGTCCTCGGATATTCGCGCCGCCATAGGAACGGCTGAAACACCTGCCGAGCCGATTAACGGATTTATCTGGCCCTTGGTGACCTTGCACATAATTTTTGCAACGAGCAAACCGCCGATAGTTCCGACTATGAACGCAAACAAACCCAAACCGATAATTTTCAAAGTGTCAAGCGTCAGGAAAATATCTCCCTTTGCCTTGCTTCCTACGGCAATACCGAGGAATATCGTAATTGTGTTCATAAGCCCGTTCTGTGCCTGCGTTGAAAGTCTGTCAACCACGCCCGATTCCTTGAACAAATTACCGAGCATAAGCATACCCAAAAGCGAAATTGACTGCGGTAAAATAATTCCCACAACCAAAGTAACTATTAACGGGAACAATATCTTTTCAAGCTTGCTTACCTGACGAAGCGGCTTCATTCTTATTGCTCGTTCCTTTTTAGTGGTAAGCGCGCGCATCAAAGGCTTTTGTATAATCGGTATAAGCGCCATATACGAGTATGCGGCTATCGCTATCGTCGGGATATACTTTTCCGCCAGAATCGAAGTCGTCATAATCGCCGTAGGTCCGTCCGCGCCGCCGATTATTGCAATCGAAGCAGCAGAAGCAACCGAGAAGCCGAGCAATATTGCGAGTATAAACGCAACGAACACACCGAGCTGTGCGCCTGCGCCTATAAGCATACTCTTGGGGTTTGCAATGAGCGGTCCGAAGTCCGTCATCGCGCCTATTCCGAGGAATATCAGCGGAGGATAAATAACCTTATCTACGCCGAAATACAAATACCACAGCAATCCTCTGTCTTTAACGTGGTCGTATGCGGTATCACCCTTGGCGTGAGTTCCCCAAAGCACGCTTTCCGCGCCGGGTATATTTATAAGAAACATACCGAACGCAATCGGAAGAAGCAGCATCGGTTCGAATTTTTTAACTATGGCAAGATACATCAGAACGAACGATATCAAAATCATAACGTAGTTCTGCCAGTCGCCCTGAACGAAGCCCATGGAATCGTACAGGTTGCCGAATATCTCGCCAAAGTTTACGAGTAAACTTTGTTGCATAACCCCTCCGTTTTAGCTTATCACCGCAAGAGTTGCGTTTGTTTCAACGTTCGCGCCTTTTGCCACGCCGAAAGTAACTTTTCCGTCACAGGGAGCGGTTATTTCATTGTCCATTTTCATTGCTTCGAGCACCATAATGGGCTGGTCTTTTTTGACCGTGCTTCCGTCGGCAACTAGCAGGTTTTTGATAAGACCGGGGAAAGGCGATAAAACCTTTTCACCGTCAGCCGAAAGCTTAGGTGCGGGTTTTGCCGCCGCGGGTGCAGCTACGGGAACAGCCTTGGGCGCCTGAACGTCAGCGCTCTCTCCTACTTCTTCCACGCCTACGGAATAGCTTTTTCCGTCAATCGTCACAACAAAATTACGCATATATAAAACTCCTTATATCCTTCTTATTCTTTTAACTTTAAATTCGCACTGGGGCTTTTCTTCACTGTAATAAGCCATTATCGCGGCAATTATAGCAACCTTAACCTCGTCGCTTATATCCTCACCGTCAGCAGTAACAGCTTCCGTTTTTTCTTGCTTTTCTGCTTCTTCGGGCTTCTTCTTTCGTTTGGAAAGCGCACCTTTGCATTTAGCTTTGAACTTGGAAAGAAAAGCGAGGTTATTCGTCTTTCTCAAAATCAGACCAATAAGCCAGATTATGAAAATTATCAGAACAATGCCGATTACAACGACCAGAAAACCTATCAGCGCGTATATGAACGCTTCACCGAAGTTACTGAAATAGTAATTTCCGTCGCCGTGCGCATCAATACTCAATAAAGAATTCAGCATTTGTACCTCACTTCAACAGCATCTGCAAAGACGCTACAAGATACTGTTTTACGAAAGACGGCTGTATAATATTGTCGATATATCCGCCTTTAGCCGCGTTGACAGGGTCGGAATTTTCGTCCGCATAGCGTGCGGCAAGCTTTTGTTTGTCAACGTTCTTTTCTGCGGCAAACTCAATCTCCGCACCTTTAACTTCGTCGAACAACGCGATTTTTGCGTTCGCGAACGCGTACGAATAATCGTAACCCATATTCTTTGCCGCAAACACGGTATAGCCGAGGCCTATCGCCTTTCCGTATACGACGGAAATTTTCGCCGCGTCGATACAGTCGAGAATAGAAACGTATTCACCCAGCTCTTTCAAAACTAAGCTGTCGTTGGTCTGCATATCGGCTTTAATTCCGAGCGTGTTTACGAAAGTTACGTACGGCAAATTATAACAGCAGGCAAATTCCGCAAAGTCTTTAATCTTTCTTACGTTCTGCGCGTTAAGCTCTACTCCGTTTTCGCCGTCGAAAACAACAGCCGCCGAAGCAATACCGCCAATTCTTGCAAGCACGCACTTAACTTCGGGAGCGTACGTTGCACCTATTTCAACCGCACTGCCCTTATCGAACACCGCGGAAAGCGCTTTATAGTCGGCTTTTTTGTCCAACTCAGAAATAGTTTTATTCATTTCGTCGCTATCGTCTACCGCTACTGTCAACAGTCCGTTGATTTTAAGGATAATATCTTTGATTTCGGAAAAGTTCTTAACCGTAAAGGAAACGAGGTTGGCTTTATTAAGTCCCACCGCTCCGCCGATATTATATTTATCTACGTTCTTACCGCTCTGCGCGCTTATTATGAGAGGGCTATTTGCCGCAAGCGAGCTTTTCTTTTCAATAAAGAAGGTAAAATCGCAAAGTCCCGAAAGCACGGCAATCTGTCCGTAAACGTCACCGTCAACTATAAGATACTGCGGAACGCTGCCCTTAAGCTGTGAAGCCTTTAAAATGAGCGACGCAAGCCCTTCGAGAACGTTCACGCCCTCGCCTATCTGCACTCCGAGCGAGGACAGAAAATATAAAACCGGTGTAGAGGTTTTTTCAGCCTGATTTAAGCATTTTGCTATTTTTTCGCAGTTTGCCTTACTTACGCCGCCCGAAAGCACCGCGCTGTTCTGCGCAACGATATAAAAGGGATAATCGCCCACAGTAGCAAAGCCCGTGACAACGCCTTCGCCCTCGGCTTCCTCGCCGTAAAATTCGTTTTTGGAAAAGCTGAACGAGGAAAGCTCGACAAAGCTGTCTTTGTCGATAAGCGAGTTAATATCCTTGCGAATATCCTTCCCTGCGTCTAATATTTTTTGCTTGCGCGACTGCAATAATCGGATTTTATCCATACAAAACTCCTGAAAAGCCAAATTTCCTACATATACATTTTAGCAAAAATTAGTACTTTTGCAAACTTAATTGTTATAGTTTTATCAAAAAAAATTTTTGTTTATTTAAAACAAAAAAGATGACATTTCCGTCATCTTTTCAGCTTTAACTTGGTTTTGATGAAGTTATCGATTTTATCTGAATATTTCCACACCAGCCAGAACGAAATTATAACCAGTGCGGCTAGGACCACCCAGATTAAAATTCCCCACCACGTATTAAACGGTATCAGCCCCAGCGAATACGCTGTCGCAAACGAGGACATAAGCCGCGTTACCGTAATCATAATTAAGAAGTACGGCCAAGTCATCGAGGACAGCCCTGCAACGAAGCACAGCACGTCGTCAGGAAACATCGGCAATAAAAACATAATGGAAAGTATTAAATAGTCTTTGCCTTTAAGCTTTTCAAGCCATTTGTTTAATGTATCTTCACCTACTATCCACTTTACAGCCTTAAAGCCTACCCACCGACCTATTGCAAAGGCAACGATTGAGCCTGTGACTATTCCTATAAAGCTGTAAATCGCGCATCTTAGAGGACCGAACAGTGCAACGCCTGCGGCAACCGCCACCGACCCGGGAACGGGAAGCACGACAACCTGCAAAAAGCAAAACAGTATAAACAAAAATACCGCCATATTGCCGAACTTAGCGATATAATCGCGCAATGCCTGAATACTGTTTATATTGTTTATTATGCCCGTTGCGCATATTGCGAAAAACGTTACCGCAAAAATATCCGCAAAAATCAGCGCGCACATAATAAGTCGGTAAAAAGTCTGCTTTTTACACAAATACAGTATTATATATGCCGCAGATAACACAGCAAACACGGCGGCAAAAATATAAACGAGCAAGGTAAAATGCTCGCTGATAAACGGCAGACTTTTATAAGCAAGCCCGTATGCAGTAAAAACGAAGGCAACCGCACCGAACAGCACGGCTGCCAAAATATTCACGGTATGCTTTAAAACTTCGCCGTATTTATTCAATTCATTTTCCGAATTTGCACTGCCTTTACTCATTCCCTATATATTATATATAAAATGAGCGGTTTTTATAATTCGGATTTGAAATTTTTTACAGCGTCGGTAGCAAGTTTATCGCAGATATTGTTGTATTCATTATCCGCGTGACCCTTGACTTTAATAAAATTCAGCCTATGCTTTTGGGAAAGTGTTAAAAGTTCCTGCCATAACTCGGCGTTTAAGACGGGTTTATTATCGGCTTTTTTCCACCCCGAACGCTTCCAATCGTATATCCAACCCTTTTCAAAAGCATTCACTGTATACGCAGAATCGCTGTAAACGTCTACCTCGCAAGGCTCTTTAAGGCATTTAAGCCCCTCTATAACGGCTGTAACCTCCATTCGGTTGTTTGTGGTTGCATCTTCCGCGCCCGAGATACGCTTTTCATGCCCGTTGAACATTAAAACCGCACCCCAACCGCCGACGCCCGGGTTACCCGAACACGCACCGTCAGTATAAAGAATTACCTTTTTCATCTTTGGGAAAGCTCTTTCGAGCGTTTAACGCACGCTTCAACGGCTTCGTCGACTATTCCGCGGAAATTCTTTTCTTCAAGCACTTTGACTGCTTCAATTGTCGTGCCGCCCTTACTGCATACCTGCATAACAAGCTCGGATATAGACTGTTCGTCTCTTTGCACCATTTCAGCCGCGCCCAAAACCGTTTCCGTTGCAAGAATTTTAGCCTCGTTTTTTGTAAGCCCCTGCTTCACTCCTGCATCAATAAGGCTGTCGATAAACATAAAAGCGTACGCGGGACCACTACCGCTAATTCCCGTAACTGCGTCCATTTTGGTTTCGTCAACGCTTAAAACCGTTCCGAGGCAGCCGAAAACGTTACTTATAAACTCCAAATCGTCCAACGATTTATTGAAATCGGACATATCTACGCCGACCACTCCGCTGCCGATAGAACACGGAAGGTTGGGCATACACCTTGCAACCTTGACCGCTCCAACACCTATTGCATTTTTAATTGCGTTTTTCTTTAATCCGACTATTACCGAAATCACCTTTTCTGGCTTATACCCTTCAAGGCTTTTGACCGCTTCATCAAAATTTTGGGGTTTTACGGCAAACAGAAGAAAGTCGCAGTTTTCGGCAACGTATGCGTTATCGGCGGTCGTTCTTACGCCGAGTTCGGCAACGCTTTCAAGCGCTTCTTCGGAAACGTCGCTGACTATTATTTTCTTTTCATTGAGAAAGTCGGATAAAACCACGCCTCTTAAAATGGCGCGAGCCATAAATCCGCAACCTATAACACCCAATTTAAAGCGTTTTTTCATAATTAACTCCGAAAACAGTTGACTTAAACTTAACGTTATAATATAATTTATTTGTTTTTAAACCGCTTAGGGGAGTAGCTCAACGGTAGAGTCGCGGTCTCCAAAACCGTCGGTTGCATGTTCGAATCGTGTCTCCCCTGCCATGGTGGAAGGATGTCAAAATTTGATACAGTTTCTATTGGACTGTTATTTTGACATCCTTTTTCTATTATATAACGCTTAGATGATTTTCGCAAGTAAACACACCACCTTTACTTTACGAAAATCATCTTTTTTGTTATAATTTTTGCTCCATAAAGGAGTATTTTTATGAGCAATAAACCTATAACCACCATAAGGGCTTATACCGAAAAATTTAAAAGAAATATAGTTTCCATGTTTTTGCGCGGCAGAAACGGCAAATATATACGAGCTAAATACAATATTCCTAAAAGTACGTTCTACTATTGGGTTGAAGAATACAAAAAGATATATCGCTCTGACGGACTTTTAATTACCAAACATGATTACAAGACTATTTTATCTGAAAACGAAAAAATGAAAAAACAGTTGGAAATCTATAAACTTACCGGCTGTTCACCTCAATCATCAGAAAATGACAGACTTTTGCTATTCAAAAATATAAGTCTAAATATTCAATAACATATTTATGTGAATTACCAAATATAAATCGGTCAAAATTTTACCGATTTGACTCCCACCAAGACACTCAACTAGAAAAATATGATAAAAAACTTATATTGTTAATAAAAGAAATATCGACAAAAAATCCATGCTATGGCTCAAAGCGAATTTGCCACGAACTTGCTCGGCAAGGTTTTGTACATCTTACAAAAAAGTTTCTCGCTTGATGAAAGAAAATGATATACATGCTGAAATCGGAAAGAAACCTTCTCGCTCTCAATCCCGACAAAGCATACCTGATGATAATATTTTAAAATGGAAAAAGAAATATGCCTTAAGCTCACCAGATATTGCGTGGCTCAGCGATATAACCGAATTCTATGTTTGCAACTGCAAATTTTATATTTGTTCCATTGAAGATATATTTTCTCGATATGTTATTTCTATAAATATTTCAACAACTAATGATACTACTCTCGTAGCCAATACTTTTAACGATGCTTATCAAAAGAGAAAACAACCTTATGGCTTAATTTTTCATAGCGACCACGAAACAAATTTTACTGCAACAAGCCTCGTGCCATGTTGAAAACTTATGGGGTTCAACAATCGTTTTCAAGGATCGCCACACCTCAAGATAACGGATATATGGAATCATTTTTAGCTACACTAAAAAAGGAAGAACTCTATCGAAAAACTTATAATTCTCCCGAAGAATTCTTCCAATCTGTTCATAATTATATCGATTATTATAATAACTACCGACTGCACTCCCATTTAAATTACAGAACCCCAAAAGAAGTTTTGGATGAATTTGATGAAATACATAATTGGGAGCCATTTAAACTAATAATGCTAAGTACTATTTATATATCTTCAATAGCTCTTCTTCTGTTATATCTATACCAGCATTGTGTAATTCTTGTTTTTTTAAGTTATAAAGTTTTTTTATCATATTTGAACTATCTTTTCCTTTATGAATTTGTGCATGACAATTACAACATAACGATACAATGTTTGCCTCTTGGTCCAAATTCACATCAAAATTATAATGTTCTGACAATGGCACTAAATGGTGAGCTTCAGTATATGGTTTTCCATCAGTTTTTCGGCTAAAACGCTCATGTGATACATTAAACTGGCACTCAAAATTACTATTTATTAAAGCACTTCTTGCCACCTTGCTATCTCTTGGATATACAAGAGTCCCATTAACCTTGACTAATTTTTTCTTTTTTTTAATTTCTTTGTTTTTTATGTAAGCATATTCATTATCTTTAAAAGCCTCATTTGCAATTTTTTCTTGTAAAATTGAGTCTGCAACCTGATTGGCATTTATAATATCTCTTTTTACATTAGGAAAAATATTATATAAAAATCTTTGGAATTCAAGCATACTCCATGCTTTTGTAATTGTATCTTCATTTTTCCATTCAATCAGCTTGTTTTGTTTTTCTAAGATATTTGAGCCTTTTTCTTTTATTTCAAGTTGTTCTAAAAAATAATCCACGTCTGCCTCTGAATAAACTGGTAAATATTTTTCTGGGTAATATAAATAAAGAATTTTTCCTCTAACCATAGGAGAGATTCTTATTCTATTTATTTTTTCTATATTTTTACTTTCACCTTCTCTAAGAAGCTCTATAATTCTGTTTTTTATCAATTCAAAAGCACTACTATAATCACTACACCCAAAATTTAAATTATATCTATA
>CAMWPZ010000007.1 GCA_947176305.1 uncultured Clostridia bacterium
CCCGGGCGGGGGCCACTCTGCACTTCCTTCCCCCATTATAACCCCCCCCGCCCCCTAACACTCTACTTTTTTTTTTTCTCCGGGCCACCCCCCCCCGGGGCGGGCCCGTTGCCCCGCCCGCGCCGCTTTGAAAATTATTCTTCTTCTATATATTCTTTGTGAAATTCAGCTATCTCGTCGGTGTCGAGCGAAACCTTCTGGTACAAGCCCGTACATTCGTTCGCGCTCGCCGTACCGTCGAAAATATCTTTTATAAGTTTTGAGGTTCTTCTCTTTGCCATACAAGAAGTTTGCCCCGTCCGCAAAATTTTATGCGCTTAAAGGTTTGCGATATTTTCAACGGTCAAGTTATAAAGCTGTTTAAGCTTGGGCATATGCGCGGAAACTTCCAAGCTTCCGCCGCGCAGAATTTCCGTCACTTCCTGCGAAATTTCGAAAAGCGCGTTAAAGCCGAGGTTGCCCGCAACGCCCTTTAAAGTGTGCGCCGCACGGAAGGCTTCCTGAACGTTGTTGTCGGCAAGCGCCTTTTCAAGGTTTTTAAAGCTTTCGTCCGCGGGGAATTTAGTCACGAAGCGCAAAATGCGCTCGTCCGTTAAAAGGCGCGATTTTGTGCCGGTGTAATCTCCACCGATAACTTCATAAAAATTTTCAAGCGTCATATAACTTTTCCTTTAACGCGATTTATAAATCTTCGAGCGAACTTAATCTTAAATTCGTCTGCAACGTACCCGCAACCGATTTGAAGGCTTCGATTAAGTCGGGGTTGAATACTCCGCATTCGCCGTTCAAAATCATTTCAACCGCCTTGGAATGGGGTACGGCTTCCTTGTACACGCGCTTGTTGGTCAGCGTGTCGTAAGCGTCGGCAAGCCCGACCACCTGCGCAGAAACGGGAATTTTATCGCCTTCGAGCCCGTCGGGATAGCCGCTTCCGTCCCAGTGTTCGTGGTGCCAGCGGCAGATTTCGTACGCGTGTTTAATAAGCGGCTCGTCAGAAGCGTAGGGAAGCTGTTTTATAATTTCCGCACCGCGCAATGCGTGGGCGCGCACTGCTTCCTGCTCCTTTGCGGTAAGCTTCTGGGGCTTGTTTAAAATATCCTTGTCAACGGCAAGCTTGCCTACGTCGTGCAAAGCCGACGCCAAGGCGATAAGAGAAATTTCCGACTGCGGAAGTTTATACTTTTCGTTGTTCTTTGCAAGCGTGTTCAAAAGCATTTCGCTTATCTTTCTCACGTTAGTTATATGGTTTCCGCTTTCGCCGTTTCTGAATTCGAGGATATGGCTTAAAGCGTTAATCATAAGCGACTGCTCGTGCTCGCGCCTGTACACGCGGTCCTCTATAAGTCCTTTAAGCTCTTTCTGTTTGCCGTAAAGCATAATGGTGTTTAAAGAACGGCGGCGCACAACGTTGGTGTCGAACGGGCGCTGTATGTAATCGGTCGCGCCCAGCTCGTATGCCCTTTCTATGAACTGCGAGGTGTTCTCCGACGAAATGATAATTACGGGGATATCCTGTATCCACTTCCTTTCGTTCATTCTTGCAAGCACTTCGAAGCCGTCCATCTGCGGCATGATTATATCGAGCAGAACAAGGCTCAACTTTCTGCCGTAAAGGTTTATAAGCTCGACCGCTTCAAGTCCGTTGGAAGCTTCTATAATTTCAAACTCGTCGCCCAACATATCGGCGAGAATAGAGCGGTTAATCTCCGAGTCGTCTACTATCAGTATTTTCTGTCTGGGCGGTTTGCGGTTATCCGTCATTTCAAATCTCCTGTCGAACTTTGTCGTAAAATTATTATATATTATTATGCTAACACGGCGGGCGGAAAATGTCTACTTATTTGAAATTGAATTTTTTTCCTCGCCTGAAAATCTTTTCCCTGATTGCCTAAATAAGCGTTATTCTGTTCCCGTCCGTCTGCGTTTCACCGTCTAAAAGCTTTAACGCGTCATTAAGCCTTTGCTTCAAAGGCTCGGTTAAACGGTTGAAGCCGAGCTGGTTTATAATTTCCCTGAACAGCCCTTCCCTGTCAACGGAAACGTTCAGCTTTAAAAGCGTGCGCATACCCGAGGCAAGCTCTTCAAGGCTGACTTCCTTTACCTCGCGCTTATGCTTTCCCCCGAAGCGGCGGAAGGGAATTTCCTTTTGCCCGTCGAGATATAAAAATCCGTTGCGGCGGATTATGCCGAACGCGGCGGCGCGGCGCATCCTTGTATTGTATTCGCGCACGACCGTCGGCGTGACCTTGCCGTAATAGTTGAACATAAACGCTATACGCTGTAAAAGTACTGTTTCGGCAAGCGGAGCTTCGGTTTCGAGCATTGCCTTTACAAACGAAATAAAATCGTTGGGGTACTTTCTTCTCAGCGCCGGAATATCCGCCGTTTTGTATTCGGGGAATTCGAATGGCTTATCCTCCGCCGCGCTTATAAAACTGCTTATATTTTTTGCGGTTTCAGCGCTTGCCGCGGTTTCGCCGCGTTCCCCGTCGGGAGTTATATCATAGTTTTTTTTTACTTCCTCGGTCTGCTTTGAATTAAGCGAGGGTTTGCCCTTGCCGTTCACGGCGGCTTGCGCTTCGAACAACAGCCTTTCCTTTTCGGCTTTGTTGGTCCTTATCCAGTCCGCCGACCAAAGGCGGTAAAATCTCCAGCCCATGCGTTCCAAAACCTCGCGGCGCAGTCTGTCCCTGTCGCGCGCGCTCTTGCCCGAGTGGTAGCTTTCACCGTCGCACTCGACTGCAAGCACGTAGTTTTCGCCGTTCTTATCCCTCACGGCGACGTCTATTTTCATACCAGAACAGCCCACCTGCATATCGGCTTTAAAGCCGTTGGCAATCAAAAACTCGCACACCTCTTTCTGCAAGTCGAGGCGCGGCTTTTCGAACGAGCCGCCCTCCGCCCTGTAAAACGAGGTTTCGCCGTTTTCCGCGTAGTCAAGATAATCCCTCAAAAGCCTTGCGCCCTCGCTACGCGTGCGCTTCAAGTCTATTGCGGTGTACTTCATCGAGGCAACCACCTGCACGTTGTGCTTTGCGCGGGTAATCGCGACGTTCAGCCTTCTTTCGCCGCCCACTCTGTTCAACGGTCCGAAGTTATGCAAAAGCTTGCCCGTTTCGTCCTTCGCGTAGCCCACGCTGAAAATTATCGTGTCGCGCTCGTCGCCCTGCACGGTTTCGAGGTTTTTAATAAAGAACGGCTCGGCGGCGTCGGCTTTGAAGAATTCTTCCATGTCCTGCTCTTTGGCGCGGCGCCTGTTCAGAAGCCTTTCGATTAAGTTCTGCTGGGATATGCTGAACGCAACCACGCCCAGACTTCTTTCGGGGTACTTTTTAAAGTTGTCGTAAATCAGGTCGACAACGTATTCGGCTTCCTTTACGTTCGTCTTGGTCTTGTGGTCGAACGTGCCGCCCTCTATGTAGTGGAAGTCAACGCCTATTCCGTCCTTGTTTTTATCCTGCCTGCACGAGGGGAATGTCACCAGCTCGAAGTCGTAGAAGTTTTTGTTCGAGAAGGATATAAGCTGTTCATATCGGCTTCTGTAATGCCACTTCAATCTCTTTTGCGGTAAAGCTGTCGAGCATAAATCGAGTATGGATTCGAAGTCGGTCACGCCATCCCAGTCGTCCTCGGGCGCGTCCGCAACCGCGTTGAAGAAGTTGCTCGGCGGCATCTGGCGCGAGTCGCCCACGACGATAAGCTGTTTGCCGCGGTAAATTGCGCCCGCCGCGTCCTGCGGGAATATCTGCGAAGCCTCGTCGAATATTACCGTATCGAAGCGTATTTTCGAGCTTTCCAAGAACGTGCTTACGCTTAACGGCGACATTAAAAAGCAGGGCTTTAAAACCTGTATAAGTCCGCCCGCTTCGGATAAAAGGGCGCGGATGCTCTTTTGACGTCTTTTCTTTTCGCCCTCGCGCAGAAGCACGGAAGCCGCGCTTCCCGCCGTGACCATTGTCGTAGAGGGGCGCATGGAAGAAAGCTTCGCGCGGATTTTCGCCTTGTTGATTTCGAACTGCAATCTGTCGGTCGAAGCAAAGCTTTCCACCGCCTTGTCGTGCGGAATACGCGTAAGCGCGGAAAGCGCTTCGGACGAGTGAATTATATAATCCGCCCACTGTTTAAAGTACGCTTTTTTGAAAGCTTCCGCCAAGTGGTCGGCGGGAACGCCGTCCGCGGTCAACTGCAAAAATTGAGTTAGCTGTAATTTTTCAAGCCGTTGCAAAAGGTTGTAGAATGCGAGCCAGTTGTCAAGCCCGTCGATATCGTCAAGACAGCCGAAAGCTTTATCCCTCGCCGCTTCCGCAGTAATTAAATAAAAATCGAACTCGCTCTTTTCAAAGTTTCCCGCAACGAAATCGAGCGCGCCGCCGAACGCGGACAAGCATTTTTCAAGGCTACGCGAAACCGCCGCAAAATTGCGCTTCTCGGCGGTAAATTCTTCTTCCGCCATAAAGCGGATATTTCCGCTGTCAAAGCCTTCCGAGAATATTTTTTCAAGCTCGGCAAATTCCGAAATAGCCGCGGTGAAGTCGGCTTCCGCAAAGCTCTTTATATCGGGCGCGGTCAAGCCGTTTGCAAGGGCTTCAAACTCCTCGGATTTAGCTTTAAAGGTTGCAAGATTTTTCGCGCAGACGACTGCTTCCGCATACGACGGTTTTTTATTGTCGCGGCGGCACAGCCGGATTTCCGAGCGGATATTTTTGTATTCCTTGCTGAAAAGGCGCGAAAAAGCTCCGCCGTATTTTTTGGTTAAAAGCTTGTAATACGCCGCACCGTCCAGCTTGTATATATCATCGTCGTAGCGTTCGTCGAGGTATGCTTTGGCTTGGGTGAATTCCTTATACAGCGCGAGCGCCGAGTTGAGTTTTTCATGCGTGGTCTTCGCCGCGTCCGCGCATAAAAGCTCGGGCGCAAGATATTTGGAATTCGCCGCGAGCGCGAAAAAGCGCTGCGCCGAGAACAGACTGCTTACCGTAGGACTTGACGCCTGATAGCTTTTCTCGAATTCGTCTTTCTCAAAAATGATTTGTTCGAGCGCGGAGCTTAAAGTCTGCAGTTCGGACTTTAATTTGATTTTCGACGAGTACGAGCCGTCGGAAACCTTATAGCCGTACCAGACGTTTTTCGTATAGTCCTCGCCTATGGACGGAACGTACTGCGCGTACTGCGCAAACGCGTCCGCCGCGTCGTTTAAAAATTCTTCGCCTTTGTTCTGCACGCCCTCTATTATCAAATCGCAGTCGGCGGCTTCCCTTAAACGCGAAATTTCGCCGAATATTTCATACAGCGTTTTGTTTATTACGGGGCGCTTGGTATGTAACTGCTTTTCGTATTCGCACAGCTTGTCCTGCGCGCGCATAAGCTCGTCCGTGTATTCGGCGGCTTCGGCGGCAACTCCGTTTTTGGGCAGGCGAAGCGTGCGGCACAGCTCTGCAATTACTTCCTTTTTGTTCGCCTTGTGGCTGTGGAGCTCCAAGCAAAATTCCGCCAAACCGGCTTTTTTAAGCTTGTCGTAAACGACGTTGAGCGCGGCAAGCTTTTCGGAAACGAACAGCACCTTTTTACCGTCGCTTATGCACTCGGCGATAAGGTTGGTTATCGTCTGGCTTTTGCACGTACCGGGAGGGCCCTGAAGTACGAAGCTTTGCCCCGTCTTTGCAAGCGCAACGGCTTCCGCCTGACTTGAATCGGCGTCGACGACGTTCCTCTGCGCCGTTATGCTCTCCGTCTCTTTTATCGGGACTTGTTCCTCAACCGGCTCGCCTAAAAGTATGCGGATATTGCGGTTTTCTAAAATTTCGTCCGCGTTGTCTTTAAGATCGCGGTACATATTGATTTTCAGGAAAGAGAATATGCCTATCTTGCACTCGCGCGTAAGCGTCCATTTCAGTTTAGCGAAAATTTCGCCGACGGCGTCGAAGTATTTTTCGATTCCCTCGTCCGTGTATTCGGGCAGGGTTACGCCGTACTCGCTTTGAAGTTTAAAGCAGAAAGTCGGATTCAAAACCACGTCGTCGCCCGTAGGCTTAATCTTGAAGTTTTCCGTCCGCGCCTTTTTCTCTATCTTCACGGGGATTAATAAAAGGGGCGCGCGGTAAGTCGTTTCGGGGTCGTTTTCTTCAAACCAGTGCACGAACCCGAAAGCCATATACGCGATGTTTACGCCCGTTTCCTCCATGGCGGTGCTTGCCTTTTTTGCAACCGTAGAAAGCGCGGCGATAGGTCCGTAAGGGTTCCATAAAAGTATCTGGTTGCCCTTGATTTTCCACTCGTACTTAACTATGTAATCTTGCTTGTTTGCAAACTTTTTCTGCACCGTTTCGTCATCGTCGAAGAAAATATCGTACTCGTCTTTGTCCGCGTCGGGGTCGTAAACTTCGAACTTCGTGTCGCGGTCGGCTTTGTTGAAAAGCACGGTATAAGAAGGCGCGGCAATTTCAACCGTGCCAAGCTTCGTATCCTTGAAGTTTATAAGGTTGTTGCGCTTGCCCGTATCGAGCAGCAGCTCAGCCCATTTATCAAGCTTACCCGTATCCATAATCTATATCCTTTAATTTTCTTCGTAATTATAAAATTCTCTGCCGCCGTACTTCTTTTTGTATTTAAAAACTTTAACGCTTCCGATAATAATTAAAGCAACTCCGGCGACTATTAAAATAGGTAATAATACCATGAAAAAGTCTTTTAAAAAAATTACTTCTTCAGGATTTTTGGCATTGTACCAAAAGCAAACCCCTTGACCTCTATTAGCCATAAACACAGTTTTTTCGTATCTGATTCCTTCAACTACATAGATAAATCTTTCGTGGTTTCTGTCAATATGAAAGTAATCTAGGTTCCTATAAAAACACTCGTGATAAACCCAGTCTTCAAAAGGTCTGACGTACCCGAACAAAACGCCTGAACCAACTACAATAAAAACAGTGCCGAATATAAAGGCAAGTGAAATGCCAACTATTTTGATTTTCTTTTCGGGAAGCATATGCCTCCACTCTAGTCTTAAACTTCTTAATTTATTCACTGATTTTTTCCGCCCGAGTATTATTTAACGCGCTTTCCTTTCAAGAACTGCAAGCGTTTCGCACCATTTGGTTTGGGGGAACATATCGAACGGCGTTACGGAAATTATTTTATAATCACTTTCCGAAAGCTCGCTTTTAACGAGCGTGCCGTTTTCTTCTTTGAGAGTTCCTAACAAAAGTCCCAAGTCGCGGGCAAGGGTTGCGGGGTTGCAGGAAACCAGAATTATCTTTTCCGCGCCTGCGCACTTTATCGCGTTGACTACGCTGCGCTCCATACCCTTTCGCGGCGGGTCGCAGACGATAACGCGCGTGCCCTGCGTTTTTTTAATTACACCCTCGATTTCGTCCTCGACCTTGCCGCAGATATTAACCATTTTTTTATCGAGCCCGTTCAGCTCTTTAAGCTCGTCCGCGCACCGCGAAGCTTCCGCAACAACTTCTATGCCGTAAGCCTTTTCGCACTTTTTTGCAAGCATAGCCGTCAGCATACCGCCGCCGCTGTATGCGTCGATTACCGTCGCGTTTGCGGGCGCTTCATCTAAAATCCTCGAATACAGCTTTGCGCGAACGTCGTCGGTTTCCTTCAAAAAGGTGTTCGCGCCGGCGCGGAATTTCAAGCCGTTTTCCTCGGCTTCGAAAAAGCCTTCGCCGCGCACGACGCGCCACTCGTCACCGAAAATCGCGTTCGCAGGCTTAGGATTAATATTCAAAAGCAAGGTGAAATCGCCGAACTTTTTTTCAAGCTCTTTCAAAAGATATTCACACTTTACGGGCTTTGCGGCAACGAGCGCGAAGATAAACTTTCCCTTAATCTCGCGCACGACCAAATGCCGAAGCTCGCCCTTGCCCGTAATTTCGTCGTAGCCCTTTAAGCCGCTTTTTGTTATGTAAGCCTTTAATGCGGAAATCGCGTCCGCCGCCCAAGCCGACTGAATTGCACAGGTTTCCACGGGAACTATTCTGTGACTGCGCCGCGCGTAAAAGCCGACGACCGTGTTCCCCTCGCCGTCAACTCCGACGGGCAGGGAGATTTTATTGCGGTAACCGTACTCGTTTTCGCACGCAACGCAAGGGTTTACTTCTACGGAAATTCCGCCGATTTTTTTAAGCGCGGTTGCAACGCTCTGCCTTTTAAATTCAAGCTGCGCCGCATATTTTGCGTGCTGTAAATCGCAGCCGCCGCACCTTCCGAATACGGGGCAGGGCGGAGTTACTCTATCCACCGAGGGCGACAGAATTTCTACTATTTTCCCGTAAGCGATATTGCCCTTTGCCTTTAAAACCTTGAAGCGCACGCGCTCCCCGACAAGACAAAAAGGCACAAACACCGTTGCGCCCTCCACCTTTACTATTCCCTCGCCGTCGGTACCCAAGCCTTCGACAAGTCCTTCGTATTCTTCGTTTTTTAACATAAGCGAGTTTATTTTCTGATTCTGTAAACCAGCCTGTTCACCAAAATCTGACACTTGAAAATGAAATAGTCGTACAAAAAGAACAACGCCGTTCCCAAAGTGAAAATGAAAAGGTAAATATAGCCCTTGTTTAAAAAGTCGTACACGGCTTGCGGTAAAAGCGTGCCGTAAAGATTACCGCCGAAGATAAGAAAGTACGCGGCAATCAGCGTACAGTCAAACCACACGGCTTTGACTGCGAAGGCTATCCACCTGTTTATATTGAAGCGCACCTGCAAGGCGTTCACTAAGGGGTGCAGTCCGAAAAACATTATGAACGGCACCAAGTCCCAAAACTTTGCCGCCGCGCCTAAAATTATCGTGAGGATACAAGTGCCTACGTAGGCTAAAAAATCTCCCCTGTAAAACTGCTTGGATAAGGGCACCATCAACGCGATTACCCCTATGAGGTAACCCGTGGCGAGCAGGAAATTGCTCCAGAACCCCAACAGCAGAAATATTACCGCTATCGCGCACGAGATTGCGGAAAGCGCAAGCTCGAACGAGCGGGAATACTTGCGTTTACCCATAAATTACGACCTTATCTGCAGCAGCTGTTGCAGAGGCAGTTGATACACATATTTATATAGCAGCACTGTATGCACTGTGCGCAGAAGTTGCCGCCCATCTGTTCGTCGGAATCGGAATTTATCGACTGTCCGCGGTACACGCCCTGATTTGCTCCGCCGCCGTTCTGCGCGTCGTAGCTTAATTTATCGTTGAGCTTTTTATAGGCGGTTTTATACTTCTCGTTTTCGGGCTCTAACTGAATTGCGATTTCAAGCTGTTTCTTGCTCTCGTTCATCCAGTTCTTGCGGTAGAATACGACGCTCTGCAAATAGTGCCACTGTCCGCCCCTTTCGTTGAAGCCGTCCAATACTCTCTGTGCTTCCTGAACGTCGCCCGCCTTTATAAGCTCTTCAACCTTGGCGTACGCGCTTTCGCTGTCGTCGGCGGCGCCCGCTTCGGAAATTTCGCTCATCAGCTCGTTATAGGCAACCTCGATGCGCGTAAGCATTTTGGCGGCGTTGTTGCCGACCTCGCCGTCCATAAAGCGTTCTTCCAAGTACTTGGCGCGTAAGTTGTCGTACGCGGCTTTAATGTCCTCTTTGGTTGCGCCCTCGGAAAGTCCGAAAAGTTCAAGGTTTTGTCTGTTCATAATTTTAATTTCCTTTTTGCTTGCGGCAGTCGCATTTTAATAAGCTTCTCGTCTTTAACGGTATGCCGCGAAGAATTATATTGTCCGTTAAATCGTGGTTGTATCTGAAATTAATATCTGCAAGTTTTTGCCGCATATCGGCAAACAGCGAATCGAAAATATAGGTAATTTCTTCCGCGTTCTTTTCGACTGCAACGCATTTTTGCTTTTCGCCGAACGCGTTATACAAAACGTTGTAGCGCTTTTTCTTTACGTCCTTGTCGTAATCGTCCAGCGCGTCGGCAAGGTAAACCCACTTGCCCAAATCGTAGAAAAGTCCTTCGGTTGCCTCGGTGGAAAATTCTTTAAGCGCGTACACTGAAAGCTTTTTCATCATCTCGGCGGTCGGCTCGCAAGCCTCGTCTATAATCGCGCAACCCGCCTTTTCGAGCGCAGCTTGTTTTTCAAGCTGTGACTTTATAATTTCGACTGCTTCGGGGTGGCGCTTCTTTGCGCGCTTGAAGCCCCTTTTGAACATATGGCGGAAAATACCTTTTTTATCGCCGTCGGCTTTGTCGTCGCAAAGCTTATAGTATGCAAGCGCGGTGTTTATACAGCCGAGTAAAACCGAAGTATCGTCCTTTAAAGCGATAGGTCTTTTTTTAAACCAGTGTATGGCGCAGTGCGCTTTTTTTATTTGTACGTCCTCGCGCCGGATATTATGAATGAGCGCGGACATAAAAGCCATGTCGTAGGTCAGCGCGGCGCGCGCCCTCTGCCCGCAGCCCGTGCCTATGCTTTTACACATTCCGCAGTACAGCGCTTTATAAAGCTTTTCGTCCTTTATAAAAAGGTACGGGGTATCGGGGTTTACGTAACCGAACATTTCAATTCCTTAAATCTGGTAAAAGCCTATTTTCTTGTGAACCTTGTTAAGCGTTCTGTCCGCCGTGCGCGAAGCGTTCTCCGCCCCCGCCTTCAATATGCCGTTTAAATATTCCTTGTCGGCAAGAAGCCTTGCCTGCTCTTTCTGTATGGGTGCAAGCTTATCCGCAACCGCCTCGCCCACGGCAAGCTTGAACTCGCCGTAGCCCCGTCCCGAGAATTCGCGCTCGGCTTCCTCCACGCTCTTATTCGTGAAAAGCGAATAGATTGAAAGCAGGTTGGAAACTCCCGCTTTGTTTTCGGGGTCGTATTTTATTTCCGAGCCGCTGTCCGTCACTGCGCGTTTGAACTTGCGGATAACGGTGTCCTTATCGTCCGAAAGAAAAATCGAGCCGTTGGGATTTTCCGCCGACTTTGACATCTTTTTCGTCGGGTCCAAAAGGTCGCAAATTTTTGCGCCGACCTTTTTAATAATTCCTTCGGGTACGGTGAATGTCGGAGTATATGCATTGTTGAAGCGCTGGGCAATGTCGCGCGCGATTTCAAGGTGCTGCTTCTGGTCCTGACCTACGGGCACGACTTCCGCCTGATATAAGAGGATATCCGCCGCCATTAAAACGGGGTAGTCCATAAGCCCCATATTTATGTTGTCGGCGTGCTTTGCGCTCTTGTCCTTGAACTGCGTCATACGCTCCATTTCACCGACGTAGGTAAAGGTATTTAATACCCAGCAAAGGCGAGCGTGCGCGGAAACGTGCGACTGAATATACAGCGTGCATTTTGGGGGGTCGATACCGCAGGCGATATACAGCGCTACAACCTCAAGCGTGCGGCGGCGCAGTACGGCGGGGTCCTGACGCAAGGTTATCGAGTGCATATCGGCAACCGCATAAAAGCAGTTGTAATCGTCTTGCAGGGCTACCCAGTTTTTAATCGCGCCGAGGTAGTTTCCTATCGTCAGATTATTGGTCGGCTGAACAGCCGAATACAGCGTTTTTTTGCTCTCGTCCATAATTGCTCCGCGCGCCTTGCGCCAAAATTTGGTAAAAACTTTTACTCATTATTAATAATAACATAAACGAAATTAAAAAGCAAAGTATTTTTTGTCGATAAAGCTTATATCACCAAACTTAGCGCAATATTCCATAGCGTTTACACAAAAAATTTGCCGCGGCGAACAGTGCAGTGTCCGCCGCGGCGTAAAACTTAAATATGTTTTTTTCTGGATATGATAATTCCTATTTCCAGCACGACGAGTATGGTAAGCACGACGATTTCGAATAAAACTTTTTTCGCCGCTTCGATTTCCATACAGACCGCCCCTACCACGCAACCCGAAACGAACGCGATAAGTATTGACAGCAAAGCTTTTTTGCCGACCAAATCCTCTTTGAGCAGCAGCGCGAGTTCGATTATGGAAATGAGGAAATTATATGCAAACGCCGCACCGAACACCATATCGCTTTCTATATGCTTTACCGCCGGTATAAGGTTGCAAATCAAAACTATAAAAATGGTAAGAATAAGTACGTATCTTATAAAGCGGTTTATCGAAACGAGCGAAACCGTAAGCTTTTTAAATACGTCTTTCTTCAATACGAATTTACTGAAAAGGCATATATTGATAAACCACACTACCGCGGCGGTTATCAATATGGGAATACTTTGCGATATCCCGATTAACAAGTTGGGCGCATTTTTTATAAATAAAAAGTAGGCGGCGACCGGCAAGCCGATTGAAGCGACCAAGTCCGAGATTATCGCCCAAATTATCAGAAACGCCATAACGCCGACACTGCTTCCGCCGCCGCGTTCGTAAATATAATAATTCCCGTCTCCGCGGTCTACAACACAAAATTCCATTTAATACCTCCGAATAAAAAAAGTGTGTTCCCAAACCGAGAACACACCTGCACGAGTACCCCCGATTTGTTACCACACAAATTGAACGGTATTTTATTTAACAATAATTACGCGCAAAAGAGGTACAGAATGCCTTAGCATTTTGCACATAACTACTGCCTTCTATTCAATTTGTGTGGTAAACACAGTATAACATTTCGGCGGCAAAACTTCAACCTTTTTACGATAAAAAAACGCCTGCACCGAAAATTAGCAATATTCCACCGAGTTTACACAATAAGCCCCGCCGCTGAAAGCGGCGGGGCTTATTATCTTGTTTTAAATATTTATCTGTCGATAGCGCCGTCTATGACGTCTTGGGGAACGGTAAAGGTTTCACCGTAACCGGAATATTCAAACGTTTTAACTTCCGTTTTATCCCCGTCGCCGTGGACGACTTTGACTTCGGAAACTTTTGCGTTTTCAAGCGTTACCGTAAGGGTACAATCTTCATATACCCTGATATACTCTTCTTTGTCATTGTCGTAATAACCGTTTTCCCACAAAACGTTCAGAACGTATTTCGAGCCGTCGAATTTGAAATGTCCTAAACCGTAAAGCTCGTTTAACGAATAAGTGAAATAGGTATCGCGCTCTTCGTCGTATAACTCATACGAATACTTGAGTGCGCCTAATGGAGTATAATACTCGGTAGCACTTTGCCAAGATTCCCAACTCTGTTTAAGCCACTCGCTTTCATCGGTATACCGTTGATAATTGGTAACGGTCCACTCTCCGTCGACGGTTTCTTCCGACAGTACGTAAGTTTCTATTTCGGAGGTCACTTCATGAATGCAATTTCCCGACAGACCGTAAGTGCCGTTCTGCCAGCCCTGCACCATGCTTTCGGTACCGGTTACGGTAACCGTTACAAACTTTGTGTGCATTGCTACGGTCAGAGCTCTGTAAAATTCGTCTTCGTACCAAGCGGGAACGTACGCATAATCGCCGTGATAATTAAAGGAACAACGGAACTCGTTTTCACTGTCTTCCGGCTCATAACTTATATCCGCCAACTTACCTTCGAAGGAAACACTCAGAGTCAATTCGCCGACTACTTCGTTTCCGTTATAGATGAAACGGTATTCGTCGTTTTCAAAGTCTGCAAACGAGCTTGCAAGGTCGAGAACGGTATCGCCGAGGTCCAAGTAAAAAAGCGGACTTAACAATTCGTTCTTTATCTCTTCAAGCGTTTTTTCTTCCTGCTCTTTTACGAAATCTTTACCGTTAAAATAAATTTTATATAACGTGCCGTTTTCGGTTGCGTAAAGAACGTCGTTGTCTATACTGTTCGAGCCGTCTTTATCGATATAAATCGTACCTTCCTTCAAATCGATAAAATATTCCTCGTAATCATATCCCGCTCTGACGTGTACCGAAAATTTCTCGGTTTCGACCGTACTGTCAAACGCTGCCTGCCAGTCGCTCTCTTCCCAAAGTCCGGGATATTTAACTTCCTCGTGGCCGCCGCTTTCGTATTCTTCCAAAGCTGCGGAAATATCGCTTAAATCCTTTGCGCTCAATTCAACCGTAGTATCGCCGATATCCGAAAATACGACCTTCGCGCTGTACGCATTTTCGACTTCCGCGGGCGCGCCCTGATAGCTGTCCTCGTGCAATACGTATCCCAAGCTGTACGCTATAAGACTGCCGTTTAAGAACGTAACGACTACTTCGCACTCCTGCGCCTCGTAATCGTCTGCGCCCATCTGCCTGACCATAAGCTTTGCTTTATAGCTGCCCGACTCTTCGTCGTATCCGAACGCGGAAAACATGTCGAACACGGTCAGTTCGTCGTCGAAGCTCGATAAGTCCTTATATTCCTCAACCGTGCAAACGGGAGCAAAAATCGAGTCAAGCGTACTTTCCTTTACATGCCGTTTAAAGCCCTCGATATTTGACGATTGCTTGTTGCCTATCTCCCAGTTGCCATTCTGGTAGTACGCGTCGACGAGGTACGTCGTTCCGCCTTCGCTGTAAAGATAGACGTACTCGCTTGAATTATGCGCCTGAGTAATCTTTTTTCCGCCTTGATAATAGTCAATCGTATACTGATAAACGCCGTAATACTTGCCGCTTGTCATATCGTATTTAACGGCGTTGGTAACGCCTTCTACAATCTTGGAGGTTTTGCCGTCTGCCGATATATCGGAAGTTATGGACGAATTTATGTTGACCGTAAGTTTATCCGCGTTAAGCGTTTTGTTGAAAGCTGCTTTCCACTCCGCTTCGCTTTTAAGCTGTTCGCCCGCTATAGGCTCGTCGGTGATATCCGCAAGCTTAAGCGAAAAACTCATATTTATGATTATGCCCGTATCGGTCGTGGGTACGCCCGTAAAGATAACCGTGAACTCTATGGGAACGCTGATTATAATACCGCCGTTTTCGGTAAATTCGCATTTTAAAGAAACGGGAGGAAGAGTTTTGATTATGTTCGAAAGGGTTATCGCCGTATCGGTTAATGAATAATCGCCCTTAACCTCGTTACCGTTTATGGATAATTCGAACTTGCCGTTTTCAAGGAAGCTTAAAACCGTTCCCTGAAAACCCTCGCTGTCGCCTGCTTCGCTATCCTTATATAACTGCTTGGTTTCGTCGTCGACGGTATCGTCGAAAGAGTATGTAAGCGAGCTGAAAATATAGGTTTTGCCGGCTACGCTTTTGGATTTTACCGTCACCGCGCAGGTTGCGCTTTTTCCGCCTACCGCCGCGGTTATGGTTGCCGTGCCCTTAGCCACGGCCTTTACCTTGCCGTTCGTTACGGTTGCAACGCTCGGTGCGGACGAAGTCCACTCCACGGTCTTATCCGTTGCGTTATCCGGCGTAACCGTTGCCGTTAAAGTCGCTTCTTCGCCTTCTTCAAGCGTAAGAGTTTGCTTGCTGAGAGTTACGCCCGTTACCTTTCCGTCGTCGGTCTTGCACGCGGCGAGCGGAAGCGCGAACAGCGCGCATATCAGACATACTGCAATAAATTTTACAAAGTTTTTCATATATATCCCTTTATGTTTTATTTCAGAAATTCAAGTACTTCGTCGAACAGCTTTTTCCTGTCCGCAACCTTGGTAAAGCGCAGAGGCTTGTCCCTTAAACTTTGCAGGCACTTGGGCACTGCCATTGCGGTTGCCGCGTGCAGCCTTTTTATGCCCTTGAAGCTGTCCTTGACGTCGTTGCCCGTAACCGCATACAGAACGTCCTGCGGGAATTTATAGGGGCTTGCCGTGCAGACGATTACCATTTTGGTTTCGTCCTTTTTGTTGGCTTCGAACCAGTCCACGGCAACCTTCATCGCACAGCCCGTATGCGTGTCCATAGTGTAGCCCGTATCGATAAATACGTCGTACATAGCCTCGACGCAGGTTTCCTCGTTTGCAAAACCGCCGTCGAATGTCTTAGAAATTTTTTCAAGTTCCTCGGGGGTGATTTCGTACTTGCCCTCGCTCTTTAAAGCCGCCATGCGCTTTGCGGTGAGCTTTGTATCCCTTCCCGAAATTTCGAACAACAGCCTTTCGAGGTTGGACGAAACGAGTATATCCATCGACGGTGAAGTGGTCTTGTAAAATTCGCGGTTGGTATCGTAAACGCCCGTCGCCAGAAAGTCGGTTAAAATTTTATTCGAGTTTGAAGCGCAGTGCAGTCTTCTTATCGGCAAGCCCATTTGCTTTGCGTAGTACGCGGCGAGGATATTGCCGAAGTTGCCCGTAGGCACGGTGAAATCTATCTGCTCGCCCGCCTCTATCTGGCTGGACGAAACCAAGTCTAAATAAGCCGAAAAGTAGTAAGCAATCTGCGGCGCAAGTCTGCCGAAGTTTATGGAGTTTGCGGAAGATAAGCGCACGCCCTTTTCAAGCAGTTGCTTGTTATATTCCTCGTTCGCGAAAATTTCCTTTACGGCGGTCTGGCAGTCGTCGAAGTTGCCCTTTACGGCAACCACGTTTACGTTATCGCCCTCCTGCGTGCACATCTGCAGCTTCTGCATTTTGGAAACGCCTTCAGAAGGATAGAACACCGTAATCTTAACTCCGTCCGCGTCCTTGAATCCTTCGAGCGCGGCCTTGCCCGTATCGCCCGAGGTTGCAACGAGGACGAGTATATCTTCCTTAATTCCGCAGATGTCGCAGCCCTTCCTTAAAAGGTAGGGAAGAACGGTCAGCGCCATATCCTTGAACGCGCAGGTCGGGCCGTGGAAAAGCTCAAGCATGTACACGCCGTCGTCAAGACGAACAAGCGGCGCGGGGTCGTCGCCCTCGAACTTGGCATACGCTTTTTCGCACGCGTATAAAAGCTCCTTTTCGTCGTATTCGTCAAGGTACTTCATTAAAATTTTCGCGGCGCGTTCGGGGTAGCTTAAGGAAAGCATTTCCTCAAGCTCGGCTGAAGAAACTATCGGGAATTTTTCGGGAACGAACAGTCCGCCGTTTGCCGAAAGCCCCTGCACTATCGCCTTTGCGCCCGTGACCTTTTCACCTCCGCGCGTGCTTATGAATTTCATTTAAAACTCCTTAAAAATTAATTGACGGCGCAAAGGTTGCGCCGTCAAATAAAAAATTTACTTTATAAGTATTTTTTTGCGAAGTCAGGCAAATCCTCGTTCGCACAGCTGCAAGTTATGGTTATAACTATGTTGTTGTCCGTGGAAATTTTATCCAGCATATAGAAAATTCCCGCAAGGTCGGCAATCTCTTTTCCGCAGATGCGCGCAATGCCGTCAACGTAAACGTACTCGTAATCACTGTCGCTTGCCGCGATGCCCTTTATAAATCCGCAAAGCGCGTCCTCGCCCGCGATATTCCAGTCGGTCACGTCAATAAAGCGCACCTTGCGCGACAAGTCGTACATATACCTTTTCGTGTCGGTAATGAATACGCTCAAGCCCTTTGCGCCCTCCGCGTTTACGTTAGCCGTCTGAATAAGCTCCTTGGTTTTGCCTTCGCCCTTGGGTCCGTGAATAAGTTTTATCATGAAAACTCCTCCTCAATTTATGATACTATTTTATCAAGAAACGACAGGAATTTCAATACCTTTACAAAAGTTTTTTGAAAAATACACGATTTATTTACACTCGCGCGCAAAATCGGCAATGGCTTCCAGCCCTTCGAGCATGTCCTTCGTGGAAAGCGCGTAGGAAAGCCTTATCGCGTCGTCGTCGCCGAAGCAAACGCCGGGGGTTGCCGCAACCTTCTTGTGGGTCAACAGCATATCGGCAACGTCCATACTGCCGTGAATTTTCTGTCCCCTGAACGACTTGCCGTACAGCTTATCGCATAAAAGCATTACGTAGAACGCACCGTCGGGCTTCACGTAGTCCAAGCCGAGGGGCTTGTAGCTTTCAAGCATTTCAAGCATCTTGTCGCGCCTTCTGCCGAACGCCGCAATCATATCGCGCATGGGCTTGTCGTCGCCCTCGAGCGCGGCAAGCGCCGCGTACTGCGTCATGGTATTGACATTCGAGGTCGAGTGGCTCTGGAACGAGGAAATAGCCTTTGCGACGTTTTCGGGGCAGGCAAGGTAACCGAGCCTCCAGCCCGTCATCGCGTACGACTTGGAAACGCCGTTTATAACTATCGTGCGCTCCTTCATTTCGGGGGAAACGGCGGCTATCGAAAAATGCTCCTGTCCGCCGTAGATAAGCTTTTCGTAAATCTCGTCTGCGAGTACTATTAAGTCGTGCTTAATGCACACTTCCGCTATCGCCTTAATCTCGTCCTGAGTATACACCGCGCCCGTGGGGTTGCAGGGGCTGTTGAATATCAGCATCTTTGTGCGGGGCGTGACCGCCGCTTCAACCTGCGCCGCGGTTATCTTGTAGCCGTGACGGGGGGTCGCGTATATGTACTCGGGAATACCGCCGCAGCTTTTAATAACCTCGGGGTAGGTCAGCCAGTAGGGCTTGGGAATTAAAACTTCGTCGCCCTCGTTTATGGTTGCGAAAATCGCGTTGAATATCGAATGCTTCGCGCCGTTGGAAACTATTATCTGCGACGGTTCGTAGTCGAGGTTGTTGTCGATTTTCAGCTTTTTGACAATCGCCTTTTTGAGCGCGGGAAGTCCAGCCGCCGCAACGTATTTCGTGTAGCCTTTATCGAGCGCGTCCTTCGCCGCCGCAACTATGTGTTCGGGAGTGTTGAAGTCCGGCTCGCCCACGCCGAAGTTTATAACCTTTTCGCCCGCGGCTTTCAGCTCGTTCGCCTTTGCGGAAATTGCAAGCGTCATCGAGGGCGCTATGGCTTTAACTCTTTCCGAAACCTTAATCATAATAATTTATCTCCCGTAATTTATTTCATATACGATTATACGCAAAATTTATGCGTTTGGCAATTATTTGAAGTAACTTTACTTCGCCGCCCTTTTTGTGTGAAAACCTATTATTCAATGAAAATTTTTAGCCTTGGCGGTGGCCCGTAAATTTTTGCGCCCCGACAAAAGAATTCGCCGCCGCGCTACATATTAGCGCGGCGGCGAAAACCGTATTAAATCAGAGGATTTTGAGTGTACTTATTTATTTTCGTTTTTGGGGTGACACTTGTCGCACGCCGAACAACCGTCACAGCCGCAACCGCATCCGCCGCCCTTGTGCTTTATCTTTCTGTAAATAAACAGCCCTGCAACCGCAACCACTGCTACGCATACGATAACGATTACCGCAATATCTACTCCGTTCATTTACTCTTTCTCCGTTTAAATATTTTCATTATATCGAACTTGCCGGTATTCCTTAAAACTATAATCGTAACGACAAGCGCGCAAATTACAAACCAGATTGCAAGCGGCCAGATATACGCGCCGATAGTGTAAACCATTGCACTTACAATATAGCTTACCGCAAGCCAGAACGCAAGCGTCCACTTGAACTTGCCCTTTGCAAGCTCCGCCTTGGCAGTCGCGCAAGCCGCGAAGCAAGGTATCGTAGTCATATTGAACGCGATGAACGCAATGAGCGCCGCAATAAATTCGCGCTGTGAAATACCCGCGTCCGCAGTTATAAGCTGAATAATTCCCGCAAGTTCTTCAACGCCTTCCTCGGTGCCCTCGCCCGCATAAGCCATAATGCAAATCGAAAGTGTCGTAAAGGTGGCTATTACGTTTTCCTTTGCGATAAGTCCCGTTATAGCCGCAACCGCGAACACCCAACCGAAGCTGCCGAGCTGCGAGCCGAAGCCGAGCGGCGTGAATATCGGCTGCAACAGCATGCCGACGGAAGCTATAATCGAGTTCTGCATTTCCTCGTCGGGCAGGTAGTGCCAATCCCAGCTAAGGTGCGAGAACAGCCAGATTATAATAGTAGACGCGAAGATAATGGTGAACGCTTTTTTGACGAAGTGTTTTGTCTTATCCCACAGGTGGAGCATCAAGTTCTTAAAGCTCGGCGCGTGGTACGCAGGAAGCTCCATAATAAACGGCGGCGTTTCGCCTTTCAAGGTGGTGTTGCGCATTAACAGCACGCACACTATCGCCGTGCATATACCCAAAAGGTACATCAAAAACGTTATCGCGTCGGCATTGCCCACACCGAAAGCCATAACTATTCCGCCCGCAACCGCCGTGAGTATGGGAAGCTTTGCCCCGCACGAGAAGAAGGGAATTACCCTTATCGTCGCCGTGCGCTCCTTTTCGTCGGCAAGCGTTCGTGTGTTGATAGCCGCAGGCACGGAACAGCCGAAGCCCATAATCATGGGCATAAACGCTCTGCCCGAAAGACCGAAGCGGCGGAAAATTCTGTCGAGTACGAACGCTATACGCGCCATGTAACCCGAATCTTCTAAAATCGAGAAGAACAAGAACAGCACCAATATCTGGGGCAGGAAGCCGAGCACGGCGAATATGCCGCCCAAAATACCGTCGCCTACCAAACCCGTCGCCCACTCTGCCGCGCCGCCGTTGCCCATAAGGGTAACCACGCCGTCGGAAATGTGGTCTAAAAACAAGTTCAGAAAGTTAGTTAATATAACCCCCGGGGAGAACACCGCTCCGTCGTAGAATATCGCTAAAATTTCAACGCCGAAGTTGTTGGGGCCGTCCTCCTCGGTTGCAAGCCCTAAATCTACGAGCGAGGGCATCCACGCCTGACCTTCGGTAAAACCGTTCAAATAGAACAGGTTTTCCGAGAAAGTCAAGTGGAAGATAAAGAACAGTATAACTATGAATATGGGAATAGCCCACACTCTATGCGTTAAAACTTTGTCGATTTTGTCGGACTTGGTTAAAACCTCTCTGCCCGATTTTGTCTTTGCGCCCGAAAGGCTGCCCGATATGTACTTGTATCTTTCGTCCGCGATAACGGCTTCCATATCCTCGTCGGCTGAAACGGACTTCAACACCTTTTCCGCGCCCTTGCGCCTGACCTCTATCTCGTCGTTTTCCAAAAGCTTAACCGCATGGAACAGGGGCGAGGCAACGCCTTCCGCCTCGTAATACGCGCAAGCCGTTTCAAGCTGTTTCGAAAGCGCACCCTTTAAAACGGTTTCGCCCTTACGCTCGCGGGGCATAGAAATTGCGCGCTGCATAAGCTCTTTAATGCCCGACTTTTTCAAAGCGGAAATTTCCACGACGGGCACGCTGAGCGTTTTTTCAATCGCCTTGACGTCGATTTTGTCGCCCGATTTTCTGACTTCGTCCATCATATTCAGGGCGATAATCACGGGCACGTCGCACTCCAGAAGCTGAGTGGTTAAATACAGGTTGCGCTCTAAGTTTGTTGCGTCGACGATATTAATAATTCCGTCGGGCTTTTCGTCCAGAATGAAGTTACGGGAAATAACTTCCTCGGGGGTGTAGGGCGAAAGCGAATAGATACCGGGGAGGTCGACGATTGCAACGTTTTCCTCCGCGCCCTTGTACACGCCCTCGCGCTTGTCAACGGTTACCCCCGGCCAGTTGCCGACGTGCGCCGACGAGCCGGTCAGCGCGTTGAAAAGCGTCGTCTTGCCGCAGTTGGGGTTGCCTGCCAATGCAAAAGTTCTCATTTAAGTTCTACCTCCACGCACGCGGCTTCGTCCTTTCTAAGCGTAAGCTCGTAACCGCGCAAAGTAATTTCAATGGGGTCGCCGAGGGGCGCTTTCTTGCGCATAGTAAGCTCCGCCCCGGGGGTTACGCCCATATCGAACAGCCTGCGGCGCACTCTCCCCTCGCCGCCGACTTTTACTATTTTACCGCTCTCACCGACGGTAAAATCGCTAAGTAATTTGTTCATAATAACTCCTTGTTATAAATTAACCGTAGTTAAGTTTAAAGGTGAAAAATTTTGCGGCGGTTAAGCCGCATTAGTTTACTTTTTTTACGCAACGAGAATTTTGCCCGCCAAGGTTTTGTCGAGGCAAAGCCTGCCTTCCTTGACTATGACTATAACGTTGCCGCCGTTCGAGGAAACGAGGGTGATTTTCCCGCCCTCGGAAATTCCCAACTCCTGTAAATGTCTTTTAATTTTTTCGTCCGCTCCCACGCGCCTTATTGAAAGCTCGCGTCCCGTCGGTGCAATAGCTATGGGCATAAAAGTGCCTCCTTGAATTTTCAAAAATATTATACACGGTTAAGTTTTTAATGTCAACAAAAAAATAACCATAGTTTATTTTTTTATTAAAAAATTTTTTGTGTAATAAGAAAGCCGCCGCGCGTTGCAAAACGCGCGGCGGCACTAAGTACAAAATTATTTATTGTTTTCGACGTAGTTTTTCATCATATCGAAGGTACTTTCTGAAATGACGTGCTCCATTTCGCAGGCATCCTCGTCCGCGTCCGCAACGTTCACACCGTGGGAAATGAGGAACTGCTTTATAATGCAATGCCTTTCGTATACGCTTTCCGCGTACTCGCGCCCTTTCTTCGTGAGGTAAATGTGCAGACCGTCGCACTGCACGAAGCCGCTCGCCTGCAAAATTTTAATCGCCTTTTGCACGGCAGGCTGGGAAACGCCGATTTTGCGCGCAATTTCCACCCTGTGCACAAACTCCGTTTCCTTAGAAAGAAGCAAAATACATTCCAAATAATCTTCCGACGACTGATTGTGTTTCATAGGTTTATTATATAACAAAAAAGTAATGCTGTCAAGGTAGGGCTTAATCTTCCAAGCCCAACAAATAGTCTGCGGAAATTTCAAGTGCTTTGCATAAAGCTAATATCATTTCTATTGACGGTTGACTTCTTCCCTTTTCCCAAGAGAAAATACTATCGTCGGTTGTGTTTATCAGTTGCGCAAGTTGCTTTTGCGAATATCCCTTTTCAAAGCGAAGTTCTCTTAATCTCTGCGGAAACAAATTCATAATATAATTTTACCGTAAAAATTACGGTTAATTCTTGACAACCGTAAATTTTACGGTTATACTAAAAGTACTATGAAAATTAAGTCCTTCCGGAATACCACCCTAGTAAAAGCCGCGGCGCGGTTTTAAACGCGCCCCGGCTCTTTTTATAATTATTATTTTTTTACGATTCGCCGGCAAGCATACGCTCGCGCGCGGCAACGGCCAGGGCCTCTATCATTTCCTCGATGTCGCCCATAATGAAGTTATCCAAAGAAAACAGCGAAAGCCCTATTCTGTGGTCGGTAACTCTGCCTTGGGGGAAGTTGTAGGTGCGTATTCTCTCGCTTCTGTCACCCCTGCCGACCAAGCTTTTTCTATGCTCGTCATAGGCGGTCTGGTTTTGCGAATTGTAATAATCGTACAAGCGCGAGCGCAAAACTTTAAAGGCTTTGTCCTTGTTCTTTAACTGGCTGCGCTCGTCCTGACAGGTGACTACTATGCCCGTGGGGAAGTGCGTAATGCGTATTGCGGTTTCGGTCTTATTGACCTTCTGACCGCCTGCGCCCGACGAACGGTAGACGTCCACCCTTATATCCTCGTCCTTGATTTCGACTTCCACGTCCTCGGCTTCGGGCAATACCGCAACCGTTGCGGTCGAGGTATGCACGCGCCCCTGCGATTCGGTTTCGGGTACGCGCTGAACGCGGTGAACGCCGCTTTCGAATTTAAGCTGTTTATACGCGTCCCGTCCGCTGACGTTCATTACTACTTCCTTTATGCCGCCCAGCTCGGTTTCGTTTATGTCCACAAGCTCGCACTTCAAACGGTGGTGTTCGCAGTAGTTTAAATACATTCGATACAGCTCGTAGGCGAACAGTGCGGCTTCCTCGCCGCCCGCGCCGCCGCGGATTTCCATTATGCAGTTTCGGTCGTCGTTCTTGTCCTTGGGCAGAAGCAGAATTTTTAAGTCGTTCGTAAGGCTTTCAACCCTTTCCGAACACTCCTCTATTTCCGTCTGCAACAGCTCGCGCATTTCCGCGTCCGTTTCGGTTTTCAATGCCTGCTCCGCGTCCGTGCGCTGTTTTTCAGCTTTGGCGAACTCCTCATACTTCTGCGCAACTTCCGTAAGTTCCGCCTGCTCTTTGGCTGTTTTCGTCCATTCGGCGGTATCGGAAATTACTGCGGGGTCGATAAGTTTTTCCGACAGCCCGCAGTAACGCTTGTATATTTCTTCAAGTTTTTTAATCATTTTGTCTTGCATAAATTACCGTGTTAAAAAGCAATTTTAAGAAAGCGGTCGGTACCAGAAAAATCTTTCAGCACCATTGCATAGTCGCGCCTGCCGAAAAGCTTTAATATGTCCGCGACCTGACCCTCGCCGCACTCCAACAAAAGCATACCGTCTTTCGCAAGGTAGCGCCCGACTTCGCTTGCAAGCCTTCTGTAAAAGTCAAGTCCGTCCTCGCCGCCGTCAAGCGCAATTTTCGGCTCGTACTCGCGCACTTCCTTCTGAAGCTTGGGAATATCGCCGCTCTTTACGTAAGGGGGGTTGCAAACAATTATGTTAAACCTGCCGCGCACGTTCCTGAACAAATCGCTTTGAACGAAGGTTACGTCAACGCCGTTGAGTTTCGCGTTTTCCTTTGCAAGCATTATAGCCGCGTCGGACAAGTCCGCCGCCGTGACGGAAACGTGTTTATCCTTGCAGTTCTTTGCAACCGATACGGCAATACAGCCCGAACCCGTACACATATCGAGGACCTTGTCGCCCTCCTCCACCGTCTTGCATACGGCTTCCGCTAAAAGCTCGGTTTCGGGGCGGGGAATTAACGCGCGTTCGTCAACCTTTATTTTGCAGTTATAGAATTCGGTGTCACCGATTATATACCATAAAGGTCTGCCTGCAAGCCGCTTTTCTACGATTTCCTTTATGCGCTTACCTTCCGCCGCGCTGACCATTACGCGCTTTTCGCCTTCCCTGTCCTTATCGACGGAATACAGCTCGCTGCGCTTTATGTCGAGAACGAGGGAATATATCCACTCCGCGTCGCTTTCGTCAATGCCGTTGTCCTTGAACTTCTTTTTGGTTTCTTCAAGCATTTTGGAAAGTATTCCGCAGGTGACGAACTCGCACTCGGGCACGGTTGCATCCGCATCCATTTCCAGAACCTTATTGAACGCGGTAATCGCGACGGCTATCATTTCCTCGTCGGGCTCGCGCGTGGTCAAAAGCTTTTGGATAAGCTTGCCGGGTGCTTTGAAAATATCCACGAATTTATTGTCGAATTTTGCAAGCAGCTTCAACACTTCGTAGGAAATTCCCGCAATCAACGGCAGAAGCACTATCTCTATTCCCAAATTGAGGAAGAAACGCAAAACACCGTTATCGACGTGGTAAACGTATTTATCGAAAGCCCACGTAACGAGGGATATTATTACGATATTAATGAATATAACTATAAACAGGAAGGACGTTCCGCACCTGTCATGTATGCGCGAACACTCTTTTACCTTTGCGGGGGTGAGTTCAACTCCGTGCTCGTACGCGTTAATGGTTTTATGCTCCGCGCCGTGGTACATATACAACCTGCGGATATCCTTTAAAATCAAAATCAATGAAAGATAGGCGATAAATATCACGAGCTTGAACACGCCCAAAAGCACGTACTCCCACACCGTGCGCTGAACGGGGGGAATAAGCGATATCAAAAAGCGCGGAAGGAAAATGAAAATGCCCACCGCAAGTATTACGCCGATTACCGCGGAAACCACGGAAATGACGTCCATTAAGTTTAACTTGAACTTGTCGGCAAGCCAGCGTTGAATTCTGCCTGCCTCCTCCTCGTCGTCGTCACCGTAAACGGAAGCCGAGCGCATTAAAGCCTTGGTGCCGCGCACTAACGATAAAACGAGGTTGACTATACCGCGGACGAAGGGAATTTTGCAGACGGTTTTCAGCTTTTTGCCCGTGTTTAAACGCTTTGCTTCTATCTGAACTTCGCCCGAAGCGTCGCGCACCGCCGTCGCCATGCAGGTTTTGCCCATCATCATGACGCCTTCCAAAACCGCCTGACCGCCGATATAGGTACAGTTTTTCTTGTTCTTTTTTTCTTTCTTTTCTTCCATTTATTACGCCGTGCGGAAAAGTTTATTCCGCCAAAAAATTTAATAAGCTTTAAACAAATATGGCTCCAACTTGAATTTTGGAGCCACTTTGTTAAATATTGTATCTTTTCTTAAACTTGTCTACGCGGCCGCCTGTATCAACGAGCTTTTGCTTACCGGTAAAGAAGGGATGGCATTTATTGCAGATATCCACTTTCAGCGTGTCAACGTTTTTGGTGGTACCGGTCTTGAACGTAGCTCCGCAAGCGCATACAACCGTTACTTCGTGATAGTCGGGATGTATTTCGGGCTTCATAATTTCACCTCGCTTAATTTCTTCTGATGCCTAACTATTATATACCAAAGCATATCCTAAGTCAATGATTTTATATCGTCAAAATCAAAAATTTACGCATCGGGCAAAAAATTATTCATTTTCTTAAAATCAGTGTTTTTAGTTGCCAAACCCCTTGTTTGAGCGTATAATATAGGTAACGTATGGAAAACTGGATATTAAAAGGCGTACGCAATCTTGTCAAGGAAGATATGGTTACATCACCCGTATCCCCCACTCAGGTCAAGGTTAAAGTTACGCATCTGCTCATCTCCAATTTCGACGCGCTTTTGTACAGCGGCGACGTTGCCGCCGACTACCCCAAGACGATAGGCAGGTTTGCCGTAGGTATCGTCACCGAGGCGGGCGAAAAGTGCTACGGCGTGGAAAAAGGAGCGAGAGTCTATCTGGAATCGGTAAGAAGCTGCAACGCGTGCTACGCATGCAAGAGCGGCAAGAGCGAAAACTGCACTGACGTACAACTCGCCGGCAGGGATTTCGACGGCTTTATGCGTGACTTCGTGGTATGCGAATATACCGAGGTTGCGCCCCTTCCCGACAGTGTAGACAACCTGCACGCCCTGTGCATAGAAACGGTGGGAATTGCCGAAAATATCTACGATAAACTTAATCTGTCCGCAGGTCAGAGAGTTGCCGTAGTAGGTTCGGACTTTACGGGCAATATCATTGCTCAGGTTTTGCAGTTCCACAAGGTAATACCTATCGTAATCGACAACAACCCCAATAATCTCGAAAAGGCGAGAAAGTGCGATATTTATTATTCGTACCCCGCCGACGACGACCTTTTAAGCAACGTTATGGACGCAACCAGCGGCGAGCTGTGCGAAGCGGCGATATATTCCGCGGCTTCTCGCCTGCCCCTTTCGGTAGCGTGCCGCTTGGTCGGTAAAAAGAAATCGCTCGTTTTAACGGGCTTTGCTTCGATGAACTGTTCGGTCGACGCGCGCGATATTCTCGAAAAGGATTTGACGGTGTTCGGTGTTTCAAGCGCTTACCGCTATACCGACGCGGTTATAAACCTTTTACTGCACGGCGCGGTGAATATCGACTTCTTCGATAAGGAAATTATATCCGAGTTCGACCCCGTCGCCATATTAAAGGAAAGAAGCGAAAACATCGCTACGGCTAACAGGGGCAAGATGACCGTTCTTAAAATGATTCTCTGACGCGCGGCTTTTCCCCGTATGCGCAATTTTTTAAGACGAGTATTTTCAATAAACTTTTTGTATATTTTATTAATTGCGGCTGAAACGGCCGCAATTATTTTTTTATGCCTTTATATCCCCGCGGTTATGCCCGTAACCGTGACTTTCGTCGGGGTGTGGCTGTTTACTCTTATAGTCGTCGCCGTAGTGATAAGCCGAGGCTTATCGCCCGAGGTAAACTGCGTGCTTGCGCTTTTCGTCGTCGCCCTGCCCGTCGCGGGCGCGGTGATTTATCTGATAGCTTCGGCAAAACAGAAAAAGTGCGGCGTGCTTAAAGTTACGGGCGCGAAACCGGAAAGCGGCTTGGAAGCGGCGGCGTATTCCATATGCGGAGTATGCGCGGCGGGCTACGACAAAGCCGATTACTTTGCAAGTGGCGACGAATATTTCGCACAGCTTTTCAAGCTTATTGAAAAGGCGCAAAGAAGCGTTTATCTCGAATTTTTCATAATGTGCCGCGGCAAGGTTTTTGCAAGACTTTTGGAAGCGTTGTCGATAGCCAAGCGCAACGGCGCGGAAATTAAGATAATTATAGACGGAGTAGGCTCGGCTTTCAAGACGGGCAGAAAGGAACTGAAAAGGCTTAGAAAGCTGGGCGAGGTAAAAATTTTCCACCGCCTGAAACCCCTGCCCTATTCGCGCCTCAACTTCCGCGACCACAGAAAAATTGCGGTCATCGACGGGGAAGCCGCGTTCACGGGCGGAATTAATATTGCCGACGAGTACGCGAACGTCGACAGCCCTTACGGATTTTGGAAGGATACCGCCGTTGCCGTTTACGGAAGCGCGGCAAAGATTTTCGAGGGTATGTTCCTCTCGCTCTGGCACTGCAAATACGAAATGCCCGCGCCCGAGGGCGGCAAGGATCGCTGCCTGCCCTTTTACGACTGTCCGCCCAACCGCCCGTCCTTTGCCGAAAGCGCGTTCTTAACCGCAATTTCTTCCGCGCGCGAAAAGGTGCATATTATGACGCCCTACTTCTGTGTGAGCGAAAAGCTGTTCACCGCGCTTGAATTTGCGGCGCGGCGGGGCGTGGACGTGCGGATAATTCTGCCGCATATCCCCGACAAAAAATATGCGTTCGAGCTGTCGAAAACCTGCGCGGAAAAACTCATGCCGTCGGGCGTGAAGTTTTACGAATACACCCCCGGGTTTATGCACGCAAAAAGTATGGTCTGCGACGACGGCGCGTACTTGGGAAGCTATAACTTCGACTTCCGCTCTATGCGGTTGAACTGCGAGTGCGGACTGTTTCTGCGCGGAGAAATTGCGGCGCGTATCGAGCGGGATTTCTGGGAGTGTCTGCGCGTTTCCGAGCCGATGAAAAAAGTGAAGCTTTCGCCTTTCAGAAAAATAGTGCGCTACTTTTTAAAACTGCTTGCGCCTTTAATGTAAGT
>CAMWPZ010000008.1 GCA_947176305.1 uncultured Clostridia bacterium
TTTTCTCCGAGGACGGCTTGAAGCCCGAACAGCAGGCTAAAAAGATTGAAGAGTGCTTCACCGAACAGCTTAAAAAGGTTGAGTGGATAAACGAAATCGACCCCGACGTTCAGATGATAGGCGTGGGCGGCTCGTTCCGCAACCTTTTCAAAATCAATAAAATGGTCAAAAAGTACCCCCTCGACACCGTGCACAATTACGCGATGCCCGTCGAGGATTTTAACAACGTCTACGATATGTTGAAGGTACTCGACCTCGACAAAAAGAAGAAGATTAAAGGACTTTCCGCCGAGCGCGCCGACATTCTGCCCGCCGCGCTTGCAATCGTAAAGTCGTTTGTAACGTATTTCAATTTCGACAAAATCTTAATGACGGGCGCGGGTTTGCGCGAGGGTATAATGTTCAATCAGGCTCTGCCCATTACCGAGGAAAAACCCATTTCCGACGTTCTGAACTATTCGCTTACTACCCTCGTTAAATATTACGACTGCGACGAAAAGCACGTCGAGCACGTCGTCAATTTAAGCATACAGCTTTTCAAACAGCTCCGCGTTCTGCACAAGTTCCCCCGCCAGTACCTGCGCGTTTTAAAGGTGGCGGCAACCCTGCACGACTGCGGTATGCGCATTAAATACTACAACCACCAGCGCCACAGCTGTTATATGATTTTAAACGCTAATTTGTACGGCGTTTCCCACCGCGACATTGTGCTTGCAGCGTTCACGGCGTGCTGTCACAAAAAGGAAGATATCAACGCCTACGACTGGGCAAGGTATAAGGACGTTTTACACGAGGACGATATCGACGTCGTCAAAAAGCTCGGCGTAATTTTAAGAATTGCCGAAAGTCTGGACAGGTCTATGTCCGGCTCGGTTAAATCCATCAACTGCGACATTCTGGGCGATTCTGTAATCATGAAGACTGAAGTCGAAGGCGACGCAACGCTTGAAATCCGCAACGCAATGGCGGCTTCGGCAGAGTTCAGAAAGTCCTTCCACAAAAACTTAGAAATACTTTAAAATATAAAATGCCGCGGCAATGTTCGGCGGCATTAAAATTTTGTTATGTTTATTCTTGCAAGCGCCTCCCCGAGAAGAAAAGAGCTGCTGACGCAGATAATTCAAAAGTTCGAGGTTATCCCCTCGTCTGCGGACGAGAAAGTGAATATTTCACTCTTCCCCGAAAAAACTGCTTGCGCCCTTGCCGAAAGCAAGTGCGACGAGGTGTTTAAAACTCACCCCGACGATACGGTTATCGGCTGTGACACGATAGTCTGCTTCGGCGACGAAATTCTTGGAAAGCCCAAGGACAGGGAGGAAGCGGCGGCAACGCTTAAAAGGCTGTCGGGCAAAACCCACTTTGTTATCACGGGCGTGTGCGTAAGGAATAAATACAAAAAGCTTATCGACTTCGATAAGACCGAAGTCAAGTTCAATATTCTATCCGAAGAATTTATTAAAATTTACGTTGACGGCGGCTCGCCGCTCGATAAAGCGGGCAGCTACGGCATACAGGACGGCGGTATCGTAAAGGAATACTTCGGAAGTTACACCAACGTCGTCGGGCTTCCCGTAAACTTAGTAAGAAAAATGCTTAAAGAGGTGCGTTCATGAAAAGGCTTGCAATCGACTTCGGTTCGAGCGTAACAAAAATTTATATTTCGGGTTGCGGCGTGGTTTTAATGGAAGCCACCTGCATTGCCGTGGAGGAATATATCGAGGACGGAGAAAAGTGCCTGAACATTAAAGCGTTCGGCGACAAGGCGCGCGCGCTTTCGGGTAGAGCCGCGGTAAACACGCATATAATAAACCCCGTCGTAGAGGGCGATATCGTGCACGAAAATCTTGCCGCGTGCCTTTTACAGTACTTCCTTGAAAAAATAGAAATCCCCCGCCGCAAGGCAAGGCATACCGAAGTTATGTTCATTCTTCCCTGCGGCTGTAAACCCGAGTTAAAAGAAAAGTACCAGAGAATTGCGGATGAGTGCGGAATTGCAATGTCGTACTTCACGCTTACACCGTTCGCCGCGGTACTCGGCCATAACGTTGCAATCAGCGAAAGCACGCCTATGTTCTGCATCGATATCGGCTACGGCATAACTAACATCGCCGCACTCTCGCAGGACGGTATAATTTCGGGCATAAACGTCAACCTCGGCGGCGGAAATATCGACGTGCATTTAATCGACGTTTTAGCTGAAAACCACAATATGAAAATCGGCGCCCTCACCGCAGAGCGCGTCAAAAACGTAGTCGGTAGCCTTTTGAACGACGACAACAAACTTACGGTTGTCGACGGTAGAGAGGTTTCGGGCGGCGCACCCGCATCCATTGCGGTAAACTCCTCGCAGGTGTACGAAATTATTACGACCTACGTCGATAAAATTCTGGAATACGTTTCACTTGTTATGGCAAAGCTTCCCGCGGAGGTTTCCTCGTCGGTTATGCGCGGCGGCGTATACCTTTCGGGCGGACTTGTCAAAATGGACGGACTTGCGGAGTACATCGAAGAAAAACTTCAGATTCCAGTAAACGTTCCCGAAGAGCCGCAGCTTGCCGCAGTTATCGGCGCGGGCACTATCCTTTCAAGCGACCACCTTTGGGAAAAGCTTGCAACCGTCTGCGACTGAAATTATAAGGACTAAAAGAAGTTATTTTTAACTTCTTTTTTTCTTGCAAAAAACACGCCGTTAAATTATAATTGAAATGAATATGAACTCTAAAAACGTACGCAATTTCTGCATAATAGCACATATCGACCACGGCAAGTCAACGCTTGCGGACAGGCTTATGGAAATGACCGGTCAGGTTTCCAAGCGCGAAATGGAGGACCAGCTTCTGGACTCTATGGATATCGAGCGCGAGCGCGGCATAACCATAAAGCTCACCCCCGTAAGAATGTTTTACACCGCAAAGGACGGTCAGGAATACGAGCTGAACTTGATAGACACCCCGGGCCACGTGGACTTTACCTACGAGGTTTCGCGTTCCCTTGCCGCGTGCGAGGGCGCGATTTTAATCGTTGACGCGTCACAGGGCGTGGAAGCGCAGACGCTGGCAAACGTGTACTTAGCGCTTGAAAACAACCTTGAAATTCTTCCCGTAATTAATAAAATAGATTTGCCTTCCGCCCGCCCCGACGAGGTGAAGGCGGAGATAGAAGAAGTTATCGGTCTTGACGCGTCCTACGCACCACTCGTTTCCGCAAAGGAAGGGATAGGCATAGAGGACGTTTTGGAAGCCGTAATTAAATACTTCCCCGCGCCCGAGGGCAACACGCAGCTGCCCTTGCGCGCACTCATTTTCGACAGCTATTACGACAACTATAAAGGCGTAATTTTGTTTGTGCGCATAAAGGAAGGCAAGGTCAAGGCGGGCGACAAAATCAAGACCTTCCGCTCGGATAAGATTTACGAGGTAGTGGAAACGGGCGTATTCAGCCCCAACCTACTTCCTAAGGACGAGCTTTCCGCAGGCGACGTCGGCTATATCGCGGCGTCGATAAAATCTATTCTGGACGTAGCCGTGGGCGATACGGTCACCTTTGCGGACAACCCCGCAAAAGAACCGCTTGCAGGCTACAAAAAAGTGCAGAGCGTGGTTTTCTGCGGCATCTATCCGCTTGACGGCAGTAAGTTCAACGACTTGAAGGAAGCCATTTTAAAGTTGCAGTTAAACGACGCGTCGCTCATATTCGAGCCCGACAATTCCGTCGCTTTGGGTTTCGGCTTTCGTTGCGGCTTTTTGGGGCTTCTGCATATGGAAATCATACAGGAGAGAATAGAGCGCGAGTTCGGGCTTGAAATCATAACCACCGCGCCGTCCGTAAGCTACAAGGTTGTAAAGACCGACGGCGAAACGCTGTTCGTCGACAACCCGTCGCATCTGCCGCCGCAGTCGGAAATCGAGCATATGGAAGAGCCTATCGTCAAGGCGGATATATATTCCCCGCCCGACTACTTGGGGCAGATTATGGACTTGTGCCGCGAAAAACGCGGAACGTTTTTGCAAATGACCTACCTCGATAAAAGCCGCGTTCGGTTGGAATACGACTTGCCGTTAAACGAAATTATCTTCGACTTTTTTGACAGCATAAAATCGCGCACGCGCGGCTATGCAAGCTTCGACTACGAGTTAAAGGGCTATGAAAAGAGCAAGCTCGTTAAATTAGATATTCTATTGAACGGCGAAGCGTGCGACGCGCTTTCTATGATAGTCCACGAGGATTCTGCGTACACGCGCGGCAGAACGCTGTGTGAAAATCTGAAAGAGGCTATCCCCCGCCAGCTTTTCGAAGTACCCGTTCAGGCGGCAATCGGCGGCAAAATTATCGCGCGCGAAACGGTAAAGGCCGTCAGAAAGGACGTGCTTGCTAAATGCTACGGCGGCGACATAACGCGCAAGAAAAAGCTTTTGGAAAAGCAGAAGGAAGGCAAAAAGCGTATGCGCTCGATAGGCAGCGTGGAAGTGCCGTCCGAAGTGTTTATGCAGATATTGAAGACGAATAAAGACTAAACAGACGGCGGATATACTTCGCAATACTGCGTTAAGCTACGTTTTGCTAAGTCGTGTACGCATTAGTACACTCCTGTTGCAAAGCCTCGCTTGCCTTGTCTTGCTTGCTTCTCCGCGGCAGGGCAGACAGAGGATGGTAGAGCCATATGCAAAAAATTTTAACTTACGACCTTTCCGCAAAGGACGGAACTTTTCCCGATATTCCTTGCCTGCACGATTATAATCTTTCCGAAATTTTAATCGCGCAGAATAAAATAATTTTAACAAGCGAAGATTTTGAAAATCACGATTACGACTATTCCGATTTAGTCGGCTTTCATCCAAAAAAGGTCAGCATAGAACTTTGCTTTAACGACCCCAAAGAAGAGGTTGACTGCAACGTCTACTCGCTTAAATACTGCGCGAAAAAACAGTTCAGGGACAGTAATAAATTCGGCTACGGCGCAAAGGTCAACTGCTATGCAATCGAAGAATTTGCTTCGTTCCATAAAAATTACAGTATGGAATTTATTGAAAACGCAGTCGGCTGTAACAAGGTAATTTTTAAGTTCTCGCCTGCAGCCCGTCAGGAAATATTTATGGAATTTTTCTGCGACTGCGTGAAATATGCGTTTAACGATTGAGTAATTAAGCCGTTATCAGCAAAAGGGATTTATAATGTCTAAAAGTTATAACACCGTTATAGGTATAAGAAAGAACCGAATAGGCTATGGAATATTTTTTGGGTTGTTCCCTTTTTTTGCCGCGGTAGTGTGTATCATTATGTGGGCGCGCTATGATGTAAATTACGAAATTGAGCACCTTCAAAAATATGGCGTTGAAACTGAGGCGACTTGTATTGGTATTACTTATAATAGTGGTACCGGTGGTATTGGTACAAGTAATGATAGTTATTATAATAGTGTTTATCAATATATTAGTGCTGAAGGAAAGTCATATTTGACTTTTAAACACGCAGACAGTGAGGAAGAAGCGATATCGAGAATCGGAGAAAAAATGACAGTAGTTATAGACACTTACGGTACGGCTATCTGGAACTGCGATTTGAATTATTTAAGGGCAAGAACATTAAATTATACAAGAGATTACATATTGGCAATAATATTCTGCTTTCCCGTGGCTTTTGCTATGTATCTTTTAATTTATCGCGGAATATACAGAAGCGTGTTAAATTATAAGATACGCAAAAAACTCGGGGTTGAGTCGGAAGACGACCCCAACGACGAGACGATTGATAGGACTAAAAGACCCAAAGAAGTGCAAATATTGCATCCTGAATATATTGCAGAGGGCGAAGTTGTAAAAACCTGCGGTTTATTTATTAAATACGTAAAAGTAAAATTCGTTGACGAAAGAAGAGAAACCAAGACTAAATGGGCTGGCGATTGGTTTTCTATGCGGGCGGCAAAATATTTGCAGCAAAAAAAGTTTATAAATATCGTGCCGTATAAAACCACGTACGGCATTTTGGAAGAAATGCCTCCGAGAACAAGAAAGAAGAAAGAAAAGAAAAATGACGCAGAATTTTTTTGAAAGGGTTTACGAGGTTGTAAAAAAAGTGCCGAAAGGCAAGGTTACAACCTACGGCGACGTGGCGCGAGCGATAGGCGCGCCGCGATGTTCTCGGCAGGTCGGCTGGGCGCTTCACGTCAATCCCGAACAGGGCGTAATTCCATGTCACAGGGTAATTTTTGCGAACGGCGCACTTTCCTACGGCTTCGCGTTCGGAGGACTTGAAGCGCAGAAGGCTATGCTTATATCCGAAGGGGTTGAAGTTTCAGCAGACAATAAAGTTGATTTAAAAAAATACCGATTTGAATATTAAACGGCGCGCAGAATAGCGCAAAAAATTCGTGAAGGAGGTTGAGAGCCGTGGCTGGCATATACGTTCATATTCCGTTTTGCAAATCAAAATGCCGCTATTGCGACTTTGCGTCTTTCCCCGATAAGCTGTGCTATGCGGAAAGCTATATGGCTTGCGTTTACCGCGAAATGTCAAAGAGAAAGGACGAGCTGAAAGGCTATACCTTCGACACGCTTTACATAGGCGGCGGCACGCCCTCGGTAATCGACGAAAATTATATCGCAATGCTCGTCGCGGCGGCGAGAAAGAATTTCAACTTAAAACCGGACGCGGAAATTACCATAGAGATGAACCCCGGCACAGTCAGCGCACGCAAGATTGACGTTTACAAAAAGTGCGGCATAAACCGCTTTTCCGTCGGCTTGCAGTCCGCGGTAAATTCCCAGCTAGCAGAGCTTGGCAGGGTGCATACCTTAAACGAATTTATCACCTGCGCAAAATTATTAAAGGGCGAAAATTTCAGCGCCGACGTTATGATAGGACTTAAAGATCAGACTGCGGAGGACGTTGAAAAAACGATAGAAACCGCGGCGGCGTTCGGCGCAAGCCATATTTCCATGTACGCGCTCACCCCCGAGGACGGCACGCCCATTTACACAGATTATTTAAACGGCGAACTGCCCGACGGCGACGAAGTTGCCGCGCTTTACGAAAGGGGCGTAAACAAGCTTAAAGAACTCGGCTTCGACCGATACGAGGTTTCCAACTTCTGCAAAAAGGGCAAGGAAAGCCGCCACAACCTGAATTATTGGCGGCGCGGCGAATATATCGGCTTCGGCGTTTCGGCGTCGTCCTGTATAAACAACGTGCGCTTTACCAACACGTTTGACTTGGACGAATATTTCAAGTGCATCTTATCGGATAACTTCGCCGTAATCGACAGGCAGGAAATCGACAAAGAAGGGCAGGAGGAAGAATACATTATGCTTGCCCTGCGCACCGAGCGCGGAATCGACTTAGCCGACTACAAATCAAAATTCGGCGAAACGTTTTCGGAAAAATATTCCGCGCAGATAAAGAAGCTTGAAAGGTTTTTGTCCGTCGACGGAAAAACTTTAAAAATAAAGTCCGAACACCTTTTCGTGCAGAACAGTATAATAGTGGAATTTTTCAATTAAAAAATTGCGCCGCGCTTAAAATTAAGCGCGGCGCACCTTTTTATATTTTAGCCAAACAATATTTTAACCCAATTCTTTAGCCGCAATAATTTTTCCGCGCTCGCCGTCAACGAGGTACGCGTTAATCTTTTTGTCGCGGTTGCAAACTCCCACGTAGTAATAGCACCCCTCGTCGTACAAAAGCCGCACGAAAATTTCGCCCGTAAAAATTCCGTTATCGGTCATCGATTCGAACAGCTCGCCTTGGTGTTCTATTACGCACTTTACCGCGCTGTCGCAGTCCATTACGCCCGAATACTTTACGTTTACCGCCGTGAAGTCCGCGCTCACGTCTCCGTACTTTAACGTAACCGCGGTATCCTCGCCCGAGATATTGCAAGCCGAAAAGCTTAAATAATAACAGTTTTCAACGGCGCGGTAATTCATTTCCCCGTCAACTCCGCCGAGGCTTATGTTCACTTCCTCGTAATTTTTCGGAAGCGTTACGAAAACCTCCGTAAAGCTTGAAACGTCGCCCTTAATTCCGTCCGCGCAATATGGGGTTTCGCGCTCGGATAAATAAATATTGATTTCCAGCCCGTCGTTGGAGTATAGGTAGATGTCCGTCCGACGTTCGGAAACGTAGTCAAGGTAGTTCACGCCCTTTTTGCAGCCGCCCTTACAGCCGCAAAGCGTGCAGATAATAAAAAGAGGCAACGTAAGCAAAATAAATTTCTTCATACTTCAAATATATTTTTTCCGCGCGGCAATATGATTAAAATTTTAATTTTTCAAACAGTTGCATTTTTTACGGCGGTATGATAAAATACTTCTAATATACGTTTTTACGGAAATTATCAAAATGACCGAACGCACAAAACTGATTTTAATATCCTCGTCAATAACGTTTGCCGCGCTCGCGCTTGCGGCGCTTATGGTGTTTTCGCTGTGGATACTCTGCGCCCCGCAGACCATGGCGACCTCGTGCGAGAAGACGGGTAACTACTCGTTCGCAGTCACCTGCGCAAACCTTCGCTACAAGTACACGGGCGAAGCTTACGACTTATCGCGCTGCGTTGACGACAGCGTGCTTGCGGGCAACGACAAACTTGTTATTAAGTACGGCGAAAAGCTTATATCGGACAAGCAGTTCAACAACGTCTGCACCCGCAAAAAGGACGAAACCAAGGTCGACTATAGAAGCTTCGTCTGTGCGAACGTCGCGTACTCGCACTATAAGCGCGGAAGCCTGCAAAAGGCGATAGAATACGCGGATTTTGCAAAAACGGAAGAAGGCTTTATAAAGCTTACCGTCGCGGTTGCGGAAAACGGCACCGCCGAACAGAAGCAGACTTTAAAACAGGTTTTAACCGATTTAAATTACACTAATTTAGCAAATATTCTTTAAATTTACCTAAGGAGATATTATGAACAAAATTGTCAAGGAAGCACTCACGTTCGACGACGTTCTGCTCGTTCCGGCAGCGTCAGACGTCCTGCCTGCAACGGTTGACTTGCATACCGAGCTGTGCAAGGGAATAAAGCTCAACATTCCTTTAATTAGCGCCGCAATGGATACCGTTACCGAAAGCAAGCTTGCGATTGCAATGGCAAGGGAGGGCGGTATAGGCGTAATTCACAAGAATATGTCAATCGAAGAACAGGCATTGCAGGTTGATCAGGTCAAGCGCAGTGAACACGGCGTAATAACCGACCCGTTCCATTTAACGCCCGACGCTCCCGTGAAAGCCGCGTGCGAGCTTATGGCAAAATATAAAATAAGCGGCGTGCCCATTACCGAAAACGGCAAACTCGTGGGCATACTCACAAACCGCGATTTAAGGTTCGAAACCAACTTCGACCAGCCCATTGCAAACGTAATGACTAAGGAAAACTTAGTCACCGCTTGCGAGGGAACTTCTTTGGAAGAAGCGCAGAAAATTCTCGGCAAACACAGAATCGAAAAATTGCCCATCGTTGACAAGAACGGTCTTTTGAAAGGGCTTATCACTATAAAGGATATCGAAAAGTCAATTCAGTATCCCAACAGCGCAAGGGACAAAAACGGCAGACTTCTGGCGGCGGCGGCAATCGGCGGCTCGCCAGACGTTTTAGACAGAGTTGCGGCTCTCGTCAAAGCTAAGGTCGATATGGTCGTTTTAGACTCCGCGCACGGCCACAGCAAGGGAATTGTAGAAGCCGTTGCAAAGGTCAAAAAAGCATATCCTAATTTACCCCTCGTTGCGGGCAACGTCGTAACTGCGGAAGCCACGCGCGATTTAATCGACGCAGGCGCAGACCTCGTAAAGGTCGGCATAGGCCCCGGCTCTATCTGCACGACGCGTATCGTCGCAGGCATCGGCATGCCCCAGCTCACCGCGGTTATGGACTGCGCCGAGCAGGCTGATAAAATGGGCAAACGCATTATCGCCGACGGCGGTATAAAGTACTCGGGCGATATAGTAAAGGCACTTGCGGCAGGCGGCAGCGCGGTTATGATAGGCTCGCTGTTTGCAGGCACGACCGAATCCCCCGGCGAGCTTGAAATTTACCAGGGCAGAAGCTTCAAGTCCTACCGCGGCATGGGCTCGCTCCCCGCAATGGCAAAGGGCAGCAAGGACAGATACTTCCAGTCCGACGCAAAGAAATTCGTACCCGAGGGCGTTGAAGGCCGCGTTCCCTACCGCGGCGCGCTTGCGGATATAATATTCCAGCTTATGGGCGGACTTCGCGCAGGCATGGGCTATACGGGCTGCGGCACGATAGAAAAACTGAGAAAGAACGCAAAGTTCGTCAAAATGACTTCGGCTTCCCTCGTGGAATCTCACCCCCACGATATTTCGATAACCAAGGAAGCCCCCAACTATTCCCCCAAGGGTTAAAATAACGATAACAATTTTCCGTGCTTTTATAGCGCGGAAATTGGTTTTATAAAACAAATTTACGGCGCGCGCAAAAATCGCACTTTTTGCAAGCGCACTCAATTTGCGCATACCTGCGCCTCGGCGGGGTGAATTCGCGCGACTATACGCGTGTTTGCCCTAAGGGTCGCGCGAAGAGGGCGAGAAGCCCTGAAAATCACGGAAAATCGCAGGCGCATAATAGCCGAGATTTTCGTGAAAAGGAGTAATTTATGCAACACGAGAAAGTTTTAGTTTTAGATTTCGGCGGTCAGTACAACCAGCTTATCGCAAGGCGCGTAAGGGAGCACAAGATTTACTGCGAAGTCAAATCGTACAAAACCCCGATAGCGGAAATCCGCGCAATGAACCCCAAGGGTATAATTTTCACGGGCGGTCCCAATTCCGTTTACCTTGACGATTCTCCCAGAATGGACAGGGAAATTTTCGAGCTGGGCGTGCCTATTCTCGGCATATGCTACGGCGCGCAGTTTCTGGTTTACGGCCTCGGCGGCAAAATCGAAAAAGCCAACGAAACGGCGGTTGCCGAGTTCGGCAGAACGGACTGCGAGTTCGATACCAAATCGATTTTATTCAAGGGGCTTAAAAAGAAGTCCGTCGTATGGATGAGCCATAACGACCATATTGCAACCTTGCCCGAGGGTTTTCGCGCGGTAGGTCACAGCAAAAAATGTCCGTACGGCGCGATTGAAAACGCTGAAAAGAAATTCTACGGCACGCAGTTCCACCCCGAGGTAAATCATACCGAACAGGGCTTCGATATGCTCGGCAACTTCCTTTACAAGGTCTGCGGCTGCAAGGGCGACTGGACGATGGAAGAGTACGCGCAGACGGCTATACGCGCTATACGCGAAAAGGTCAGCGGCGGCAAGGCTCTGCTTGCGCTTTCGGGCGGAGTCGACAGCTCGGTTGCATGCAAACTGCTTGCAAAGGCAATCGGCGGTCAGCTCACCTGCATTTTCGTTGACCACGGACTTATGCGCAAGAACGAGGGCGACGAGGTAGAGGCGGCGTTTGCGGACAGCGGCGTAAATTTCGTGCGCGTCAACGCAGGCGAACGCTTCCTTAAAAAGCTTAAAGGCGTAACCGAGCCGGAGGCAAAGCGCAAAATTATCGGCGAAGAATTTATCCGCGTATTCGAGGAAGAGGCAAAGAAGATAGGCAAAGTTGACTATCTCGTTCAGGGTACTATTTATCCCGACGTAATAGAAAGCGGACTCGGCGACGCGGCGGTCATAAAATCGCACCACAACGTAGGCGGTTTGCCCGATTACGTTGATTTCAAAGAAATTATCGAGCCGCTTCGTATGCTGTTTAAAGACGAGGTAAGGGCGCTCGGTATTGCGCTCGGGCTTGACGAAAAACTCGTATGGCGCCAGCCCTTCCCCGGTCCCGGTCTTGCTATAAGGATTATCGGCGATATCACGCCCGAAAAGGTTGCAATTTTGCAGGACGCGGACGCTATCTTCCGAGAGGAAATCGCAAACGCGCATCTTGACCGCGACATTAACCAGTACTTTGCCGTACTTACGAATATGCGCTCGGTCGGCGTTATGGGCGACGGCAGAACGTACGATTACACGCTCGCGCTTCGCGGCGTAACCACGTCGGACTTTATGACCGCGGACTTCTCGCGTATTCCCTACGACGTGTTGGAAAAGATTTCCAATCGCATAGTCAACGAAGTCAAGCACATTAACCGTATCGTATATGATATAACCTCTAAACCCCCTGCAACGATAGAGTGGGAGTAATGGATATAAAATTCAAAACCGAAGAGGGGATATTCTCGGTAAGAGTTCGGGCAATCATAATAAACGACGGCAGACTGCTTGCAATGCACGACGACGTTTCGCCGTACTATTATCTGATAGGCGGCAAGGTCGAGATCAACGAAACCTGCGAAGCGGCGATACTGCGCGAGGTTTACGAAGAACTTGATATCTGCGCACAGATAGTCCGACCTGTATTTTTCGCACAGAATTTTTATACCGACGACCTCGATAAGCAAAAATATCACGAGATATGTTTATATTACCTTCTCGATATTTCTAAAACCGATTTACTCTCCCGCGGCGATAAGTTCGTAATGCACGAAGGCAAGCACACTCTATCTTTCGAGTGGCTTGAAATTAATGAACTGAAAGACAAATATTTATACCCGCTGTTTATTAAAACGGAAGTTCAAAATCTTCCCGATAATCTTAAATTTATTTTAGAGCGCGAATAAAATTTCTAACCGCATTAAGCTCCGTAATTCTTTATTGCGTTGCATCGGTTATTTTTTGTAATGGGTAAAAAAAATAAAAATAAAAAAGCTTTTCCGAAAGTAGAGGGCTTTGAATAAATATTTGACGACGAGCAGTATAAGCCTTTAAGGACGTTGCCGTCTTACGTCGGGTATCAGGAAGATACCGGCAAGGAAATTTATTCTTACAGTGACGCTCGGGCGTGGATAGACTTTTCGCCAAAGCAAAAAAGGCAAATGCAGTTTTCCTTAAAGGGAATTTATCTGATAGTTCTTGCAATTTTGCTTTCGGCTTGGTTTTTTGTAAGCTTCGTTTATAGGATGGTGACTGAATCCAACCGAGGCAGGGTTGCGCTTTCAATGTTGCCGTCTTTTTTGATAGTCGGTTTCTGCATTTTTATTCTGCTTATTTCGTTTTTCGGCTTGTGGGAAAAATTATTGCGCTGGGCCATTAAGCATCATTGGCTTCACGGAAGGAACCCCTCGACCAGAGCTCGCTACCGTGAAATTGAAGCGGATATAAAGCGTGCCGATTTGAATAAGCGCTATGAGTGCGCGGTAGAAGTAACGGAAAAATTCGTAACTATATCTATATACGGTCAGAAATACGTTTTCAGCCGCGAAGCAGTATCCGTTAAAGTTTCCAAAACCTACGACGAGTTAACTCTCGTTTTCAATATCGACGGTTTCGAACTTGCTTTCCCCAAAAGACTTCCCGAAAATGAATTTGTTCCGCTTAATAAAGTATTCGGAAGCAGATTGCAGACGGTAAAGTCGGGAACGAAAAAGAAGCTTGGCTTTAAATATTTTATTAACGAACTTCCGGCTATAATGATAGCACTGATTATAGTTGCCGCCGCCGCTTTAATGACTGCGGCGCCCTATCTGTGGATACCAAGCTTTCCGCCTTTTTTGGGGATATTCTTTCTTTTAATGTCGTTGCTCGTATTCTGCAATATTTTTTCGGAAATTCCCGTCGTTTCGGATTTGGGCGTACCTTTTGCATTTTCGGTTGTGCTTTTGGCTATTCCGCCGTGGGCGTACGTTTGGCTGGAAACGCAAATGCTGAATAATGAAATAACGTTTTTTCACGTCCTTACGCATTGCACGCCGCTCGCGGCGGGCTTCGGCTTTTTTTGGATATTGGGCTTTTACGTTTTGGCGTTCGCAGTTTCCAAGGCGATAGATTACGCAAGATTCGGCAGAAGTAAATAAGCAAATATCAAATAATTAAGAGCAGACAGTTGTATAAAACCTGCGTTTTTTAAACGCAATTGATTTGACTTATTTATAAAAAAATTATAAAATATAATTAACGGCGCAACCGAAAATCGCATTTTTCGGTTAGCGCACCCAACTTGTCGCTATGCGACCTCGGCAGGGTGATGCGCCGCAATTATATTATAGTTTGCCCTTAAATATTGCGGCGCGAGGGGCGGCGCCCCTAAATATCACGGAATTTATTGCGCGCAGAATAGCGCAAAAAATTCGTGAACTTAATTTAATAAAAAACACGATGACACAAGCGGCGGAATTTATCCGCATAAGCCTGATTACGGAACGTAAAAAGATTTATTTTGCTTGTGTTTTTTCGTGCAAAAAAAGGAGAAATTTATGCCCAAAAATCAATTTCAAAGAATGGTGTTTGCATTCATTACCGTTGTGATAACCGTACACGCATACGTGTTTTACAGCCTTTACGTCGTAAACGGCTCGTTCTTTTCCTCGCTTTCGGAAAGCGGAAGAGTGGCGGACGGAGTTAAAACGTTGGGCGGTGTGGGCGCGTTCGGAACAGTCCTTCCCGTGTGGGCGATAATTCTAATCGAGTTCGCTTTTGCGTATACGCTTGAGTGTCTTGTTGGAAGCCCTTGCTCGTTCAGACTTGCTAAAAAAGTTTTCGATATAGAAAAAACGCACCCCGTAATTTTCGAGTGCGCTATAATTTCCGCAACGGTCGCTATTATGTGCCCTGCGATGAGCTTTATCGCCGCTTGTATTTATTATCCGTATTCGGGCGGTTTCAATTTCTTTACTTTGCTTGCAAACTGGCTTAAGCTCGTTTGCTTCAATTTCCCGTTCGCGCTTATAACCCAGCTTTTCTTTATTCAGCCGTTCGTGCGCACGGTGTTCAGGCTTATCTTCTGCCGCAAGCCGAAATCAAACCTTGACGGTACGCTTTAATACGGAAGTAAGCGGCAAAAACAGTGTGGCGAACGTCACTATTGTGCAGACCGTCTGCGGCAGCATCGCCGTGAACGAGCTGTAAAAATACGCAAGAGAAGTGAGCCTGCTGTATACGAAAAACAGCGGCGTTATTATATCGTCCAACAGCGTAAATAAAACCGTACACACCGCCCCGACGCTTGTAAAGGTAATTACTTTAAGCGCGGCGGTCGTATCCTTTTTAAAAAGCTTTTTCGCGATAAACAGTCCGTCGAACGCTATGCAAAGCAACAGGCACAGCGCGAAAATCACCCATAACAGCGCGTAAACCGTGTACTTGTACACGCGTGAAACCTTGATTAAATCAAGACAATAGCATACGGCGCACGCGGCGGCTAAGCCCAAGAGCAAAAGGTTTATAATCACCGCAAAGTAAACGGGGAAGCTTTCAAACGTCTTACCTTTAATATGTCCCAGCCCCCCGAACACGGCGGCAAGCAAAGGGTAGTACACGAGATATAAAATAACGACCGTCGGATAAAACCCGTAAATCAAACACCTTAAAAGCGAGAAAGAAACCGAGCAGATTACCCCGCGTTTAATACCGAAAACGCACGCAAAGCATGCCAAAATCAGCGTCACTACTTCCACGCCGACCACGAACGAAAAAACGTACTGTCCGCCCAGAAGCAGTGCGCACGTCACCGCAATATATGCAATTTCTTTTGACGGGCCCTTCCCGCGGTTTAACTTCTGCATTTAATTAATACTTGTAATACTCGTAAACGAAAGCGTAGGTATGCCCCTCTACGCAGGGTATACCCGAAACTCCGTAGCTCGCGGAATAGAGCGTCTTGCCCTCGTATTCGCAAACTGAATAATCGGTCGCGTAAATCGTTCCGTCGAGCGTGGTAAAATCGATATAAATCATCCACGAATACCCCTCGTAAGGCGAAGTCGAAATAACCTGATTTTCCTTTCCGTCGAACGAGGTCAAAAAGAAGCCGTAATCGCTGTCGCTTCCCTCGAAGCTAAGCTCGCCTTTTGCTTTTAAAGCGTCAAGATAATCTTTTACGGTCGTGTTTTCGTCAAGCGTTAAAACGTCGTTCGAAGCAGTAAAAATCACGCTCGTCTGGTCGTCGATTTGCGTGCGCTTTACGTTTTCGTTTCCGTCCTTACAGCCTGCAAACGCGCAGACCGCAATCACGGAACATACTGCTAAAAGGGTTGCAAAAAGTTTTTTCATATGTTACTCCTTCGGGCTTTAAGCCCAATAAAAAAATTCCCCTGTCGTAACCGAGAGGGGAATTTACAGCACGCAAAAATTAAATCCGCAATATAAAAAATCGCAGACGGTGCCCGTCTTTCCGCGTCCCCTCGGAAATTCAAAACGGTAAGCTTTTTACGGCAGGTCTTCCGGCTTACAACCAAGGCGATTTTGTCGCTGCGTTCCTTCCCGTAGAATAACAGTGAAACGCGCGCGCCTTGGAAACGGCAGCGGGGGCTGCGGAGCAATTAGCTCAGACTTCCCTATTGAACGCCCTTATCTTGTCGGGGCGTACCGTAAAGCTTATATATTGAATTTTAAATTAACGGCGCAAAATTGTCAAGCCGCCGCGGTTAAAATTATTGCAAGGCGCAAAAAAATGTATTATAATTCGGGTATGAAATCCAAGAAATCGCTTGCAGTCGATATTGCCGAAATTGCGATATTCGTCGCGTTAATGGTAGTGGGTGCGTGGGTGCAAATTCCCTTTTACCCCGTGCCGCTCACATTCCAGACGGTGTTTGCCGTACTGTCGGGGCTTTTGCTCGGTTGGAAGAAGGGCGTTGCCGCAATGTCCGTATATCTATTTATGGGCTTCGTGTGCTTTATACCCGTATTTTCCGACCACTCGCTCGCAGGCTTCGCTTACGCGTTAAAGCCCTCGTTCGGCTACATAATCGGCTTTGTTTTATCCGCGCTTGTCGGCGGGCTTATAATGGAAAGCGGCAAGCTTTCGTTAAAGCGTTGTATAGTCGCCGCGGTCGCCGCGTTTGTTGCCGACTACGCCGTGGGCGTGCCGTACTTTGCGGGCGTGTGGCATTTCTTCGTAAGCGGCAAGGGGCTGGGCGCGGCTATGGTTACCTATAACCTCGTGTATATGCCCAAGGACATAGTTTTATCCGTGCTTGCGGCTGCGCTTGCGTGGAAGGTCGTTCCCGTGATTTTGAAAAGGGGAACAAGCACCGCGCTGAAAAACAAAAATCAAACCTAAAAACGACCGCCGTGCTTTATTGTAGTTTCCTTAGGGAGTTTTATTAAAATTAAATTAAATGCGCACGAAATTATGACGTGCGCTTTGTTTTTACTAAAACGAACGGGCTACTGTTCAGTGACATAAGGATAAAAATTTAAGACGAGATTGATTTTTAAATGTAAAAATGATATAATTTCAATGCATTTTTGATGAAGGTAAAATTCAGGTGAGTAATAAAAGTTACATTTCACAAATTCCTAAGCTGATGGATGAATGGGATTATGATACAAATGGAGATTTACTGCCAGACCATTTAACCATTGCAAGTAATAAAAGCGTTAATTGGGTATGTTCTAAATGCGGATTTAAGTGGCAAGCTAAAATTGGGAATAGAGCCATATTAGGACGAGGTTGCCCTTGTTGTGCCAATGCTATTGCTGTTTCAGGAGTAAACGATTTAGCTACTACACACCCCGAACTTGCAAAAGAATGGGATTACGAAAAGAATATTAATCTTATTCCTCAAAAAGTTACGCATGGTTCAGGCAAAAAGGTTTATTGGCTTTGTCCTAAGGGGCATAGCTATCAAGCTACTGTTTTACATAGGACAAGCGGTACAAATTGTCCTATATGTAATTCTGGTAGACAAACTTCATTTGCTGAACAAGCTTTTTTATTTTACATTAAAAAAATTTACCCCGATACTATAAGTCGTTACACTGAAATATTTGATAACAGAATGGAATTAGATATCTATATTCCTTCAATCAAAATTGCAGTTGAATATGATGGTGCATTTTGGCATAAAAACAATCGTAAACGTGAAGAATTTAAATATAAAATCTGTCAGCAAAACGGTATTAAATTAGTACGCATAAAAGAGAGTGATGATATGCGTTGTGATGGAGTAGCGGATAGAATTTATCATGCCGATAATTTGGACAACAAACGCATTCTTAATGGATTAATAATTAACTTCCTTCGAGATTTAGAAATGTGGACAATGTCTCGCTTTTTGCACCCCATAGATGTAGATGTGTTTAGAGATGAATTTATAATTCGTAAGTACATGACGGAGATGAAAAGAGGGTCTTTAAAAGAGCTGCGCCCAGATTTAGCCCAAGAATGGTGTTATGAAAAGAATGGCGATTTACTTCCCTCTATGTTTACATTAGGTAGTTATCAAAAAGTTTGGTGGAAATGTTCTGCGTGTGGGAATGTCTGGCGAACAAGTATAGGACATAGAGTAAAAGGAACAGGTTGCAATGTTTGTTATAGAAAAAACAATAGAGGAACAAATCATGTTGGGTCAAAAAGAATATATCAATATTCAGTTGATGGTAATTTTATAAAGGTATGGGATTGTATATCCGAAGCGAGCAAAGAATTAAATATCAATTCCTCTAATATTTCAATGTGTGCATATCATCAAAGAGATAAAGCAGGAGGTTATAGATGGGAATATTTTTATAAGGATAAATTAGAGCCTATCGTCAAGATAAAGAAAAGTAAAAAAGGCTTGTGGGGGAAAGCTGTTTTACAACTTGATGAGGATGGTAATATTATAAATGAGTTTAACTCTCTAAATGAAGCGGCGCGACAATTAAAAATAGATGCTACAAGTATATCAAAAGCACTTCACGGATGCATTAAACGAGCAGGCGGTTTTTACTGGAAAGAAAAAACCAATGATAAATAAAAATGCAATAGAAAGCTCTTGAATAAAGATTCAAGAGCTGTTCTTTTAATTTCTTATAGGAAGTGCGTTTCAAGCGGCGGTTTTCAATTTGAATTTAAAAATCATTGCAAATACGCGGTGATTATGTTAAAATTCATATATAAACAACTTTAAGCTTTGCGGCATATAATTTTTGTATGCAGAAAACGCTTTCGGTTATAAATCTTGCGGCAATCCGCCGCAACGCGCAGAGAATAAAAAAGCTTATCGGCGGCGCGAAACTTTTTGCCGTAGTCAAGGCGGACGCCTACGGACACGGCGCCGAGGAAGTTTCAAGGTACATAGAGGACGTTGCCGACGGCTTCTGCGTTGCGATTATCGAGGAAGGGATAGCCCTTCGGATTGCGGGTATATCCAAGCCCGTGCTAGTCTTAACACCGCCGTTGGACGGTTACGACGTTGCGCGCGCCAAGGCCTACGGTTTGACGGTTACGGTAAATTCGGTTGAAACGGCGAAGCTTGCGAAAGGCGCAACCTGCCATATAAAAGTCAACACGGGTATGAACCGTTCGGGCTGTAACTTAAACGATTTAGGCGCGGTACTGAACGCGCTGAATAAGGAAAGCGTGCAGGGCGTTTATTCTCACCTGTTCGCGGCAGAAAGCAGGGACGCGGCGGCTCGGCAGAAAGAGCTTTTCAAACGCGCGGTAAACGCAGTCAAGGCTGTCAATCCCGAAGCGGTTGCACATCTGTCAGCAAGCGGCGGGACTTTGCGCGGCAGGGAATATTTATTCGACGGAGTGCGTTGCGGACTTTTATTATACGGCTACGCGCCGACTGGCTTTAAGGCAAACGGCTTCGAAAGGACGCTTAAAGTGTACGCAAGAAGAACGCAAACCACGCAGTTTATCGGCGGCGGAGTGGGCTACAACTTTGCGGACAAAAGCTATAAAACGCTTGCAACCTACCGCTTAGGCTATGCGGACGGTTTTTCAAGGGTAGTTCCGCTCGGCGAAAAAACGCTGTGTATGGACGCGTTCGTGGGAGTAGACAAGGGCGAGCTTTTATGCGTTATGGACGACGCGGAAAGTTACGCGCAAAAATGCGGCACTATATCTTACGAGGTGTTGACCTCGGTCACGCGCCGCTCGGAAAGAATTTATGAACGATAAAAATTCCATACGCGAAAAACTTAAAATCAAGAGAAGATATTTTTCGGGCTATCGAAGGCAAATGGCGGACATAGCCGTGCTTGAAAATTTTCTGAACGCGTACGGCGAGAACGATAGTTTTTTTATATACAACTCGTTCGGCACGGAAGCCGACACCAAGGCGTTAATTTCCGCACTGCTTAAAGATAACAAAAAGGTCTATCTTCCGCGCGTGGACGGTGAAAATATGCAAGCCGTTTTGTACACGGAAAACCAAGATATGCAGAAGGGCGCGTTCGGCATTGACGAGCCGACGGGACAAGCCTTTTCGGGCGATATAGATATTACGGTAATTCCGCTGCTTGCGGTGAACGAACGCGGCTTCCGCGTAGGCTACGGCAAGGGCTTTTACGACAAGTTTTTAAATAAAGCGCATACGAAAAAAATCGGGCTGGGTTATTCCTTTCAGATTGAAGAATTCAAAGAGGAAAGCCACGATATTCCGCTCGACGCGTTCGTGTGTGAAAAGGGGATATATTACTATGCAACTGACAAGTGAACAAAGGCGCAAAAAAATCCTTTGGGAAATTAAAGACCTTTTAACGGGCGCGGCGTTTCCTTTAATGCTTCAGCTCGTTTTCAGCGCGTCGGTAATTCTGTTTTCAGACACCGACGAATCTGCGCTTGCGGCGGTAATACTTTGCTTTGGCGAGCTGTTGGTCGGCGCGGCGTACTTTATCTGCGGCAGGCAGAACGGCGTCACCGCATACAGGCGCACGGTGCAGAACGAGAAGAAGCGGGCAATCGGCGCTTCCGAGCTTAAAGCAGTTTTACGCACGGGCGAGTACGCGCTTTACAAGGGCTTTTTAATCGGCTTTATAAGCTGCGTTCCGTATATCATTTTCCAGTTTATCGAGTGCCTTGCGCACAACTCATTCTGCGCGTTCCTCTTAAAATACGCGTTCGGCTGGGCGGCTTATCCGTTCAATTTAATAGGAAGGTCTGCGGGCGAGCTTTCGCCTTGGCTCAATTTTATCTGGGTAATCTTCCCCGTGTGCGTGCATGCGCTTGCATACTTCCTCGGCGGCAGAAAGGAAGCCGCGCGACAGGAAATAGTTGCGCAGGCGCAGGAAAGCAGAGAAAAAAACCGCAAATGAGAGTTATAGCAGGAAAGTACAGGGGGCTTACCCTTGCGGAGTTCAAGGGCAGGGATATCCGCCCCACCGCAGACAGAGTAAAGGAAAGCCTTTTCAATATCCTATCCGCGCAAATTTCGGGCGCAAGGGTTTTAGACTTGTTTTGCGGAAGCGGCAATCTCGGAATCGAGGCAATTTCCCGCGGCGCGGAGTTTGCGCACTTCAACGATATTTCCAAGGACAGCATAGCCGTTCTGAACAAGAATTTATCGAGGCTTAAAGACAACAATTATTCCGTGACAACGCTCGACTATTCGGTGTGCCTTGCGCGCGCGGGCAAGTTCGATATAATTTTTATCGACCCGCCGTACGCAGCGGAACACGGCGTAAACGCGCTTAAAATAATCGCGCAGGGCAATAACTTAACCGAGGACGGAATTGCCGTGTTCGAGCGCGATAAAAGCTACGAGGCGGAAATCGCGGGGCTTGAAAAGTACGACGAAAGGAAGTACGGCAAAACCTACTTAACCTTTTTCCGCCGCGCATAGAACACGGCGAATAAAACGAGTTAGCTATGAAAAAATGCGTATTTGCAGGGTCGTTCGACCCGCCCACGACGGGGCATAAAAAAATTATCGACGACTGTCTTAAAATGTTCGACGAGGTAGTCGTTGCAATAATGGTAAACGCCCAAAAGGTCTGCGCTCTCACTGAGGAGCAGCGCAAGGGCTTAATAGAAAAGCTGTATAAAAACGACAGCCGCGTAAAGGTGGTAATTTTCGGCGGCGCGGTCGTCGACCTTTTGGAAAAGGAAAACACGCCTTTCTACGTGAGGGGTGTCAGAAATACGGTAGACTTCGAGTACGAAAACCAAAACTTTTTTGCAAACAAAAAGTTGAAGGAAGATATAGTCACAATCTATATTCCCGCCGAACAGCAAAGCTTGCATATAAGCTCGACCTTGGTCAAAAACTCGGTTAAGTTCAACAAAGATTTTAAAGATTATATCCCCGAAGAAATTTACGAAGATTTATTAAAATTACTTTCGCCGCAAAATTAAGCGGCTTGGAAAAGCAGGAGAAATATGTTCGAAAAACAGATAAAGATACCCGACCCCGAAGAAATACTTGCGCGTATGCCTCTGCCCGACAACCTCAAAAAAATCAAGGCTGAGCGCGACAAGCTCGTATCCGACGTAATCTCGGGCAAAAGCAACAAACTTTTAATAATCGTTGGCCCGTGTTCCGCGCACGAGCAAAAGCCCGTTTTGGAATACGTTGAAAGGCTCGGCAAGCTCAACGACAAGGTAAAGGACAAGCTTGTGCTTATTCCCAGAATTTACACAAACAAGCCCAGAACGCGCGGCGTTGGCTACAAGGGTATGTTTTCCCAGCCCGACCCAACAAAGTCCGAGGATATTTTAAAGGGCATTTACGCCATACGCGAGCTGAACATTAAAGCGATAGAAGCGGGCGGACTTTCCGCCGCAGACGAAATGCTGTATCCTGCAAATATCCACTACGTCGACGACTTACTGTCGTATATCGCAGTGGGGGCGCGTTCGAGCGAAAACCAGCTTCACCGCCTCGTTGCAAGCGGAATCGACGTTCCCGTTGGCGTTAAAAACCCCATGAGCGGCTCGATTTTGGTTATGCTCAATTCCATTTACGCGGCACAGAGCGGTCAGGTGTTCAAGCTCAACGGCTGGCAGGTCAAGACCGACGGCAACCCTTTGGCGCACGCTATCCTTCGCGGCGCAGTCGACGGATACGGCAACGATATTCCCAACTTCCATTACGAAACGGTTATGCAAGTGGTGGAAGGCTACCAGAAATCGGGCCTTAAAAACCCCGCGATAATTATCGACGCCAACCACTCCAACAGCGGCAAGAAGTTCAAACAGCAGATACGAATTTGCGAGGAAGTTATGCAAAACCGCCTTTACGATAGTGACTTCAAGCGCAACGTCAAGGGCTTCATGATTGAAAGCTTTCTGGAGGAGGGCAACCAGACGGAGGACAAGATTTACGGAAAGTCGATAACCGACCCGTGCCTCGGCTGGTGCGATACCGAGCGGCTTTTATTAGACATTGCGGAGAAGGTGTAAAATGGAAGTCATCGGCTATTTAGGCCCGCGCGGCAGCTATACGAGCTTAGCCGTAACCAAGCTTTGCCCCGACGGTGAAGCGGTACCCTATAAAAATTTTCACGAAGGCTTTTTGCGCCTTCAATCGGGCGAGCTCGACGGGATAGTAATTCCCATTGAAAACACCCTGAACGGCGGTATCGTGCAGAACATAGATTTGTTGCAGTCAATGGAAAACGTTGCGGCGGTGCGCGAGTGCACGCTGAATATCGACCACCGCTTAGCAACATTGAAGGGCGCGGATATTAAAAATATAAAGCGCATCTACTCGCACGCGCAGGCGCTTGAACAGTGTTCGAAATTCCTTGCAAAAAATTTCCCGACGGCGCAGTACGTTCCGACCTTTTCCACGGCGGCGGGCTTAGAGCTTGTTAAAACTTGTGAGGACGCCTGCATTGCGGGCGCACACACGTCGAGGGAGGGCTTGCAGCTTTCCCCCGAAAATATCGCCGACGAAAAAAAGAACTTCACGCACTTTCTTCTAATAAGACGCGGAAGCGTTCCCGAAAACACGGTATCGAAAAAAATTTATTTTTCGGTAACCTGCAAAAACCAGACGGGCGCGCTTTTAAAGCTTCTCGAGCCCGTGTGCAAAAACGGATTGAATATGACAAAGATAGAATCGCGCCCCATAAAGGACAGACCCGACGAATACCGCTTCTTTATAGAAACCGAGGGCGACTATTCCTCGCCGCAAATAAAAAGCACGCTCGGGGAAGTCAAGCGCGCGGCAAACAGCTTTAAATTTTTGGGCTGCTACTAAAATAAAAGAAGTAAACCAAAGCACAACAGCCCCTGCAAAAGCTTTATAAATATAAATTTCAAAGCGCTTACTTTGGCTTTTAAGAGATAGCTGAGCTGTTGCATTAAAATCGAAATTCCGCCGAAGGTTATTAAAAATCCCGCAAAGGGAATGGTAAACCTTCCGTCGGTTGCGGCAAGCGCGCGGCAACCCGCGGTTGCCTCGATAATCCCCCTGCACACGGCGGAGGCGGTTGCCCCGTCGCAGAACAGGGATAAAAATTTTTCCAACGGATATAAAAGATAGAAATCAATCGCAATCTGCCCGACCACGCAGAAGAACGCGATAAAGCCGCCTGCCATCAAAACGGAAACGACCGCGCCGTAAAACGCGTCGTATAAAATATTTCCGTTCGGCATTGTGCGGCTTAATTCCTGTCTTGCGCCCCTTTTGGAAAACAGGGAAATTATAAGCGCGATTATAATCACGGCCAAAGCGTGCGCCAGAAGTATTTTCCAGCCCGCGCCCTTGTTGCTGAACATTTTAACGCCTACACTGCCTATAATAAACAGCGGCCCCGACGTCGAGCAAAGATAAGCAAGCTTTTTAGCGTCCTTTTCGGAAACCGCGCCGCGTTCGTAAAATTCGAGAACCGAGCGCGAGCCTGCAGGATAGCCCGAACAGATACTCATTATAAAGCACACGGCGGCGGCAGGCGGAAGCCCGAACACGCCCGTAACCTTTTTTAAGGGCAGGGCGGCTTTTTCCGCCATACCCGTTTTAATTAAAATCGCGCAGATAACCATAAAGGGGAACAGCGACGGCAGAACGCACTCCGCCCACAGCAAAAACCCTTGCAGACAGGTGGTTATGTAGCGTTCGGGATAAATTATTACCGCCCACGCAATAAACAAAAGCGCAATGCAAAGTACTACGTTTTTAAAAATGTGTGAATACTTCATATACTAATAAAATTATTAAAAAAGGATTTTGAATATGAGTAAAACTCTCGGACTTGCCCTCGGCAGCGGCGGCGCGCGCGGCGTAGCGCATGCAGGCTTTCTTCTCGCATTGGAGGAGGAAGGCATAAAGCCCGACTTTATCGCAGGCTGTTCAATGGGTGCGGTAGTCGGCGGTTGCTATGCAAGCGGTATGACCGCAACCGAGATGAAAAATATTGTGCTTCAGATTAAAAAGCGCGACATTATAGATATATCCCCCGTACCAATAACGCGTATGGGACTTTTAAGAAGCAAAAAAATACGCGACCTTTTGCTGGAGCACATAAAAGTAAGAAATATCGAAGATTTCCCCATACCGTTCAGGTGCGTTGCAACCGACCTTCTGTCTGGCAAACTCCGCGTGTTTAAAGAAGGCGAAGCGGCAATCGCGGTGCAGGCGTCCTCGTCCGTGCCGTCGGTTTTCCGCCCAGTAGAGCTTGACGGTGAACTGTTGGTTGACGGAGGCTGTCTTATGCGCGTACCCGTAAGCATAGTAAAGGAAATGGGCGCGGACGTCGTCGTCGCGGTAGACGTTCTGAAAAACTGTGCCGAGCCTATCGACGGAGTGCATAATATCGTTACAATGATGTTGCGCGTGTTCGACGTTATGGACGCGCACACGACCGCACTCTTACGCGAACGCGAGCAGGGTATGTGCGATTTATTATTAGAGCCCGAAATGGCGGGTATGAGCCAATACGTGATAAAGGATTTGGATAAAGCCTTTGACGAGGGCTATGAAATGGGCAAATCAAACGCAGGAAAAATAAAGGAACTTATAAAATAATGTCATACGACCTTTTTGATATGAACGGCAACGAGGACACCGCAAAGCCCCTTGCCGAGCGTATGCGCGCAAACAACTTAAACGAATTCGTCGGGCAGAAGCACATAGTTTTTGAACAGTCCTTACTGCGCCGCGCGATTTCTTCGGACAGGCTGGGAAGCTGTATTTTCTGGGGTCCTCCCGGCACGGGCAAAACCACGCTTGCGAACATAATCGCTTCGACCACGCACGGAAATTTTATAAAATTAAACGCGGTGCAGGCGGGCGTTGCCGACGTAAAAAAGGCGGTGGAGGATGCGCGCAACAGCCTTAAAATGTACGGCAAAAAAACCTACTTAATGCTTGACGAGTGCCACCGCTTCAACAAGACCCAGTCCGATTCTCTCTTGCCCGCGATAGAGCAGGGCACGATAATTTTTATCGGCTCGACTACGGAAAACCCGTTTGCATCGATGACCCCTGCAATCGTTTCGCGTTGCCGCGTGTTCGAGTTTAAAAGACTTTCCGAGGAAGATATAGAAGGCGCGTTAAACCGCGCGTTGACGGATAAAAGGAAAGGGCTCGGCGAATACAACGCAAAAATCGAGGACGCGGCACTTAAACATATCGCGCGCGTTTCGGGCGGCGACTTGCGCACGGCTTACAACGCGTTAGAACTTGCCGTTTTAACCACTCCGCCTAAAGATGACGGAAGCATAACCGTCACCCTTGCGGACGCGGAGCAGTCCATACAACGCAAAGCAATGTCCTACAACGAGGACGCTTATTACGACTATCTTTCGGCTTTCTGTAAGTCGCTTCGCGGCAGTGATTCCAACGCCGCACTGTACTACGCAATGCGTTTAATCGAAGGCGGCTGCGACCCTATGATGATTGCGCGCCGTTTGGTTATTCACTCGTCCGAGGACGTGGGTATGGCTGACCCCAACGCGCTCGTTGTGGCTTCGTCCGCTATGTACGTGCTTGAAAAGACGGGCTATCCCGAGGGCTTAATTCCCTTATCGAACGCGATTATCTACGTTTGCGAAGCCCCCAAAAGCAACAGCGTCGTTACGGCAATGAACGCCGCCAAGCGCGACGCGCGCGAGGTGCGCGACGACGAGGGGGTGCCGCCGTACTTGAAGGATAACACCTTCGGCGATAAGGAAACCAAAGCCCAAAGCAATAACTATAAATATCCCCACGACTATGCGGGCGGCTACGTTGACCAGCAGTACCTGCCCGACAGGTTAAAGGACAAGGTTTACTACGTTCCGTCCGATTACGGCTACGAACAGACGGTTAAACAAAACCGCAAAAACAAAGGCAAATTGAAATAAATACATAAGCTTATTATAAAGCGGCGCACTTTTTATTTAAGTGCGCCGCTTTTGTTATATTTCGAGGAACAGAAAAATAAATATAAACATGAGGACGAGCGGCGGATTTGATAAAATAAGTGTTCCTTCGCTAAAAAATGCGCCTATTCGCCTTAATAAAAAATGTATAATCGGAGAAAAAGAAGCTTGATTCGAGTAATTAAACTAAAAAACGTTTTACTTACCTTGCTTGCCGCCGTGCTCATATGCGCACTTTCGACGACGGCGTACTTCACGGGCGCTTACGCCGTGTATTACGGCAATTCGCCGCGCCTTGTGCCCATTTACAGCGTAGAGCGCGAAGATAAAGTCGTTTCCATTTCCTTTGACTGCGCGTGGGGTACCGAGCACACGGATGATATATTGAACGCGCTCAGGGTCAGCAACGTCCGCGCAACCTTCTTTATGGTTGAGTTCTGGGTGGAAAAATACCCCGACTACGTCAAGAAAATCGACGGGGCAGGCCACGAGATAGGAACGCACTCGTCCACGCACTCGTATATGAGCAAGCAGAACGCCGAGGAAATCAAGCTCGAGCTTTCGACTTCTTCCGAAGCCATTGAAAAAATCACTGGCAAAAAGGTTGAGCTGTTCCGTCCGCCCTACGGCGACTATGATAACGAGCTTATCAAAACGGCTTCCGAGCTCGGCTATTACACCATTCAGTGGGATACCGACAGTTTGGACTGGAAGGACCTTTCCGCGACCGATATCGCCATGCGCGTCGTCAACGGCGTTCAGAGCGGCTCGATAATTCTAATGCACAATAACGGGCTTCATACTGCCGAAGCCGTACCCATAATTTTGGAAACACTCAAAAACAAGGGCTATTCCTTCGTCCCCATAGGCGAACTTATTTTCAAGGAAAATTACACGGTGGACGGTGCGGGTCGCCAACAGCCGGCAAAGTAGTCGGCGGTTTATCCGCTTCGCAAAAGCGCGGTTTTGCTTGCGCCGTAATAATTTCAAACGGTCTAACGCCGTAAACGGAAACACTTGAACAACAATTTTTGGAGGCATATATGAATTACAACACGGAAAAAAACAACAAGGTGTACGTCTACGGTGAAATCGTGTCGGAAGCCGTATTTTCCCACGAGGTATACGGCGAAGGCTTTTACGAATTTTACGTAAAGGTCATGCGGCTTTCCGGTCAGGCGGATATCCTTCCCGTAACCGTATCCGAACGCATCATGACGGAGGATATGAAGGTCGGCGGTACGATATGCGCGCTCGGTCAGTTCCGCTCGTACAACAAGCTCGAAGGCGGCAAATCTCGGCTTATGCTTACGGTGTTTATC
>CAMWPZ010000009.1 GCA_947176305.1 uncultured Clostridia bacterium
ACGCGGTCGGCTTTTTATCCGAGGGGGCTAAAAGCTTTGAAAACGTTTTACACCGCGCCGAAGAAAGCCGCATAGAAGCGGAGGAAAGGCTGTCCGCCGCGCGTGCACTTGAAAACGAGTGGAATATAAAGCTTGCAGAACTTAAAACCCAAAGCGACGCGCTTGAAAAGGAAAAGGAAAAAATTTCGCGCTCGGCGCGCGTTGAAAGCAGAAGAATTATCGCTGAACGCACAGAACGTGCCGAAGAAATATTAAACGAAATCGAAAGAATATTTAAAGCCGAAAGCGTTACGGAAAGCGATTTGATAAAGGCAAGAACGCTTAAAAACAAGCTTGAAGATATTTCTTATGACGAGGAAACCGGCAAATCGAACGTTACGGGCTTAATTCAGGCAACCAAGGAAAATTTGAAAGCGGGATATAAAGTTTTTATAAATCCTATGCAGTGCTACGGGCAGGTTATAAATTATTCGCAAAAGAAGGACGAGGCCGAAATTTCCTGCGGCGGCATGAAGCTTCGCTGTAAGGTTTTCGATCTTTTAATTGCCGGCAAAGCAGAAACCGCGAAAGCGAAAATCAACGCAAAAGACAAGGTTAAAATAATCAAGAATTTTTCTTCCAATACCCAGCCCGTTCTCGAAATCAACCTTTTGGGGCTTACCGTTGAGGAAGCGCTGTACGAGGTTGATAACTTTATCGACAGGGCGGTTATGGACAATCTGGAAGAGATTAAAGTAATTCACGGCGTGGGTACGGGCAAGCTTAAAAACGCAATTTCAAGGCATCTTGCGCGGCATAAAAACGTTGAATCGTACCGCCTCGGCAAATACGGCGAAGGCGAAACGGGAGTTACGATTATAAAGCTCAAATAGTCAAGAATTACCCTTATTCGTAATATTATATAAATAGTATTTTATGTTTAGGGGTAAACTAATTGAAAAGTAAATTTATAACGGTAATTACCAACTGTCTGCTTCTCGTAATCGTTCTTGCGGTGTCGCTTATCGGCTTTTTCGGCGGTAACGCCGTCGCAGTTTCCAAGGAAAATTCCAACCTGTATTACAGCGCGGAACAGGGCGAGGGCGTATCCTTAATGTTCAACGTTTACGAGCATACCGATAACGTGCTTGAAATTCTGAACGTTTTGGACGAGTACGGCGCTAAATCGACTTTCTTTATCGGCGGAAGCTGGGCGGACGATAACGTCGATTGTGTGCGCGAAATCTATTCGCGCGGACACGAAATCGCAAGTCACGGCTATTTCCATAAAGACCATTCGCGCTTTTCCTACGATGCGAACCTGGAAGAAATACGCCCCAGCGTCAAGCTTTTGAATATGATTTGCAATACGCATATAACGCTTTTTGCGCCGCCTTCCGGCGCTTTTAACGAAGCTACGCTAAACGCTTGCGAATCACTCGATTTAAAGGTTATAATGTGGAGCAGGGATACAATCGACTGGCGCGATAAAGACGCAGATTTGATATATAACCGCGCCACCAAAAATCTGACGAACGGCGAATTCGTGCTGATGCACCCGACGGACTGCACGGTTACGGCTTTACCTAAGATATTAACTTACATAAGAGATAACGGTTTATCTGCCGTTACGGTCTCGCAAAATTTAGGAGTATAATGGTTCATTACAAAAAATTTCAGAACGGTATCAGACTTATCGTAAAACAAATGCCCGGGCTTATGTCCGTAACTATGGGAATTATAGTTCACACGGGCGCAAGCGTGGAAAGCGATAAAGAGGACGGTATTTCCCACTTTATCGAACATATGATGTTCAAGGGTACGAAAAAGCGTTCGGCTTTTGCTTTATCCGATGAAATGGACAGAATAGGCGCACAGGTAAATGCCTTCACTTCAAAGGATATTACCTGCTACTATGCAAAGTCCACGACGGGGCATGCGGCGGAAGCGTTTGAAATTCTTTCCGACTTGTTTTTAAACAGCACCTTCCCCGAGGATGAAATGGTGCGAGAAAAGGGCGTTATCGTTGAAGAAATTAATATGAACGACGACACCCCCGACGATTACTGCCTCGATTTGCTTGCGCACGCCTACTTCGGTGAACGCGGCTACGGCAGAAACATTCTCGGCAGCCGTGAAAACGTAAACGGCTTTACGAGAACTGATATTCACGACTATCTTAAAAAGCGCTACACGCCCGAAAATATCGTAATATCAATGGCGGGAAATATTGATATTTCTACTGCTGAAAAGCTCGCGGAGGATTATTTTGCAGACGTTCCGTCAGCGCCTTCGAATAATGCGTCTATACCCGTAACGTTGGCGGGGCAGCAGCTTTACAAAAAGAAGGATATTGAACAGGTCCATCTTGCAATGGCGTTTCCGTCTGTTAAAAGATATGACAGACTTTTCGACGCAACGCAGATAATGAATTCCGTTTTGGGCGGCAGTATGTCGTCAAGGCTTTTCCAAAAGGTAAGGGAGGAGTTAGGACTTGCATACACCGTATATTCTTACGTTTCGCCGTATACCGAAACAGGCTCGCTTGTAGTTTACGCGGGCGTAAACGCTGAAAATTATATGAAAAGCGCGCAGGCGATTTTCGACTGCATAAAGGATATTAAGAAAAATATCTCAAACGAAGAATTTATGCGCGGTAAGGAGCAGATGACGGCTTCGTCCATATTCGCGCAGGAAAGCACAAGCTCGCAAATGCTTTTGTACGGTAAAGAGCTTATATACAGCGGTAATGTTTACGGTTTCGAGGAGCGCGTGAAAAAGATTGCCGCAGTGACCCTTGACGACGTAATGGAAGCCGTAGCGTGCAACTTTGACGAAACCCACCTTGCAACTGCTGTGGTTGGCAATGTGGACAAGCCCTTGAAGTTATGAGTGAGATAAAATACGGCTTTCCGCCCGTATACGATAAGAACAGCAAGGTTTTGATACTCGGAAGCTTTCCATCGGTCAAAAGCCGCAAAATCGAATTTTATTACGGCAATCCTCAAAACAGGTTCTGGCGCACGTTGTGTTCGTATTTTAATGAAGAAGTGCCGACCTCGACCGAGGGCAAGCGCGAGTTTCTTTTAAGGAATAACGTTGCGCTGTGGGATATAGTGACGGAGTGTGAAATAGTCGGCTCGCAAGACGCGACGATTAAAAATTTTAACGTTGCGGATATTAAAACTCTCTTGCAAAATTCAAATATAAGTTATATAATATTAAACGGAAGTAAGGCTTACGAAATTTTTTTAAAGCACTATGCGGATATAAAAATTCCGTACATAAAGCTTTCTTCCACAAGCCCGGCGAACACGCATTTTACTACAAAGGAGTGGCACGATGCCTTATCAAGAGCTTTTGACCAAGCTTGAAAGCTGCGCGGACGAGAATTATAAAGTTTTCCACAAAAAGCTTTTAAAAAACGAAAATGTAAACGTTTTGGGCGTGCGCGTTCCTCAGCTAAGGAAAATTGCAAAAGAATATAAAGGCAGAGTGGACGAGCTTATTGCGTACCCCGACGAATTTTACGAGGTAACTTTTGTAAAGCTTACGGCGGTTTCGCTTTTAAGCTACGACGAATTTATAAATTACGTGGATAAATGCGTTCCGCTTATCGATAACTGGGCAACATGCGACTGCTTCGTGCCAAAGTGCATAGCAAAGCATAGAGAGGATTTTTTGCCGTTTATTCAAAAATACGCGACGGAAGATAAGGAATTTTATCAACGCTTTGCTTTGACAACGCTGCTTCATTTCTACGTTGAAGAAGATTACGCGCAATTAATTTTTACGTTTGCGGAAAAAAGTAATACGCAATACTACTATGTACATATGGCGGCGGCTTGGCTGATAGCCGAAGCGCTCGTAAAATTTTACGATATTGCCAAAGAGTTTCTTTTGAAAAATTCTTTGGACAGAAAAACTCACAACAAGGCAATTCAGAAAGCGGTGGAAAGCTACCGACTGACGGAAGATAGAAAAAATTATTTAAAGGGATTAAAAAGATAAATGGACATTTCAGCAAAACTTACCGAGGAATTCAATCTCCGCCCCGACCACGTTCAGAACATTTTAAAGCTTCTTGACGAGGGAAACACTATTCCGTTTATTGCGCGTTACCGTAAAGAAATGACGGGCGCGATAGACGACCAGGTGTTGCGTGCGCTCAATGACAGGTACGAGTATCTGACGAATTTGCAGAAGCGCAAGGAAGAGGTTGCAAAGGCGATAACCGAACAGGAAAAGATGACCGACGAAATTCAGGCGGCTATCGACGCGGCTTTGACTTTGACGGAAGTGGAAGATATTTACCGTCCCTTCAAGCAGAAGAAAAAGACGCGCGCTTCCGTGGCAATCGAAAAGGGCTTACAGCCGCTTGCCGAGCTTATTTTAGAGCAGGCTTGCGAACCGAATAAGGAAGCCGAAAAGTACATAGACCCTGAAAAGGGCGTAAACACAACAGACGAAGCTATCGCGGGCGCAAAGGATATAATTGCTGAAATAGTTTCCGACAACGCAGAGCTCCGCAAAAAGCTGAGGGCGCTTTTGGAAAACCACGGCGAAATGCAGGTTAAGCTCGTAAAGGACGACGACAGAGGCACTTACGCAATGTACGCCGATTACAGCGAGCTTATTCCCGAAATTAAAAACCACCGCATACTCGCAATAAACAGGGGCGAAAAAGAGGACTGTCTCAAAGCTAAAATTTACTTCGAGCCCGATATAGCAAAGCGCGTTTGCGTTGCAAAATATATCAAGAACAAGACGGAAAAAGAGTGTGCAAAGCTCATAGAAGAAGCCGCCGACGACGCATACGACAGACTTATCGAGCCGTCGATTCAGCGCGAAGTCAGGGCAATTTTAACCGACCGTGCAAGCGAACAGGCCATAAAGATGTTCGAAGTGAATCTTCGTCCGCTTCTTTTACAGCCGCCCGTTAAAGGCAAGGTTACTTTGGGACTTGACCCGGGATATCGTACCGGCTGTAAGGTTGCGGTAGTCGACGAAACGGGCAAGGTTTTGGATACTTCCGTCATTTATCCCGTTCCCCCAAAGAACGATATCGAGGGCTCGAAAAAAATTGTCAAAGCGCTGATTGAAAAGCACAAGGTTGATATAATTTCCATAGGTAACGGTACGGCAAGCAAGGAAACTGAAATTTTCGTTGCCGACCTCTTGAAGGAAATCGACGCAAACGTTAGCTATGCAGTAGTAAACGAAGCGGGCGCCAGCGTGTACTCTGCAAGTCCGCTTGCGGTTGAGGAATTTCCCGACTATGATTTGACTTTGCGTTCGGCAATTTCCATTGCAAGAAGATTGCAGGATCCGCTTTCCGAGCTTATAAAAATAGACCCCAAGTCTATAGGCGTAGGTCAGTATCAGCATGATATGGATAAAAAGCGCCTTGACGGAGTTTTGGGCGGCGTTTTGGAAGACTGCGTTAACAGCGTCGGCGTTGATTTGAATACCGCAAGCGTTTCGCTTTTAAAATACGTTGCGGGACTTAATGCAGGTATCGCTAAAAATATCGTGCTTTACCGTGAAGAAAACGGCAAATTCACTCAGCGCAATCAGCTTTTAAAGGTTTCCAAGCTCGGTGAAAAGGCTTACGAGCAGTGCGCGGGCTTCTTGAGAATTCCCGACGGTAAAAACATAATGGATAACACCGCTGTTCACCCCGAATCATATAAAAAAGCCGAAAAGCTTTTATCCTTGTTCGGCTACGGTGAAGAGGATATCCGTTTAAGAAAGCTTGACGAGCTTCCCGCAAAGGTCAAAGCCTACGGCGAGGATAAAGCCGCACAGTACTGCGAGCTTGACAAAGCAACTATGAACGATATTATAACCGAGCTTGTAAAGCCCGGCAGGGATATCCGTGACAGCCTGCCCCAAAGACAGCTCAGAAAAGACATTATGGGCATTGAAGATTTGTCGGTAGGTATGGAAGTAGAGGGAACTGTAAGAAACGTTATAGACTTCGGCGCGTTCGTCGATATCGGCGTTCATCAGGACGGACTCGTGCATATTTCCGAAATTACCGATAAATATATCCGTCATCCTTCCGACGTTCTGAAGGTCGGCCAGCAGGTCAGGGCGGTAATTATAAGCCTCGATAAGGGCAAACAGCGCATCGGGCTTTCGCTTAAACAGGCTAAAAAGCAGGCGAATTAACTTGACAGAGTTTCACTCGTTTAGTAAAATTTAACTGTAAATCACGGAGGTATATGTATGTTTGAAGAAGTAGCTAAAATTCTTGCCGAGCAGTTGGGTATTCCCCAGTCTAAAATTACGGCGGAAAGTGAAATAGTAAAGGACTTGGGCGCAGACTCTCTCGACGTTGTTGAGCTTTTAATGACCTTGGAAGAAAACACGGGCAAAACTATTCCCGAAGATAAGGTTGCCGATTTAAAGACCGTCGGAGACGTCGTGAATATGTTACAGTCGCTTTAATCTTTAAAGAATATAAAAAGCCGCAGGTTTGATAAACCTGCGGCTTTTTTTACATTAAATTTTAAACTATAATATTAATCAGTCGCTTGGGTACGAAAATAAATTTCTTTATTTGTTTACCGTTGATAATGGGGGCGATATCCGCATGTGCTTTTACAAGCTTTTCGATTTTCTCTGCAGGCATATCAGCAGGCACGGTAATTTTAGCTTTGATTTTGCTGTTTACCTGCACGGCGTATTCAAAGCTGTCCTCGCCGCACTTGAAAATATCGAATTTCGGCCAGCTTTCAAATGCTATAGTTTTGTCGTGCTTTAACACGGTAGTCCAGATTTCTTCGGTTATAAAGGGGATAACGGGGTTTAAAAGCTTAATCAAACCTTCCGCGTATTCCTTCGGGAAGCTGCGGCCCTCGCCGACTTCCTTGTAAACCGCATTTACGAAAATCATCATCTGCGAAATCGCAGTGTTTACCTTCAAAGCTTCGTAATCTTCGCCGACCTTTTTAACCGTCTGGTGGTACAGCTTTTCAAGGTTTTTGTTTTCAGTTTCGGAAATTGCATTAAGCTCGAAGTACAGCCTGTGAATTCTGTCGATAAACTTTTTAACGCCTTCGATGTTTGCCGTACTCCACGGCTTGGTGTCCGCAACGGGGCCCATAAACATCTCGTACATTCTCAAAGTATCCGCGCCGTATTTTGCAATTACGTCGTCGGGGTTTATGACGTTTCCGAGGCTTTTGGACATCTTGTTTCCGTCCTCACCGAGAATCATACCTTGGTGGAACAGCTTTTTGAACGGCTCTTTATAGGGAACAAGCCCTTTATCGAAAAGGTAATTATTCCAGAAACGTGAATAGAGTAGGTGACCGACGAGGTGTTCTTTTCCGCCGAGGTAAAAGTCAACGGGCAGCCAGTGCTTCAAAAGCTCAAAGTCAGCAAATTTTTCGTCGTTGTGGGGGTCGCAGTATCTTAAAAAGTACCAGCTCGAGCCGGCCGACCCCGGCATTGTCGTCGTTTCGCGTTTGCCTTTAACTCCGTTAACTTCCACGTTAACCCAGTCGGTTGCGTTTTCCAGAGGTGCGTGTCCGCCGTGCGCCTTGTAGTCGCTCATTTCGGGAAGAACGAGGGGGAGTTCCTTATCGTCCAAAAGATAGATTTCACCGTTTTCAAGGTGAACGACGGGTAAAGGCTCGCCCCAGTATCTTTGGCGGGCGAATATCCACTCACGCAGTTTATAAGTTACCGTCTTTTTACCGCATTTGTTGGCGGCAAGCCACTCAGCCATCTTATCGATAGCTTCCTGCTTATTTAAGCCGTTCAAAAATTCGGAATTTATATGCGGTCCGTCCTGCGTGAAGGCTTCTTTAGTAATGTCACCGCCTTCAAGTACGGGGATAATAGGCAGGTTGAATTTTTTTGCAAATTCATAATCGCGCGTATCGTGCGCGGGAACAGCCATAATCGCGCCCGTGCCGTATGAGGTTAAAACGTAGTCGGAAATGTATACAGGAATTTTCTTTTTGTTTGCGGGGTTTATAGCGTATGCGCCCGTAAAACAGCCCGTTTTTTCCTTGTTTAAATCTGTGCGTTCCAAGTCGGACTTGCTCGCACACAGCTTTTTGTAAGCTTCGACTTCGGCTTTTTGATCCTTAGTTGTAATTTCGTCAACCAATTTATGTTCGGGCGCAAGCACGCAGTAGGTAACGCCGAAAATCGTATCGCAACGGGTGGTGAATACAGTAAACGACTTGTCCGCTCCGTCGATTTTGAAATCAACGTTCGCGCCGACGGACTTGCCTATCCAGTTTCTCTGCGCGGTTTTTGAAGCTTCCGCCCAGTCCAAATCTTCAAGCCCTTCCAAAAGTCTTTCAGCATACTTGTTAATATCGATTACCCACTGCTTCATATTCTTGCGTACAACGGGGTAACCGCCGCGCTCGCTTTTTCCGTCGATAATTTCGTCGTTTGCAAGCACGGTGCCGAGTTCTTCACACCAGTTTACAGGCATTTCCTCGTATCTTGCAAGTCCGTCCTTGCAAAGCTGTTTGAATATCCACTGCGTCCATTTATAGTAGGAGGGATCGCATGTGGAAACCGTCTGGTCCCAGTCGTAGCCAAGCCCCAGCATTTTAAGCTGTGCGGTAAAGGTTTTAATATTTTTTTGCGTGAATCCGTCGGGGTTGTTGCCCGTTTTAACGGCGTATTGTTCGGCGGGCAGTCCGAAGCTGTCGAAGCCCATAGGATGCAGAACGTTGTAGCCCTGCATTTTCTTCATTCTCGCAATGACGTCGGTTGCGGTATAGCCTTCGGGGTGACCGACGTGAAGCCCCGCGCCCGAGGGATAGGGGAACATATCCAGAATATAATATTTAGGTTTTGAAAAGTCGTGTAAATCGGTGTGGAAGGTTTTATTATCTTCCCAGTATTTTATCCATTTCTTTTCAACTTCGCCGAAATTCGTGTAAGCCATAATGCGCCGCCTTGGAAAATTTCTTAATGATAATTATACATAATAGTGCGCCCGTTGGCAAATATTTTCAACTAAAAGTCCTTTTAAATATTGACAAAAGAATTTAATTGTACTAATATATAGTCGTTCGGATAAAGACAAGTACCGCCGATAAATTTTCAGAGAGTGCGACGTATGCTGTGAGCCGCATAATTTAAAGGGTAACGGGAAACCACTTTTATAAAAACCGAATTTTAAAGAGCGGCTTTTGCATTTTGTAAAGGCAATTAAGGTGGAACCGCGCAATCAGATTTTGCGTCCTTAAACGATTGAATTTCGTTTAAGGACTTTTATTTTTTGGAGGAAGTTATGAAAATTAAACTTAAAGACGGCAGCGCACTCGAAGTTGAGGAAGGGGCGAACTGCTTGCAGGCCGCGCAGAAAATAAGCGACGGATTGGCTCGTTCGGCTGTTGCCGCAAAGGTAAACGGTGTGCTTTGCGACCTTTCGACTAAGCTCAACGGCGGCGACCAGTTAGAGATTGTCACGCTCAAAGATAAGGAAGGACTGGAAGTTTACCGTCACACCTGCGCGCACGTTCTTGCACAGGCAATTAAAAATATTTATCCCACCTGCAACCTTGCAATAGGCCCCGTAATCGATAACGGCTTCTATTACGATATCGATTTCAACACGCCCATAACGCAGGACGATTTCAAGAAAATCGAAACCGAAATGCAGAAGATAATTAATGCAAAAACGCCGATTGAAAGGTTTGAACTTCCGCGTGCGGAAGCTGTCAAGCTTATGAAAAAATACGGCGAAAAGTATAAGGTGGAATTAATAAACGACCTGCCCGAAGATTCCGTAATTTCCTTCTATAAGCAGGGAACTTTTACCGACCTTTGCCGCGGACCTCATCTTCCGAATACGGGCAAAATCAAGGCTTTCAAGCTCGTTTCTATTGCGGGCGCGTACTGGCGCGGCAACGAAAAGAATAAGATGCTTACTCGCATTTACGGCGTTGCGTTCCCCAAAAAGGATGAAATGGACGCATATTTTGAGATGCTCGAAGAAGCGAAGAAGCGCGACCATATCAAGCTCGGCAAGGAATTACAGCTTTTCGCGCTTATGAACGAGGGCAAGGGTTTTCCGTTCTTCCTTCCCAACGGTATGGTTTTGAAGAATACCCTCGTTGATTTCTGGCGCGACTTGCACCGTAAAGAAGGCTACGTCGAAATTCAGACGCCCATAATTTTGACGCGTACGCTTTGGGAAAATTCCGGTCACTGGGACCACTACAAGGATAATATGTATACGACCAAAATCGACGGGGAGGACTGCGCTGTTAAGCCCATGAACTGCCCCGGCGGTATGCTCGTTTACAAGCTCAATCCCCACAGCTATAAGGACTTCCCCCTCAGAATGAGCGAAATGGGACTTGTTCACCGCCATGAAAAGAGCGGTCAGCTTCACGGACTTTTCCGCGTGCGCTGTTTCACTCAAGACGACGCGCATATATTTATGTTGCCCGAACAGATTACCGACGAAATCAAGGGCGTAGTAAAACTAACGGACAAAATTTATAAACAGTTCGGCTTCAAGTATAAGGTCGAGCTTTCCACCCGCCCCGAAAACAGTATGGGTAGTGAGGAGGACTGGGAGCTTGCAACTTCCGCGCTGAAAGCCGCACTTGATGAAATGCATATCGATTATGAAATAAACGAGGGTGACGGTGCGTTCTACGGACCTAAGATAGACTTCCACTTGCAGGACAGCATAGGCAGAACGTGGCAGTGCGGAACTATCCAGCTCGACTTCCAGATGCCGCAGAGGTTTGATTTGGAATACGTCGGCGAGGACGGTTTGAAGCACCGCCCCATAATGATTCACCGCGCAATTTTTGGCTCGATTGAAAGGTTTATCGGAATTTTAATCGAACACTTTGCAGGCAAGTTCCCCGTATGGCTTGCGCCCGTGCAAGTCAAAATTCTGCCCATTACCGACAGAACGGTTGACTATGCGGACGAAGTTGCGGCAAAACTCCGTGCAAACGGTGTGCGTTGCGAGGTAGATAAGCGTAACGAAAAAATCGGCTATAAGATTCGCGAAGCGAAAATGGAAAAAGTGCCTTACGTTCTCGTCGTAGGCGACAAGGAAGCCGAGGACGGCACCGTAAACGTAAATAAGCGCGGCGTTGAAGAAAAACAGACCTTGTCCGTTGAAGAATTCCTTTCGACCGTGGTTGAAGAAGACAAAAACAAGATAATTTTTTAAGCTTAGCGCTTAAAATCGTTTGACACGTAAAGAAATAAAGTGTATTATATTATCGTTAAGCAAAGGTGACCCCTTTCGCCCCAACGGATGGTCCGTGCGGCAGAATAATGTAATTTGAGCGGTAAAACGCTGTATTCGTCATTATTATCGGGTTGCTTTGCAGCCCGATTTTTTACGGCAAAATTTTTGTGAGGTAAAGTATTATAAAGGACTTATATTCCGTAAACGAAGCTATCCGCGACAAGGAAGTCAGGCTGATCGGTGCCGACGGTGAAATGGTCGGAATTATGAGCAGCCGCGACGCACAGCGTCTTGCAGACGAAGCAGACCTCGATTTGGTTAAAATTTCGCCCAACGCCGTTCCGCCCGTATGTAAAATTATGGACTATTCCAAGTTCAAGTACGAGCAGGCGAAGAAGGAAAAGGAAAACCGCAGAAATCAGACCATAGTCGAGATTAAGGAAATCCGTCTTTCAATGACTATCGACGTCGGCGATATAGCCGTAAGAACCAAACAGTGCCTTAAATTTTTAGAGGCAGGCAATAAAGTCAAGGTATCCATAAGAATGAAAGGCCGCGAAAACGCGCGTTCCTATCAGGGCGTGAAGGTTATGCAGGATTTCTTCGAAGGACTTGACGGAAAAGCCGTTCAGGACAAAAAGCCCACAACCGAAGGCAGAAATATCATAATGATGCTTTCGCCTGCAAAAGCTTAACTTTAAATTTTGAAACTATTTCATTGGAGGAAACAAATATGCCTAAACAGAAGTCACATAGCGGCACCAAAAAGCGTTTCTGGCTCACTTCTACCGGTAAGGTAAAAAGACCCCACGGCGGCAAGAACCACAAAGCTGAAACCAAAAACAGAAAGAGAAAGAGAAATTTGCGTCAGAATACGCTCGTTTCTTCTACCCAGGAATCAACCGTAAAAGCAATGATTCCCTATAAAAACTAAGAGGAGGACAAGTATAAATGCGTATTAAAAGAAGTGTTAACGCTTTAAAGAAGCGTAGAAAGATATTCCGCCTTTCCAAAGGCTATTTCGGCAACAAATCCAAGTCCTACAGAATCGCCCGTCAGGCGGTTATGAAGTCATTAAACTATGCGTATATCGGCAGAAGGCTGAGAAAACGCGATATGCGCAGCTTGTGGATTGCGCGTATCAACGCTGCTGCGAGGTTGAACGGACTTTCCTATTCCAAGTTTATGCACGGTCTTAAAACCGCGGGAATTAATCTCAACAGAAAAATTCTTGCTGAGCTTGCGGTGAACGACGCAAACGCTTTTGCGGAGCTTGCGGCAAAGGCTAAACAAGCATTATAAATGAATTTTAAGCCTTTTTATAAGGCTTAATTTTTTATATGGTAATAACGTCAAAATCAAATCCCGTAATAAAGACCGCCGCATCGCTTTCGGATAAAAAGTTTCGTAAACAGCTTGGTTTATATATTGTTGAAGGCGTAAAAAGCGTCAAAGAATGTATTTCCGCAGGCTGTGAGATTGAAAGAATAATCTGTACCGAACGCTTCGAAACCGAATTTTCGGGCGCAACGGTAGTCAGCGAAAGCGTATTTAAAAGTATTTCCACGGAAACAACGCCGCAGGGAGTTCTTGCTGAAGTAAAAATTCCGCAATCGGAATTGAAACCGCCGCAAGACAGTTGCTTATTGCTCGACTGCTTGCAGGACCCAGGTAATCTTGGAACGGTTATAAGGACGGCAAACGCGGCCGGCTACGGCGAAATTTATCTTATAAACTGTACCGACTCGTATTCGCCCAAGGCTGTACGCGCAAGTATGGGCGGAATTTTCCGCGTCAACGTTTACAGTGGAAGCCGCGAAGAAATTTTGGAAAATCTCAAGGATATACCGCTTATCTGTGCGGATATGGACGGGGAAAATATATTTAAATTTACACCGCCGAAAAAGTTTTGTCTTTGTATAGGCAACGAGGGCGGCGGCATAAGCGCGGAGGTTTCAAGCCGCGCGGCGTATACGGTTAAAATTCCCATGCGCGAAAACTGTGAAAGCTTAAATGCCGCAGTTTCCGCAGGAATAGCAATGTACGCACTGAAAAAAAATTAAAGTGAGGTTAACGATATGTCAGGACATTCAAAATGGCACAATATAGCGGCAAAGAAAGGTAAGACGGATGCCGCCCGCGGTGCAATCTTTACGAAAATAGGCAGGGAGCTTGCCGTTGCGGCAAAGAACAATCCCAACCCCGACACTAACTCTAAGCTTGCCGACGTTATCGCAAAAGCTAAGGCCGCGAATATGCCTAATGAAAACATTAAACGTTCCATAGCAAAAGCTGCAGGCGAGTTAGGGGATAAGGACTATAAGGAATTAACTTACGAGGGCTACGGTGTAGCCGGCTCGGCGGTAATTATTAAAACGCTTACCGACAACGTAAACAGAACGGCAGGCGATATCCGTTCGGCAATGTCAAAGTGCGGCGGACAGATGGGAAACACGGGCTGCGTATCCTACATGTTCGACAATAAAGGCGTAATCGTAATCGAGCGTACGGTAGCGCTTGACGAGGATACTATGATGGAATACTGCCTTGAAGCCGAAGCCGAAGACTACACGGTCGAGGACGACGTTTACGAGGTTTATACAACCCCCGAAAGCTTCTCAAATGCCAGAAAGTATTTCGAGGACAAGGGGTTAACCTTCCTTGAAGCGGCGGTTAAAATGGTTCCGCAAAACTATATCACGCTCGATAACGATAAGCTTGAAACTTTCAGAAAAATGCTTGATAAGCTTGAGGAATTAGACGACGTTCAGGACGTCTACCACAACGTTGAACTTCCCGACGACGAAGAAGAGTAAAATAAAAGTTTTAAAGACGGCGAAAAGCCGTCTTTATTTTTTTGTATAAAAAAAATTCTACTGCCCAAAATATTTTTACAAGCGGTAACACGCTTTATTATATAGCCGTTCCTCTATAGCGTGTGCTTTGCACGTTTTAGCGGAATGGCGGGGGAGTATCCGTAAATTCGGGTACTCCCCTATGAATTTTCAGGCGTACTTTGCAGTAAAATATTATATGAAAAAGTATTTGCCTAAAATTAAAACCGGTATATGTCTTGCGCTGTGCATAGCAATAGTTATAGCCGCGCCCTGCATTGCATTTGCTAAAAAGGACGGACGCGCGGCTTCATCGGGCGGCGAAATAGTTTTGCGAATCTGGCAGATTGACAGCTTTGAGGGCGGCAAAGGCTCGCGTGCGGACTATTTGCAGAGTGTGGGCGATAAATATCTTGAAAAGGACGGAAGCTACGTTTCGGTAACTTCAATTTCGGCAGAGGCGGCGCGGGTAAATCTTGCAAACGGAAATGTGCCAGACGCTATTTCATACGGTGCAGGTGTTTACGGCATAGAGGGTTATATAAGCGGTTATAAAACCTGGTGCCGCGGCGGCTACTGCTTTTTGTCGGTTGACGCGTCTGCTGATTTTTCGGATATTAATTCAGAAAACACCGTAATAAACGAGGGTAAGGTTAATCTTGCAAAAGCCACCGCGTTGTTTTGCGGTGTGAGTGGGGCGAAATCGGAAAAGTCAACGGGGGCGTACGTCAGCTTAATTAACGGAAAATATAAGTACTTGCTTGGAACACAGAGGGATATTTTCAGACTTAAAACGCGCGGTGTTAGCTTTGCTGTAAAGCCCGTGACAGAGTTTAACGATTTATATCAGAATATTTCGGTAACCTCAAGCGGAGAGAGAGCGAAGCTTGCAAACGGTTTTATTGAATATCTTTTAAGCTGTTCGGCTGACTTAAATAAAATCGGTATGTTTAGCGTAAATTCAAACGGGCTTTATGATGACGAGATGCGGCAGTTGGAGGGAGTGAACTTTGATTATAAGCTTAACTTTCCGATAAGTGAAAACACTAAAAAAGATATAGAAAAAATAGTTTCTGACGGCGATATAAATAAATTGAAAAATCTGCTTAAATAATTGAAAAAAACAAAAAAAAATGTTATTATATTAGAGGTGGTGTTTTGGGCTTAGACGAGAACTCTTTAAAGATTTTTCAAAGCGTACGAAAGGAAGAAAACTTTAACTTTTCAAAACACACCACATACGGTTTAGGCGGTACGGCAAACGTTGCTTATTACCCCGAAAACGAAAAGCAGGTTAAAGCTGTTTACGATTATCTGACGGCAAACGGAGAAAAATTTGTAACGCTTGGCAACGGCTCGAATCTGCTTGCGTCCGACAAAAACTATAACGGCGCAGTAATAGTTACGAAAGGTTTGAAAGGTTTTCTTAGAACAGGGGAAAATACTTTTTTCTGCTATGCGGGAACTACCGTATCGGCACTATTAAAATATTGCGTATCCAACGGCTTCGGCGGTCTTGAATATCTTGCGGGAATACCTGCAACGGTAGGCGGACTTTTATATATGAACGGCGGAGCAGGCGGAACATATATAGAAAGCAACGTAGTCAAAGTTAAATTCTACGACGGAAGAATTCACTGTTTTTCAAATACAAGTTGCCATTTTGGCAATAAATACAGTACTATGCGTGGCATAAACTGCGTAATTCTGGGCGCAGAATTGAAATTTACACCGCAGAACGGTGACGAAATAAAAGAAAAGATAAGCGGGTATCTTGAAAGGCGCAAATTTCACCCCAAGGGCAGAAGCTGCGGCTGCGTATTCAAAAATGTGAACGGCATCAGTGCAGGGAAGTTGATTGACGAAACGGGGTTAAAGGGTTTGAGCATTGGCGGCGCTATGGTTAGCTGTGAGCATGCGAATTTTATAATTAACCACGGCGGGAAGGCTGCGGACGTTTATTTACTTATCAAAGAGGTCAAGCGCAGGGTATTCGAGCGCACGGGAATTCGTCTTGAGGACGAGGTTGTTTACATAGGAGAATTCAATGATACTTTCATCTGACTATCATACGCATACGCCTTATTCGCACGGAAAGAATACCGTGCTTGAAAACGCTCTTGCGGCGAAAGCCAAGGGGCTTAAAGAAATAGGCATAACCGACCACGGATTCAATCATCTTTTATTCGGCTTAAAAAGGAAGAATTTGACCGCCTTGCGTTCGGAAATTTACGAGGCTGAAAAGCTTACGGGCGTCAGGGTTTTAATGGGCATGGAAAGCAACCTAACCTCGCTTGACGGCGAAACCGATATGAAGATAGAAGATTTAAAATATTTCGATATTTATATCTGCGGCATTCACGAGGTATTGAGATACAAAAGTCTTTCCGATATGTACAAAATTTTTGTTAAAAATTATTCCGCGTACAAGTTCGGGAAAAAACCTTCGGACAAGGTCGTCGCAAACACGACTAAGGCGTATATAAACGCAATTAAGAAAAACCCGATTGATATAATCAGCCACATCAATTATAAGTGCTATTGCAACTTGGAAGAGGTTGCAAAGTGCTGTGCTGACTATGGAACGTATATTGAGATAAACACTAAAAAGCGCCATGTTTCCGCAGAGGAATTAAACCTTATGGCTTCGACAGGTGTAAGGTTTGTTATAGATTCCGACGCGCATTCCGCTGACAGGGTCGGCGATACGAAAATCGCCGAGGAACTGCTTGCAGAAGCAAGTATTCCTTTGGAACAGATTGACAATATAGACGGCAGACTGCCGAAATTCAGACTGGCAGAATATAAAGCCAAGAATTTGTGATATGCAAAACTTTACCGAAGAAATCAAAAACGAAATAACTTCTTCACCGCTGACCGAAAGCTGCTGTATGAAAGCCGCGCTTTCGGCATTTATCCGTACGAGCGGAAGCGTGATTTCGCGGCAGGGAAATTTCGGGTTTGAAATAGTCACCGAAAACGAGGGCACGGCAGAATATATTTCCGAAATGCTTGAAAGCTCTTTCGGGCTGCATCTAACGGTTTCGGGCGCGAAGTTCGACGTTTTAAGCGGCAGGGACAAGCTGACTTTTGAATGTGTGGGAAGCTCGGCACAGGACCTCCTTTCCGACCTCGGCATTATTTCGTTAAGCGAGGACGGTGCTTATCTTAAATTCGGTATAGACGAAAAACTCGTAGAAAAAGACTGCTGTAAAGCCGCATATGTAAAAGGCGCGTTTTTGGGTGGCGGAAGCTGTACCTTGCCCGACGAATTCGTGTACAGCCGAACGGGCTATCACTTTGAAATAGTGTTCTCTAATAAAATCGCAGCAAGCGACTTTTGCGAGCTTTTATGTGACTTTGAAATCCTTGCAAAGCTTGTTGCCCGTAAGGATTCAGCAGTCGTTTACGTCAAGAGTAAGGAAGTTATTTCCGATATTCTGAACGTAATTTCGGCTTATAAATGTCTTGAAAAGCTCAATAAAATAGTCGAGCTTAAAGATAAAACAAATAATGAAAACAGGGTCAATAACTGCTCGGTATCCAACATAGATAAAACGGTTACAGCTTCGGTCAAGCAGGTCCGTGCAATTTCGGTAATTGCTGATACGATAGGACTGCAGAGCCTTGATAAACTTCTTTTTGAAGTCGCCGAAGCGCGTATAGCCGACAAAAACGCTTCTATGCAGGAGCTTGCCCAAAGGCTGAAAATTTCAAAAAGCTGTATAAACCACAGAATGAGGAAAATCTTTGATATAGCGGGCTCGCTGGATAAAGATTAAGGAATAGTATGACAGATTTTATTCACTTGCATTTGCACACCGAATATTCGCTTTTGGACGGTGCTTGCAAAATCGACAACTTAATACAGCATTGCAAGGCAAACGGCATTGATACCGTGTGTATGACCGACCATGGCAATATGTACGGCACGCTTCAGCTTGCCGAAAAGGCGGTCGCTGCGGGGCTTAAATACATAATCGGTTGTGAATTTTACATGACCAAGGATATGAACGACAAATCGTCGAACACTGCCGAACATCTCATTCTGCTTGCCAAAAACAGAAAGGGATATATAAACCTCGTTCAGCTCGATTCTATGGCGTTCGTTGACGGTTTTTACTACAAACCTAAAATCGACTACAAGGTATTAAAAGAACACTGCGAGGGGGTAATCTGTCTTTCTGCGTGCCTTGCCGGAGGTATTCCTCGCCGTTTGCTTGCAGGCGATTACGAGGGCGCGAAAGAAATGGCGCTCTATTTAAAGGACGTATTTAAAGACGACTTTTATATCGAAATTCAGGACCACGGCATAGAGGAAGAGAAGCGCGTGCTTCCGCTTCTTATAAAGCTTGCAAACGAAATTGACGTGCAACTCGTTGCGACTAACGACGTGCATTATTTAATGAAGGACGACGCGCAGCTTCAGGACGTCCTGATGTGTATTCAGATGAAAAAGCAACTTGACGACCCGAAGCGTATGAAGTTTTCGACCGAGGAATTTTACTTCAAAACCGGCGACGAAATGGCGGCGCTTTTTCCCAATCTTCCGCAGGCAATTTCAAATACGCGCGTAATCGCAAATAAAGTAACAGAGCCTGCGTTTAATCTCAACGCAAAAGGCTATCCCGAAAAGGATAATACGCTTATTCCCACTTATACGCCGCCCGACGGAAGCACCGCCGAGCAGTATTTGAGAAGGCTTACGAGCGAAGGGCTTGTGAAGCGTTACGGCACGCCCACGCAAAGGGAGCTTGAACGCGCGGAATACGAGCTTGGAATAATCTGCAGTATGGGATATGCCGACTACTATCTCGTCGTGTGGGACTTCATAAACTGGTCGAAAGAGCAGGGGATACCCGTAGGTCCCGGGCGCGGCTCGGGCGTTAGCTCAATCGTCGCATATTCAATCGGCATTACCGATGTTGAGCCGTTGCAGTACGACTTGCTTTTTGAAAGATTTTTAAACCCCGACCGTGTTTCCATGCCCGACTTCGATATAGACTTCTGTACGGACAGGCGCGAAGAAACTATCGAGTACGTCCGCCAAAAATACGGCAGAGAAAACGTTTGCCAGATTGTTACCTTCGGTACGATGGCGGCGAAAAACTCTATAAAGGACGTAGGGCGCGTTATGCGCGTTCCCTATTCCGAAACGGACAGACTCACAAAAATAATGGACGGTAAAACTTCTATCGGCGACCTTTTGGGGCGCAGGATAGAAGGTGCAAGAAAGAAATACGAAGCAGAAACCGACCCAGATAAAAAAGCCGACCTTGAAAGCAAGTATGAGGAACTGCGTTCCGCAAAGAACAGCGAGTTTTGCAGTATTTACGAAACCGATGAAGCTTTGCACAGGGTTATCGATATGGCTTTGAAGGTGGAGGGTATGCCGCGTCAGACGGGTATTCACGCCGCAGGCGTCGTAATCTGTCAAAAACGAATTGCCGACAACGTGCCGCTTTCGAGAAACGGCGAGGATATAACCACCCAGTTCGTTGCAAAGGAAATAGAATCGCTCGGAATGTTGAAAATGGACTTCCTTGCGCTCGTGACTTTGACGGATATAAAAAAGTGCCTTGACTATATCAGGGAAGATTTCGGTAAAGAAATTGATTTCAACCAGATAGGTTATAACGATTCGGGCGCGTACTCGCTGATATCCGACGGTGATACCGACGGGGTGTTCCAGCTCGAAGCCGGCGGCATGAAAAGGTTCATGAAAACTTTGAAACCCGACTGCCTTGAAGACCTGATAGCGGGAGTTGCTCTTTACCGCCCCGGTCCTATGAAGTTTATCGACTCGTTCTGCAATAGAAAGCACGGCGAGGAAGCAATTTTATATGACTGCGAAGCCGAGGAAAAGATTTTAAAAGTCACATACGGCATACCCGTTTATCAGGAACAGGTAATGCAGATATTCCAGTTCCTCGGCGGATTCTCGCTCGGCGAAGCGGACCTTGTTCGCCGTGCAATGGGTAAGAAAGATAAAAAGACGCTTATGGCGCAGAAGGATAAATTTATTTACGGTGGCATAAGCGATATAAACGGCAGTACCATAAAGGGCTGCGTAAACAACGGAATAACCGCTGAAGTTGCAAACAAAATCTTCGGCGATATGGAAGGCTTTGCTTCCTACGCATTCAACAAGTCGCACGCGGCGGCGTATGCGGTGCTTGCGTATCAAACGGCTTGGCTTAAAAAATATTACTGCAAAGAATTTATCTGCGCACTTTTGAATAACCGCTTAAACAAGATTGACGAAATTACGAAATACGTTCTCTATCTTAAAGAAAAAGGTTACAAAGTTTTCCCTCCCGATATCAATAAAAGTAAATCGGTGTTTACCGTTGAAAACGACGGCGTGCGTTTCGGACTTTCCGCATTGAAGGGAGCGGGACAAGCAGTTATCGATAATATTATAGAAGAGAGGAAGAAGCACGGACTTTTCAAAGATTTTCCTGACTTCATTTCTCGCTGTATTGCCGATTTAAATACGAGGTTAATAGAGGGGCTTATATTCTCTGGTGCATTTGACGAAATGGGAGTTAAGCGTTCTCAGCTTGCGCAGGTTTACGACCAGCTTTGTACGCGTGCAAAGGCAATCAGCAAACAGCGCAACAGCGCACAGATGAGCTTGTTTGGCGATTTTATTGAAGAAGAAAAGCTTGACGTAACATACCCCAACCTTCCCGAATACGAGCTTATGGAAAAGCTTTCAAAGGAAAAGCAGGTGCTGGGCGTTTACGTCAGCGGACACCCGTTTGAAAAGTATATGCACGCTTTTCCTGACTGTACGTTCAACTGCTCGTTCTTTGAAGATTACGTTGAAGACGAGGACGGAAACCGTACCTATAACCGCATAACTGACGGTATGCGTATTACTATGTCAGGCATAATATCCTCTTACAGGCGCACTACAACCAAACGCGCGGGCGCATTTATGGCGTTTTTGACCGTTGAGGACGTTTACGGCAGTATTGACTGCGTTTGCTTCCCTGCGGCTTACGAAAAGTATAAGGGCGATATCGCAAACGATAAAATCGTAAAGGTTAAGGGCAAACTTGACGTAGACGAAGAAAAAGGCGTTTCGCTTATAATCGACGAGATTATCGCCGTTGAAGTTTCCAAGCTTGAAGGCGGCGGTGAAAGCATATCCGAAAAGCAGCAACCCGTGCTTTGGCTGAATGCAAACAAACTTGACGACGAAGCTTTCGACGATTTCGTCAATATGATTGCAAACTATGAAGGAAGCACGGTTTGCAAAATTGTGCGCAACGGAAAGAGCAGTAAATTGAATACGGGCGTTAACTATTGCCGCGGACTTTTGGCGGAGCTCAGTACGTTTATAAACGAAGAAGATATCAAATACGTAGATAAAACATAAATTCAAATATTTTTCAAAAACTGTTGTATTTTTATATTTCTTCTGTTATAATATGCTATGGAAATGATGAAGTAAGTTCTAAGCGGCTTAGGGGGCACAGCTTGAACGTAGGACTCGGTCGGAGGATTAGAAGTTTATGAAAAGAATAGGCTTGCTGACAAGCGGCGGTGACGCTCCCGGAATGAATGCATGTATAAGGGCGGTCGTTCGTACGGCGCTCTACTACGGTATGGAAGTTTACGGTATCGAGCGCGGCTATCAGGGACTTATCGACGATGAAATGGTTTCCATGGAAATGCGTTCGGTTTCCGATATCGTGCAAAGGGGCGGTACAAAGTTAAGAACGGCAAGATGTCTTGAAATGCTTACGAAAGCAGGACAGAAAAAGGCCGTTAAAACTTTGGAAGCCAGAGGAATAGAAGGCCTTGTCGTTATCGGCGGCGACGGCTCGTTCAGGGGCGCGAAATGCCTTTCCGAAGAATACCGAATTCCCACGATAGGTATCCCCGGAACGATTGACAACGACCTTGAATATACCGACTATACGCTCGGTTTCGATACGGCTGTAAATACCTGTATCGACGTTATAAATAAACTGCGCGACACTATGACTTCTCACGAAAGAATTTCCGTAGTCGAAGTTATGGGCAGGCGTTGCGGCGATATTGCGCTTTATGCAGGAATTGCAAGCGGTGCGGAAATTATCGTCGTTCCCGAAGTCGTTTTCGACCTTGACGATATAGTTATGAAAATCAACCGCTCGCGCGCTAACGGCAAGCACTCGAATATAGTCGTAGTAGCGGAAGGCGTATGCACCGCAGATGAATTTGCAAAACAGTTGCAGTCCGTAACCACTTATTCCGTACGCCCCACGACGATAGGACATATCCAGCGCGGCGGCTCGCCTACTATGGCGGACAGAATGTTAGCGGCGCAGTTCGGTAATAAAGCAGTTCGCCTTTTGAACGACGGCATCGGCAACAGAGTCGTAGGTATCCGTAAAAACGAAATTATCGATATGGATATCATTGAAGCGGTAAGTATGAAAAAGAAATTCAACTACGAGTTGTACGAAACCTTGCAGATGATTTCAATGTAACTTTTTAAAGCCGCGCAAAAAGCGGCTTTTATTTATTACAAAATTTAAGGAATTAGAAATGATTTTAACCGTTTGCCCCAGCCCCTGCATTGACGTGAATATGGAAGTCGATTCGCTGAGTGTGGGGAAATCGAACAAAGTTATAAGTAAAAAAACCTTTTGCACGGGTAAAGCTTTAAACGTTGCAACGGGGCTTGCAAGGCTCAACGCGCGCGTGTTTGCAACTGGTTTTATGTACGAGGAAAACGGACACCAGTTCGAACACGAATTGCACCGTGAGGGCGTGCCTTATAAGTTTGTGTGGAACAAGGGCAGAGTGCGCGAAAATTATAAATTTATAGACAGAAAGTCAATGCTGACCGAAGTCAACGACGTAAGCCCCGAGGTTTCCGCAGAAAAGCAGGAAGAGTTAATTAAGCTTGTAAAACATTTATCTGAAAAATGCGACGGCTTGGTTCTGTCGGGTAGTCTTGCAAAAGGTATGACTGCCGACTTTTATTACAAGGTTTTAAACGCAGCTTCGCGCTCGCTTGTAAAAGTTGTCGACTCCGACGGTGACAGGCTTATCGAGGCGTTAAAGTGCGGAATAGACCTTATCAAACCAAATCTCGAAGAACTTGAAAACACGATAAAAAAGCGCATAACGTCCAAGGAAGAAATGCTTGAAGGCTGCAGAGAAATAATAAGGATGGGAGCAAAATACGTTCTTTTATCTCTCGGCAAAAAGGGCGCGGTCATAACCGACGGCGGTAAGTGCTATTATTGTAAAAGCATAAACGTTGCAATGAATTCCACCGTAGGCGCAGGCGACGGAATGGTCGCCGCGGCCACAAACGCACTCGTTAAAGGCGAGTCTATGCAAGTAATTTTAAAATGCGGAGTTGCCGGCGGAACAGCGGCGGTAACCGTACCGGAGAGTATTTCGTTCACGAAGGATAAGTATGAGGAAATACTTTCCTCTCTAACCGTGGAAGAAATTTAGTTATATTGCTTGTTTTTTTGTAACGATTAATGTATAATTAAAGAAATCATACAGGAGCTTAGTTTATATGTGGGATAATAACGCACCTCTGCAATTGCTGAAAACGATGCCCAATAAACTTAATCAAGAACATTTAGAGAAGATTCAACTTCTTATTGACGCAGATAAATATAAGAACAGTATAATAAGCGGATTTGACCTTTGCGGAATTTTTGCACCTTTCTGCCGCGGTTGCGACAAAACGAGCATCTATCCCTGCGCGGTTTCGTACATAAGAATGTTGCAGGCTCAGGGAATGGATATTGAAATCGACGCATCGCCTTCGTTTGCGTTTGAAACTCCTAAATATACGCCGCAGATTAATATTCCCAGAACAAAGCCTCAACCTCAGCCACAACCTCGCGCGGCGGCGCCAGTTCAGTATGATAAAAAGCCGCAAAAGCCCAGAACTTACGAAAGAAAGCCAGCGGAACCGAAGTATCCCGCTGTAAAGCCCGTAGAGAAGAAGCCTTATGAGCCAAAAGTTACAGAGCGTAATACGGCAGAACCTAAACAAGTTTATAGGCCTGCGGAAATTTTCCTGCCCGACTTATCGGTATCGGAAATCGCTGTAACCCGTACGGAGCCTGCGCCCAAAGCAATAGTGCCAATTCCAATGACGGAGGAAATAAAAGTGGAAGAAAAATTCGTACAACCGACGGAGCCCGTCGAAGTAAATTATACAAACGAAGAGCAATCAGGCTTGAATAATTCCTTACCCGAAACGGTAAATGAGGAAGCGCCTGTTTACGCGCCTGAAAAACCGCAGACCGAGCAAGGCACGGAAAAGCGAAAACTCAGAATTGCGGTTGCAAGAAGAAAGCTTTAATTTTAAGAACGGAATAAAACCCCGCACGGCGGGGTTTTATATTGTATAGTCTTGCAATGAAGTTTTAAGCGGATATTTTACGACTAATTTTTGCATTAATCGCTTAAAATGGATTGACAAGGAAAGCTATTTAAAATATAATAATCAAGTAAATGAGTTTGCTGCTATGGCTCAGCAGGTAGAGCACGTCCTTGGTAAGGACGAGGTCACCGGTTCAAGTCCGGTTAGCAGCTCCATATAAAAATGCCGAGGTTTTTTGTTTAAACAGAAAACCTCGGTTTTTTTATTAAAATTTTAGCGGTTGCAATAAGTTATCTTTTCCCGCCTGTCAAGAGGATGCCTATAAAGCGTGCTTGCTTCAAGGTTTTCGCCGTGCATATCCACCGCGGTAATGCTGTGGTTTTCGTAAGTCTTGTAATAATATATACCCTTATCGGCGTTGCAACATGACGTGTAAATGGTGATTTCATATTCGTTTTTGCTTACTATGCAGCAGCCGCGCTGTTGTTCTACCGAGCCTAGAATATGAAAAAACTGATTTACGCTTTCCTCTTCCGAATTGCCCGATACCGAATTCATTTTAGTAAAAGCAACCCGAACAAAGCGCGACTGGGAGGAGAGGTCGCCCGGTAACCCCAAAGCGCCCATGCCGCGGCTGTAAGCTTTTAAATCGAGCTTATCGGAAAAAGTATTTTTCGGCTGGCGCGGCGATAAATTCATATAATTGTTCAGATTGAACATCTGCTCGTTAAAAGGCGGGTTATTTGTAAGCACGCCCACGGGATTATCGTAAATCTTTAATCCGTCTTTAACGCTTTCTACCGTTATCGATTTGCTTTTATCCGAAATTATCCAGTGTAACTGCGCAACAGGCAATTTGTCGCTATACGGCTGATTTGTAATATTTATCTTTGCAAGCAGTTCAACAGCTTCGTTGACGGAAGCGCACTTGCCGAGTATATACGGTATGAACTCAAATTGCGCAATATTTATTTTGTCGTCAACAATGCCGTTATAGTAAGCATTACCTACAAAGTTAAGCCCCGCCATACAAAGCCCTTTTTCATTGACGGCGTCGTAATATAAAGGGATATCCTGCACGAAAGCCATACCTATAATTGCGTAGTGTTTGGACATTTTGTCGGTATTGCGCAAAACGAAAGGGAAATTACGCGGAGTTATCGTTACTTCTTCCAAATATGAAAATTCGTAATCGAGCGTTCGCCCGAAATAAAAGTCTTTTGTCTTATAAGTTGCCGCTGTACACATTGTTTTTTTCCTCTCTTTGATTATTATCATTTTTAGGTATTTTGTATTTTTAATTATATTAAAAATATTTTGCAATTAAATAAACGGGACGGTAAATCCGTCCCGTTTTCTATTTTAAGGTGGAAATATACTTTTTCATGCATTCGCAAGGGTTGCCGTCTTTATCGTAGCCCGTATCATTGCAAAGCTTGCATGAATAATGGGGGGTGAAGTCGGCTTTATCGATATTTAATTCTTTAAGCCGTTTATCGCCTTCCAAAGTTAGCTTTTCAATGCGTTCGGAAATATTGCGTGCCTTTTCCTCGTCGCGGATTTCGGCAAAAGCAAGCTCTATTGACAGCTCGTTAATTTGCTTGTAAATCTCTCCGTAAACAATGTCGGCGGTTGCTCGGCTCAATGCTTTTTCCGCCGCATCCTCGGCTGCATGTCTTAAATCATAGAAGTATTGTTCAATTGCTGCTCGTGAGGAACGTGATTCCGCCGTTACGGAAATTTTTGCACTCAACGTGTGGTTAATTGCATCCGCGCTTGTAATGCCTTCGGTTTTCCAAGCAGAGAGTATGCCGTTCATATAAGCGGTGGGGTTTGACTTGCCCGAAGAAAGTTTTGCCGCTTCCAAAAGCATCTTGTCGGAAAAATTCCACTCGCGCCACTTTGCAAGGCTCTGTCTATCCCAGTCAATGACCTTTCTCGTAAGTCCGCAAGCGGTTAAAATTTCTTTAATGAATGCGTCTTCCGCATCGAGAGAAGCGAGCTTTGCGTTTACGCTTTGGTCGGCGACAATTCCTTCGTCGTACAGTTTGCAAATAAATTCATGCATATCCCCGAAGCTGTTTTTGCCGTGTCTGAAACAATACTTTGCAATCGTCTTCATGCAGAGGAAGGTGTAGCCGTAATTATACCAAACGTTGACGTAATTTTCTATATATGGTGCGGCGTTCTGCATATAAACGCCCAGCGCGCGCGCAACGTCAATAGCGGCGTTATAAACCGAGTTTTTATTTTTGCAGTAATCCTCTATTTCCTTGACGTCGAATTTCTTGTTCTTATAAAGCTCGGAAAGCGCTTCGTCGAGCTTTTCCACGGTTTTCGCTTTAAAGAATTTTGCCGCGGCGGTTATCGCCTCGTCGTTAAATTCAAACTCATCCGTCCATTTCTTATAAAGCTTATCGTCGTCAATATCGGGCTGTTTGTTTATGCCTACGGCGGTAAAAATTTTAATGAGCGAGGGGGTAGAGCCTGTATATGCGGAAAGTCTTTCGTCAACCTTCTTAGTCGTGGTTGCACCGTCGTCTGCGAAGCTTTTTGCAACTTTTTTAATGTATTGAAACCTTATGTTGTCGCCTTTAAGATTTACGCAGTAGGTAATAATCATTATAAGCGCGTTCTGCTCGAAGCCGTATTCTTCCAACAGCAAAAAGTATTCCCTGAATTCGTTGGGGGAAATCATTCTGCCCTTTATAACGTTCTGCACGTTTTTGGTAAAATCGGCGTATTTTTCGGGCTTAAACTTCTTAGGCGTGCCGTAAAGGTTGTCCGCTTCAAGAATTTTAACTTCAAACGGCGAAAACGACAGTACTGAAACAAGTTCGAATTCTTCCAAGTACTCGAAGTAGTTTTTAAGCTCGTCCTCGGTCAAAGAAAGGCTCTTTGCCATATCCTCAAAAGTATAGGAATTCGACCCGCTCTGGTACAAATAGAGTGAGTAAAGGTATACTTTGACCGCATTCGGTTCTAAAACGGGCAGATATTTAGTTATAAATTTGTTTTCGACGCTTGTGAAAGATTTCTTTGCAAGCTCGTCGGAAACCGAAATCAAAGCCATTTTTCCAAACTCCGTTTTAACGCTTGATTTATTCTTTGAAAAGGACTATAATATTTAGGTAAATTATATTATAAGTGTAAGAACGAAAAAAATCAATTACATTTGTCGTAATTTGCCGTAAAAATTTTTTTCGGCGGATTTGATATACTTTAACCCTTTAATTAGTTGCGGCATTGTCCGCGGCTGAGGAGTAAAATTTGCCAAACATCATAACACCGACAACTCTTTGCGATAATTTCGACGATTCGCTCGATTTAACCGCCATAACCCTTAAAGAAACGGTAAGCGACGGGGTAAAGCTTGAAAGCGTCAGCTTTCTCGGCAGAGAAACGGGCGATGGCAGAGTAAAAATATTCGGAGTGTTCGCAAGCGACGAAAAGGCGCCAGCGGCTGAAACCGTGCTAATTCTGCCCGACAGCACCGACGGAATCGATACCGACCTTTTAAAGCTTTTCGTAAAGAGAGGC